>NZ_JBXASF010000011.1:0-184431 GCF_058809015.1 Caulobacter sp. GW821-FHT11A05 | reverse complement strand
CGTCGCGGGCGGTCGCTGCTACGACCGCCCGCAATCGGCACAATGACAGATCGCAAACACACAAGGGCAGCGCCGGCCCATCCGTTTGCGCGCGTTCTGGCGCGGGTTGCGCAGGCGACAATCTTCTCCAGCCGGCGCTGCCCTCATCCGACCCCCTTCGGGGCCCACCTTCTCCCGACAAGCGGGAGAAGGGCGCGCCGGGGCGCGCTAGGGGGAGAAGGGCGCTTCGCTGAGGATCGCTGTTGCTCCCCCCGCGTTCCTGAGGTCACTGTGCGCTGACACGGGTTGGGAGAAGACCTCATGGAATGGCGCGGCGGCCGCCGGGGCGGCAATATCGAAGACCGGCGGGGCATGGGCGGCGGCGCGGCAATTGGCGGCGGGGTCGGGATTCTCGGGATCGCGGCGGTGCTGATCGGGGTGTTCGTCTTCGACATGGACCCGCAGCAGGCCATGGACCTGGTGGCTGGGGCCGGTGGCGGCGCGGTTCCGGCCCAGGAAGGCCAGCGCGGCACCCCGCAGGACGAGGCCGGGCAGTTCGTCGATGTCATCGAACAGTCGACCACCGAGGTGTGGACGGCGATCTTCGCGGCCTCGGGCCAGCAGTACGAGCGGCCAGCCGGCGCGGTGCTGTACGATGTCGCGACCCCCACCGGCTGCGGGACCGGCCAGTCGGCCATGGGGCCGTTCTACTGCCCGACGGATCACAAGATCTATCTCGACCTCGGCTTCTGGAACGAGCTGGAGACCAAGTTCGGGGCCAGCGGCGAGTTCGCCCGGGCCTATGTCATCGCCCATGAGGTCGGCCATCACGTGCAGAACCTCGAAGGCGCCATGGACAAGGCCCGGCGCCTGGGCATGCGCGGCGAGGAGAGCGGGGCCGTGCGGCTGGAGCTGCAGGCCGACTGCTACGCCGGCGTCTGGGCGGCGCGGGCCGGGACCCAGGCCGGCGGCGGGCTTCGGTTCAATGCCCAGGACATCACCGACGGTCTGGGCGCGGCCTCGGCGGTCGGCGACGACACGATCCAGAAGAAGACGCAGGGGCGCGTGGTCCCGGACGCCTTCACCCACGGCACGGCGGCGCAGCGGATGCGCTGGTTCCGGGCGGGGTATGAGGCAGGTGACCCGGCGGCGTGCGATACGTTTAGCGCGCGGTCGCTCTGAGCTGCAGCGATCCTTCTCCCGCTTGTCGGGAGAAGGTGGGCCCGTAGGGCTCGGATGAGGGCAGCGCCGGCCTGTCACGCCGGAGCGCGTTTTGGCGCGGTCAGTGAAGCGGCGCCAATGCCAATCCCACCCTTCCGCTCTGCCCTCATCCGACCCCCTTCGGGGGCCACCTTCTCCCGACAAGCGGGAGAAGGGCGCGCCAGAAGCGCGCGTTACTCCGCCGCCGGCCGCAGGCCGTCCTCGTTGGCCGGTTCCGGGTCGATCCGCACATCGTCGCCCTGGCGCACGCGGTCTTCCCAGCGCACGCCGCCGAACAGCATCCGCCAGATGTTCTTGAACCGGCGGACCAGGGTCTTGGGCGCGGCCAGGGCGGCGGGGGTCAGGAACAGGGTCAGCAGGGTGGAGAAGCTGAGGCCCCAGACCACCGCGGCCGACAGCTGGACCCACCATTCGGAGCCCGGCGCCTTGTACTCGAAGTGCAGGCCGCGGAAGTTGGGGTGCAGCTGGAACATCAGCGGCAGCAGGCCGATGACCGTCACCACCGTGGTCAGCATGACCGGCCGGAAGCGCTGGACGGCCGCGCGCATGGCCGCCTCGTCCGGCTCGTAGCCCTGCCTGCGCAGCTGGTAGAAGGTGTCGACCAGCACGATGTTGTGGCCGACCACCACCCCGGCCAGGGCGATGATCCCTGTCCCGAGCATGATCACCGAGATGTAGTCGAAGGTGTGGGCGACGTTGACGACCACCCCCAGCAGCACCCCGAACACCGACAGGATGACGGCGAAGAGCGTGACGACGATCCCGTAGAAGCTGTTGAACTGCCACAGCAGGATCACCGCCATCATGCAGAGGGTGGCGATCATGGCGAACATGAAGAACCGCGCCGCGTCGGCCCCTTCCTCATCCGAACCGCTGAACTTCCAGCGCACGCTGTTCTCGAGCGGCGCCTTCTCGAGCCAGGATTTCAGCTCGGCGACCTTCTGGTTGGCGGCGACGCCGTCGATGGTGTTGGCCTGCAGCAGGACCAGGCGCTGGCCGTCCCGGCGCTGGATGCTGGTCACCTGCTGGCTGGGTTTTTCCTTGATGAAGTAGCTGGCCGGCACCGGCCCGAAGGGGGTGGTGATCTTCAGCTGCTCGAAGGCGGCGAGGTTGCGGTGCTCCCGCGTGAAGCGGACGCGGATGTCCAGTTCGTCCTCGGCGTCGTCGGGCCGGAAGCGGCCGGCCAGCACGCCGGTGGTGACGAACTGCACGGCCTGGCCGACCGACAACACGTCGACGCCGTAGCGGCCGGCGGCGGCGCGGTCGATGGTCAGGTTCAGCTCAATGCCGGGGGAGGCGCGGTTGTCCTCCTGCTCGATCAGCTGGGGATCGGCGGCCAGCTTGGCCTTGATCATGTCGGCGGCGCGGTTGAGGGGGGCCGGGTCGGGGCCGCGAAGCTCGACCTGGACGTCCTTGCCCTGCGGCGGGCCGCCCTGGGGCAGGCGCACCTCGGTCAGCACGCCGGGCATGTCGGCGACCCGCTTGCGGATCTCGTCGGCGATGTCCTGGCCGCGGACGCCCAGTTCCTTGCGCTCCTCGAAGTCGACGAAATCGATCTGGATGCGGCCGACCGAGTCGGCGGGCGGGCCGCCGAAGCCGCCGCTGCCCATCTTGCCGGCCGAGACATAGACCGAGTTGATGCCCTTGATGCCGTCCAGCCGTCTCTCGACCTGGCCGACCAGGATGTTGGCGGACTCCGGCGTCAGGTTGCCGCGCGCCTTGACGTAGACGGCGGCGTATTCCGGATCCTGGTCCAGGAAGAATTCGGTGCGGTGCTTCTGGCTCATGAAGAGGCCGAGGATGATGGCCATGACCACCAGCGCCGCCCCGGTCACCCGGAAGGGGTGGTGGCCCGACCACCAGAGGATGCGAGCGTACCAGCCCATGAAGCCGTCCATCTGGCGCGGATCGCCATGTTCCGACTTTCGGATCTCCTCCAGGTGATGGAGGTCGACGCCCTGCTTGCGGCCCATGAGCGAGCCCAGCGCCGGGGTGAAGATCAGGGCGACGAAGATCGAGGCCGACAGCACCATCATCAGGGTGATGGGCAGGAAGCTCATGAACTTGCCCGGGATGCTGTTCCAGAACAGGAACGGCACGAAGGCGCAGAGGGTGGTCAGGGTGCCGTTGACGACCGGCCAGAACATGCGGGTGCCGGCGGCGGCGAAGGCCTCCTCGCGGGGCATGCCCTCGGCCATCTTGCGGTCGGCGTATTCGACGACGACGATGCCCCCGTCGACCAGGATGCCGACGGCCAGCACCAGGCCGAACATGACCATCATGTTGAGCGTCAGGCCGAAGGCCTGCAGCAGCAGGAAGCCGATCATGAAGCAGACCGGGATCGACAGCCCGACCATGATGCCCTGACGCACGCCGAGGCTGCCGACGATGATGGTCATGACCAGGATGGTGGCGATGATCAGCCCGCTTTCCAGGATCGACAGGCTGCGCTCGATGAACTCGCTTTCGTCGAAGGTGTAGGCGACCTGGATCGTCCCCGGCCAGCGCTTCTGCTCCTCGGCGACGGCGGCCCGCACCTGTTTGACGCTGTCGAGGATGTTGGCCCCCGAGCGCTTGACCACGTCGATGGAGAAGGTCGGCTGGCCGTTGAAGCGGGTGATGCGGCCGGGGTCCTTGAAGGTGCGGCGCACCTCGCCAATGTCGCCGACCGTGATCAGCCGGTCGCCGTTGCGCTTGATCGGCAGGGCCAGGATGTCGGCCGGTTCCTCGACGACGCCGGGGATCTTGACCGCGAACTCGGTGTCCTTGGTGCGCAGGTTGCCGGCCGGGATCAGCTGGTTGTTGCGGCCGATGACCTGGGCCAGTTCACTGGCGCTGACGTTGGCCGCCTGCATGCGAGCCGGGTCGATGGTGACTTCCAGCACCTCCTCGCGACTGCCGCCGAGATCGGTGCGCAGCACGCCGGGCAGGGTTTCGAGACGGTCCTGCAGTTCGCGCGCGGTCTGGAACATCGTCCGCTCGGGCGCGGCGCCGTACATCATGATGCCGATGAACGGGTCGTCGTTGACGTTGTTCTCGCTGATGATCGGTTCTTCGGCGTCGGGCGGGAAGCGGCCGCGGGCCATGTCGACCTTGGCGCGGACGTCCTGCAGCACCTTGTCGACGTCGAACGACGGGTCGAACTCCAGGTAGATCAGGGCGGCGTTCTGCACTGCCACGCCGTTCATCTCCTTCAGCCCTTCGAGGGACTGAAGCTCGGTCTCCAGCGGGCGGACCAGCAGGCGCTCGGCGTCTTCCGGCGAGACGCCGGGGTAGGGCACCTGGATGCTGACGAAGGGCACCGGGATGTCGGGGTTCGATTCCCGCGGCAGGTTGAGATAGGTGACCAGGCCGAAGATCGACAGCACCGCCGCGACCCCCAGCACCACCTTGCGCCGCCGGATGGCGGCATGGATCAGGGCGGAGATCATGGGCGGGCGGCCTTCACAGGCGTGGCCACCGGCGCGGCGGGCGCGCCTTCGGCCTTGACGCGGACGGTCTGGCCTTCGCTGACGAAGGCCTGGCCGGCGATGATCAGCTGGATCGGGCCTTCAAGGCCGCTGACCCAGATGCCGTCCGGCATCTGCTCCAGCACCTCGACGGGGGCGAAGGCCACCTGGCCGGCCCCGACCACGTAGCGGACGCCCTGACGGCCGTCCGAGCCCAGCACCAGGGCCGAGGAGGGCAGGCGGTGGGCGGAGGCGGCCGGGGTGGCGATGCGGACGTCGGCCGACAGGCCGGAACGGGCGCGGGAGCTGGGATTGGAGGCGACGACCTCGACCCGGTAGGTGCGGGTCTGGGGATCGGCGTCGCGGGCCACGAAGCGGATGCGGCCGCTCAGGACTTCGCCGGTGGTCAGGGTGGCGGTGGCGCTTTCGCCGACGCGGACCTTGCCGATCTGGCTCTCGGCCAGGTCGGCGACGATGACCAGCGGATCCAGCTCCAGCATGGTGCCGCAGGCGCCGCCGGGAGCGAGATAGGTCCCGACCTCGGCCTCGCGGCGGTCGAAGACGCCGCTGAACGGGGCGCGGATATTGACCTGTTCGAGCAGCACTTCGGCCTGGCGCACGGCGGCCTGGGCGGAATCGAGGTTGGCCTGGTCCTGCAGCACCTGGGTCTGGGAGCGGTAGCCCTGGGCGGCCAGACGGGCGCTGGCCTCCTTCTGCAGCTGGCGGGACTTGAGGTTGGCGCGGGCCTGGTCGAGGGAGGCCTGGCGGGCGTCGACCGAGACGCGGCAGAGGATGGCGCCGCGACGCACGAAGCTGCCTTCCGAGGCCGGGACGGCGGCGACCGGGCCAGCGGTCTCGGCGCGGACGATGACGGTGCGGGCCGCCTCGGTGCGGCCGCGCAGGACGATGGCCCCGGGGCGCAGCTGGGGCTCGATCAGGCGGGTGGTGACCATCAGGGCCACCGGCTTGGTTTCAGCCTTGGCGTCGGGTTTCTTGCCGGAGAGGGCGCTGAACAGGCCGCCGATGACGAACAGCAGCACAACGCCGCCCAGGATCGCCGCGGCGACGATGTGAGATTGTTTGATCTGCATAACCGGCCCTATGAGCGCAACCGACCGTCGCGACGGGCGCGCCTATCCCCAAAGACTAATCTGAACAGTGTTCTGATACCTGTCTGCCCCCATTCCGGGCAAATGAAATTCCAGACAGAATGCGCCGGATCGTCCAGGTTCCGCCGCCGGTGTGTCGGCGAGGTCGCTTCCCTTTGGGGATGGCTTCCCAAGCCGGCCTCCTCGTCCCATAAGCGCATCCCATGACCGCCCTGTTGTGGGACATCACCCAGCCCTTGCGCCCCGGCATGCCGAGCTGGCCCGGCGACACCCCGTTCGAGAGCGGCGGGGTGTGGAGCATGGGGCCTGGGACGCCGGTCAATGTCGGCCGCTTCAGCCAGTCGGTGCACGCCGGCACCCATGGCGATGCGCCGTTTCACTATGACGCGGACGGGGTGACGGCCGAGGCGGTCGACCTGTCGGTCTACCTGGGGCCGTGCCGGCTGATCGACGTCCGCGGCGCGGGCGCGCGAATCGAACCAGCCGATGTGGCCGCGGCGCTGGCGGGGGTTCCAGCGCGGGTGCTGCTGCGGACTTACGAGGCTTTCCCGCACGAGACCTGGGACAGCGATTTCAAGGCCATCGCGCCTCAGACCATCGACCTGTTGGCCGACCACGGTGTGCGATTGATCGGGGTGGACACTGCCTCGCTCGATCCGGAGACCTCCAAGACCATGGACGCGCACCGCCGGGTGGCGGCGCGGGGCATGGCGATTCTCGAAGGCCTGGTGCTGACCGCGCCTCTGCCGGGGGACTATGAACTGATCGCCCTGCCGCTGCCGCTGGTCGGGCTGGACGCCTCGCCGGTGCGGGCCGTGCTGCGAGAGTTGAGCTGATGACCGACGCCGACATTGCGGCCCTGGACGCGGCCGACCCGCTGGCTGGCCTGCTTGGGGAATTCGAGATTCCCGAGGGCCTGCTCTACCTCGACGGCAATTCGCTGGGGCCGATGCCGAAGGCGGCGCGAGCGCGGCTGCGCGAGGTCGTCGAGCAGGAGTGGGGCCAGAGCCTGATCCGCGGCTGGAACGACCACGACTGGATCGGGGCGCCGCGCCGGGTCGGCGACGCCATCGCCGGGCTGATCGGCGCTGGGGCGGGGGAGGTGATCGTCGCCGATTCCACCTCGGCCAACCTCTACAAGCTGGCGGTGGCGGCCATGCAGGCCCGGCCCGGCCGCAAGGTGGCCCTGTCGGAGCCGGGCGACTTCCCGACCGACCTCTACATGCTGGAAGGCGCCGTGCGGACGATGGGCGAGGGGCGGCGGCTGGAGCTGCGGCCCTCCGAGGAGATCGAGGCGGCGCTCAGCGAGGACGTGGCCGTGCTGGTGCTCTGCCACGCCCACTACAAGACCGCCCGCATCCGAGACATGGCCCGGCTGACGGCGGCGGCCCACGCGGTCGGGGCGCTGGTCATCTGGGACCTGAGCCACAGCGCCGGGGTGCTGGAGGTCGACCTGAACGGCTGCGAAGCCGACCTGGCGGTGGGCTGCGGCTACAAGTACCTGAACGGCGGCCCGGGGGCGCCGGCCTTCCTGTTCGTCGCCAGGCGGCACCAGGACAGCTTGATCTCGCCGCTGTCGGGCTGGATGGGCCATGCCGCGCCCTTCACCTTCCAGGACGCCTACGACCCAGCCGGCGGCATCGCCCGCTTCGCCTGCGGCACCCCGCCGGTGCTCGGCGTCAGCGCGCTGGAGTGCGGCGTGGCGCTGGCGGCCAGGGCGGGGCCGAAGGCCCTGCGGGCCAAGGCCGCGGCGCTGACCGACCTCTTCATCCGCCGGGTCGAGGCCGGGCCGGCCGGCGCGGACCTGCGGTTGGTCACCCCGCGCGAGGCGACCCTGCGCGGCGGCCACGTCAGCTTCTCGCACCCCGACGGGTACGCCATCGTCCAGGCCCTGATCGCCCGGGGTGTCATCGGCGATTTCCGCGATCCGGACATCGCCCGCTTCGGCTTCTCGCCCCTGACCCTGAGCTTCGCCCAGGTCGCGCAATCCGCCGACATCCTGGGCCAGGTGGTTTCCACCGGCGCCTACGATCAACCCCAGTTCCGCCAGCGCGCCGCCGTTACCTGAAGGAGCCCCGATGCAGTACCTCCACACCATGGTCCGGGTCGCCGACCTGGACGCCGCTCTCGACTTCTACTGCGCCAAGCTGGGCCTGGCCGAGGTCAGCCGGCAGGACAACCCGGGCGGCCGGTTCACCCTGGTGTTTCTCGCGGCGCCGGACGACCTGGAACTGGCCCGGCAGCGCAAGGCGCCGATGGTCGAGCTGACCCACAACTGGGACCCGGAGGACTACCAGGGCGGCCGCAACTTCGGCCATCTGGCCTATGCGGTCGACGATATCTACGCCACCTGCCAGCGGCTGGCCGACGGCGGGGTGACCATCAACCGGCCGCCGCGCGACGGCCATATGGCCTTCGTCCGCTCGCCGGACGGCATCTCCATCGAACTGTTGCAGAAGGGCGAGCGCCTGGCGCCCGCCGAACCCTGGTCCTCAATGCCCAACGTCGGAGCCTGGTAGTGAAACTCATCGGACGCAAAGCCCTGGTCACCGGCGGCGCTCATGGCATCGGCCTGGCCATCGCCCAGGCCTTCGCCCGCGAGGGCGCCGACGTGGTGCTGCTCGACATCGACGGCGCGGCGGCCGACGCGGCGGCGCGGGCCCTGGCGGCCGAGACCGGGCGCAAGGCGGTCGGCCTGGCCTGTGACGTCAGCGACGCGGACGCCGCGCTCGCCGCCGTCGCCAAGGCCGCCGAGGCCATCGGCCCCATCGACCTGCTGGTCAACAACGCCGGCATCGTCGCCCCGGGCGACATCCTCACCGCCAGCCTGGCCGACTTCGACCGGGTGATGTCGATCAACATCCGGGGCGCCTTCGTCATCGGCCAGGCGGTTGCCCAGGGCATGGTGGCGGCGAACCTGAAGGGCTCGATCGTCAACATCAGCTCGATCAACGCCGTGGTCGCCATCCCCACCCAGCTGGCCTACGTGACCAGCAAGGGGGCGATGAACCAGCTGACCAAGGCCATGGCCCTGGGCCTCGCGCCGCACGGCATCCGCGTCAACGCCATCGGGCCAGGGACCATCGCCACCGACATCCTCAAGGGCGTCATGACCAGCCCGGACGCGGCCAAGGGCGTCCTGGCCCGCACGCCGCTGAAGCGGATCGGCGAGCCTGAGGAGATCGCCAGGGTGGCGGTCTTCCTGGCCGGCGAGGACGGCAGCTACTTCACCGGCCAGACCCTGTATCCGGACGGCGGCAGGCTGGCGCTGAACTACACCGTGCCCGTGGACTGAGCCTCGGCCCGCCGGTCGATCAACTGGGCGGCCAGGGCCAGCAGGGCGCTTGCCGCCGCGGCGATCCAGACCGCCCCGAAGCCGATCCGGCCGTAGGCGAGGGCGCCGCACAGGCCGCCCGCCGCCAGGCCGCTCCAAAGCAGCAGATAGGGCAGCCAGGCCAGCCGGTCGCCGCCCCGCAGGGCCAGGGCGATCCGCTGGCCCAGCTTGACCAGGGCGCCGGTCATGTAGGTGACGCCAAAGGTCACCTCGCCGTCCCGCTCGAAGGCGGCGTTGGCCGCGCCCATGGCGAGGGCCAGCACGAGCGCGGCGGCGATCGGGGGAACGACGGCCCTGGCTAAGGCCGCGGCCGCCAGCACCAGGGTGATGAACAGCAGCAGGACCAGCCGCCGGCGGACCCCCGCCAGCTGGCCGAGCAGGGACCCGACCGTCACCCCCGTCACGAAGGCGGCGATCAGCGCCGCCGCCGTCGCGGCCGCTCCGGACCCGATCGCCAGGCCGACGCCCAGCCGCGTGGAGTTGCCGCTCATGAAGGAGACGAAGAAGCCGCCGACGTCGAGAAAGGCGACGGCGTCGATAAACCCCGCCAGGGTCGACAGGCCGATCGCCAAGGCGCGCAGGGGTCTGCTGTGGTGGTGCATGGCTCCAAACCCTACGCGGAGTCGCGGCCGGCGGCGCGGGTCGTGAACGGCCGGTCGCCGGCGACGTTAGGTTGGCATGACCGGTCCGCGACCCAAGGGCGCGCTGCGCACCTATACCGCCGAGATCGACGGCCTGAACCAGTGGATCGTCGCCGCCCCGAACCAGACCGCGGCGCTGGAGGCGTTCGGCCTGCATCAGAACCTGTTCGCCCAGGGACTGGCCGGGCTGACCAGGGAGCCGGAGCTGGTCGAGGCGGCCAACGCCCAGCCCGGCGTGCCGCTGAAACGACCCAAGACCGGCGGCCGGTTCACCGCCGGGCCAGCGGACAGCGACTGGTCGGGCGCGCTGGCGGCGGCCTCGAAGGGGCCGAAGTCCCGCAAGGCGCCGAGCCGGGTCAGGCTGGATAAGGCGCGGGCGGCGCTGGACGCGGCCCGGAACGAGGGGGAGCGCCGGCTGGCCGATCTCGAAACGGCGGTGGAGGCCGCGCGCGAGGCCCTGGCGGCCGGGCAGGCGCGGGTGGAGCGGATGTTGGCCAAGGCCGAGGCAGCCGTCGAGGCGGCGGAGGAGGATTACCGCAAGGCAGGCGGCTAGGCGTCGCCGGGTCTGTGGCGCCGGCAAGCCGTCGACGCCTCACCGACGCGGGCCGCCGCCTCGTTCCCTTGATCGACGCCATCGGCGATTGGTGGAAGACATCGCAGGCTGCGCGAGCCCCTGTCGAAGATCTGGACAACGCGGCCTGAAGGCGGAATAAACAACCCAAATTGGGCTTTAGCCGCTAGCGTCGCCAGCCTGTGTCGCCTACCAGACAGTCGGCCCACTGTCGGGATTCGGGAAAGCGATGGCATTCGTACTTGTGGTTGATGACGATGCGGCGTTCCGCTTCGCCTGTTGTCGCGCCCTGCGTGGTGGTGGCCACGCGGCCGACGAGGCCACGGATGGCGGCCACGCCCTTCGGATGATCACGCTCCGCGTGCCGGACATCATCGTCACCGACATGCTGATGCCCGAGCGGGACGGCGTCGAACTGATCCGCACGGTGAAGCAGCGGTGGCCGGCCGTGCGCATCCTGGCCATTTCCGGCCGCGGGGCTTTCGCCGACTTCGACATCCTGAAGGTGGCCAGCATGGTCGGCGCCGACGCCACCCTGGCCAAACCGCTGTCCGGCGACGACCTGCTGGTCGCGGTGAGCCAGCTGGCTGGCGGGCCGCCTACTCACCCCGCTGGAGCGTGATTCCCATCTCTTCCACATCGAGGTCGCGCTCCAGTTCATGGAGCACCTCGTCTTCGATCAGTCCGGCCCGATGGACGCGGATCAGCTCGGCTCGCGCCGCCGCGATGGCCCCGAGCAGGACGTCGAAATGCGGGCGCAGGATTTCCATGGCCTCGGCGGCGTTCTGCGCATAGCGCTCCATGTAGCCGGCCCGCTTGCGGTGATCCTCGAGGATCTGGGGATGCAGCAGCGCGCCATCCGGCGCGTAGGCCAGCTTTTCGACCATCGCCAGCCGGGCGCGGGCCATGGCGGCCTCGGCGGCCGGCATGGCCATCCTGGCCGGCGGCTCCTCGTCGACCGGCCGGACCAGGCGGATCAGCCAACCCAGGCTGGAGCCCTGCACCACCACCGTCGCGAAGATGACGGCGAAGGCGCAGAGCAGCATCAGGTCGCGTCCCGGCATGTCGACGGGCAGGGTCAGCGGCACCGCCAGGGTCACCACGCCCCGCATGCCGGCCCAGCCGAGAACCGTCGCCTGCCGCCAGCCGAGCGGGTTGAGCCGCTTGAAGCCGACCTTGCGGCCCAGGGCGATGAGGGTGTCGGAGCCGAGGATCCAGACGAAGCGGGCGACGACGACCGCCGCGATGACGCCGAGCGCCGTGTAGAGCATCGAGACCGGCACGGCGCCGATGCCGCCCAGCCGCTCGATCATGTCGCGCAGGGAGAAGCCGATCAGGATAAACACCATGGCTTCCAGCACGAACACCAGCACATGCCAGAAGGAATTGCCGACCAGCCGGACCTGGGCGGAGAAGATCACATGCTGATACCAGCCCATCACCAGCCCGGCGGAGACGGTGGCGATCACCCCCGACACATGGACCGCTTCTCCCGCCAGATAGGCTGACCAGCAGAGCAGGGCGGTGGCGACGACCGCCAGGGTCCGGTTGCGCAGGTGTTTGGCCAGGAAGACCCAGGCCGCGCCGACCGCCAGGCCGACGGCCACGCCGCCGATGGCGACGACGGCGAAACTCCCCACCGCCTGGCCGGCGTTGAAGACGCCGCTCAGGGTCGCGGCGACCGCGAAGCGGAACAGGATCAGGCCGGTGGCGTCGTTCAGCAGGCTTTCGCCTTCGAGCAGGGCGCTCAGGCGGCGGGGCAGGGTGATGTCCTTCAGCACGGCCCTGGCCGAGACCGCGTCCGGCGGCGAGACGATGGCGCCCAGCGCGAAGCAGGCGGCCCAGGGCAGGCTGGGGACCAGCCAATGGGCGACGACCCCGACGGTCAGGGTGGTGAAGACCACGGCCCCCACCGCCAGCGACAGGATGCCCGGCAGATGCCGGCGAAAACGCCCCAGCGCCGTGGAATAGGCGCCGTCCATCAAGAGGGGCGGCAGGAAGAGCACCAGCGCCAGCTCGGGATCGAGCGAGACCGACGGCAGCCCCGGCGCGAAGGCCAGCACGCCGCCGCCGATGAGGAGGGCGGTGCAGGGGGGCAGCCTGAATTTGAGCGCCAGCCAGTGGAGGGCGACGATCAGCGCCAGCAGCCCCAGCACCAGCTCGAACGCTCCAACGGCATGCATCAGGGCTGGCTCCCGGTCTGGTCGATGTTGGCCGGCATAGCCGGATTCCGCCGCCTTGGCGAAACGGCGGCGACCCCGCGTCCATGGGGCGGTTTATCGAAGCGGCGACCATTATACCGCCGCGCGCCCGACCCACAAAAAAGCGCGCGCTGGTCGAACCGCCCTGGAGTCGGTTCAAACCCGTTGTTCCGTGGGCTTTTGCGTTGGTCAGGGGGGCAGGATTGCAGCCCGCGGCGTGGGTCGCTGTGTTGGTCGAGGCGCGGGGTTTGTGGGTCGAAAACGCGCCGCGGCGACCCACGCCTCGGGTCGGGACCTCGGCGAGGGCCTTCAGGGGCGGTGAATATGTCTAGACATATTGCTAAGCGATTGAAAAAATAGCATTTTTGGAAGCCTTGATGTCAATCGGGCCTTGGCCTTCCGCCCACCCGGCTTGCGATGTCGTGTTCACAGTCAGTCCTCCTTTTGGGAGTCGAACTCGGCTCGCGCAGTCTCGATCGCTACCTGGTTGGTCTGGACCCAACCGACCAGGTTCCAGAGAGGATCGATGAGCGAGCGCCCTAGCGGCGTCAGCTCATACTCGACCTTCGGCGGGATCGTCGGGAAAGCCCGGCGAACGATCAGTCCGTCGCGCTGAAGCCCGCGTAGTGTGAGGGTCAGCATCCGGTGCGAAACCCCGATGATGGCACGCAACATGGCGTTGAAGCGCACCGGCCCGTTGGCCAGCGCGCCGATCACCATGATCGCCCATTTGTCGCCGACCCGATCAAGGATCTGGATGATGGCGCGGCACTCGGCCTGACCCTCTTCGCCGAGCTCGGCGAGAGTCGGCTGCCCAGCTTTCGGGGTGGTCATGAGCAAAACCCTCTCTGCTCGTCTACGGCGTTCGGGGCCGGCCGACCAACGAACATCGATGATCGTGACGATCAACCGTGTGCATTCTTGTGGCCCCTTCCAAGAACATTAAGTTCGTGACGAACATTTTGTACTTCAAGGAGTCACGGCAATGCAAGTTGGAGTCAGCGGAGCGAGCGGTCAGCTCGGCAAAGCAATCGTTGAGAATCTGATCGCCAGCCACGCCGGTCACCGCGTCGTCGGCATCTCGCGCAGCCCGGAAAACATCCAGGCCCCGGCAGAAGGCCGGTTCGGCGACTATGATCAGCCGGCCAGCCTTGCAGCGGCCTATCAGGCTCTCGACGCCGTCGTCCTCGTCCCGAGCGTCGATGTCGAGCCCGGCGCGCGGGCGAAGCAGTTCGTGACGGCGATCGACGCGGCGGTGGAGGCAGGCGTGAAGCACATCGTCCTGGTGTCGAACGCGGGTACGAAGGACCTTCCTGCGCCGTCGATGCACGTCGATTTCTGGGTCGCCGAGCAACATCTGGTCCGCGCTGCGGCAAGCTGGACCATCCTGCGCATGAACCTCTACGCGGAGGTCGTCGCCCAGGAGGCGCAAATACTGATCGCCAGCGGCGCGCTGATCGGCCTCGGCCAGGAATCGGCCGGCTTTGTGGCGCGCGAGGACTTAGCGGCGGCCACTGCCGCCGTGCTGGTCAGCGGCGGCCATGCGGGTGCGATCTACGACATTACTGGGCCCGAGCGCCTCACCGGCGCAGAGAAAGCGGCGATCGTTGCCGAGGTCACTGGCAAGCCGCTTGGCTTCGCGATTGTCACCGAGGACCAGTTCCGTGGTGGCATGGCGCAAGCGGGTCTTCCCGCGCCGATCGTGGACTTCCTCGTCCAGGTCAAGCAGGGCATGGTCGGGCACGCCTACGACATCGTCACCGGCCATTTTGAACTGATCACCGGCCGCAAGCCCCGCGCGCTCCGCGACGTCATTGTCGCCGCTTTCTCGTGAGGACCGCGCCATGCTGGACAAGGTTCAAACCAGGACGGACGCGCTGACGGTCGAAATCTGGCACGACGTGATCTGCCCAATCTGCCCCATCGGCATCAGCCGCTTCGGCAAGGCCTGCGAGCAATCCGCCGGCCGTGACCGGGTCGAAGTTGTCTATCGCTCGTATCGGCTGATGCCTGGCATCGCGCCGCACAGCGTGGACGAACACATCGCCCACAAGTTCGGCCGGGGTCAGAAGGCTGCGCCGATCCTGAAGCAAGTCTCGCAGGTGGCGGCCGAGGAGGGCATCACCTACGATCTCGAGAATACGCTGGCGGGCGACACGCTGGATGCCCATCGGCTCCTTCATCTGGCTCGCGCCGAGGGCAAGCAGAAGGCGTTGATCGAGCGTTTCCACCGAGGCTACTTCTCCGAGCACGCCAACCTGTTCGATCGGGACACGCTCCTGCGCCTCGCGGTCGAGGCCGGGCTCGGCGAACCGAGCGTTGCGGACATCCTGAGCGGCGACCGCTTCACCTCCGATGTCGAGGCGGACCAGGCCGAAGCGCATGCGCGCGGCATCCGGAGCGTGCCGCACTTCCTGATCGACGACCATGTGTCCGTGAGCGGCGGCCAATCGCCGGCTGAGTTCCTGGCCGCGCTGAATAGCGCCTGAGCGTCTCGACCGGCCAGTCTCCTGCGCGTGTGACGATAGTCCCTGTCGCTATCCTATGCCCGTCGTCGGTTTCGCGGCCCGACATTGGCAACGCCAGCAGGAGCGAAGCGAATCGTGGCGTAGGGATTTATCGTCCGCTGGTACGCAGCAGCGCGCCCTAGCGTACGAAAGGCGATGGCTCCCCGGGCAGGACTCGAACCTGCGACAAGTCGGTTAACAGCCGACTGCTCTACCAACTGAGCTACCGAGGAACATCACCGTTGGAGGAGGGGGCGTATAGACCGGGCGCCGGGCCGGTGCAAGCGGTTGCGGGCGGAAAAAAAAGCCCGGCGGTGAGGCCGGGCTGTTCAAAGTCGGTGATGGTGGGGTGTCTTCAAGGAAGACGGGAGGAAGCTCGGCTTTTATGGTTAACGAGTGGTAAATTTCCGAGGCCTCACAAGGCGGCGAAGACGGCCTCGCAAAGGGCGGTGGCGCGGGGATCTCCGCTGAGCTGCGGGCCCATCTGGTTCATGACATAGCCAATGGAGACGTCGGCCCCGACGTCGGCGCAGCCGAAGGAGCCGCCCCAGCCGGAATGGCCGAAGGTGGTCTTCAAGGGGCCGTAGATGCCGGCGTCGTTGACGATCAGGCCCATGGCCCAGAAGGGGGCGATGCCGAACATCAGATCGACCCTCTGGGTCTGGACGGTGGTCATCCTGGCGATGGTCTCCGCGCTCATCAGCCGCACGCCGCCCAGCGTCCCGCCATGGGCGACCGCGCCGTAGAGGCGGGCCAGGCCCCGGGCCGTGGCCTGGCCGTTGCCGGCCGGGATCTGGGCGGCGCGCCAGGCCCGGTCGTTGGGCAGGGTCGGCTCCATGTTGGGATTGGCCACGGCGGCCAGGGCCTCGGGTGGCATGTCCGGGTCAAAGGGGGCGGCGACGAGGGGGGCGATGAGCGGCGCCACCCGGTGCTCCTCCGATTCGGCCAGGCCGATGTGGATGTCGGCGCCGAGCGGACCGGCGACCTCCCGCTCCAGATAGTCGTGGACCGACTGGCCGCTGACCCGCCGAATCAGCTCGCCGGCCAGGAAGCCGTAGGTCATGGCGTGGTAGCTGTTCCTGGTCCCCGGCGGCCACATCGGAGCCTGGGCGGCCAGCCGGCTGGTGACGATCTCCCAGTCGTAGAACTCCTCCAGCGGCATCGGCAGCTCGAAGCCGGGCAGGCCGGCCTGGTGGGAGAGCAGCTGGGCCACGGTGATCTCGCCCTTTCCGGCCTGCGCGAACTCCGGCCAGTAGCGGGCGACCGGGGCGGCGTAGTCGATCAGGCCCTGGTCCACCAGCTTGGCCAGGGCGATGGCGGTGACGCCCTTGGTGGTCGACCAGACGTTGGCCAGGGTGTCGGCGGTCCAGGCCGTGCGCCGCCCAGCGTCGCGCCAGCCGCCCCACAGGTCCACGACCGGTTTGCCCTGATGATAGACGCAGAGCGAGGCGCCGACTTCGCGGTAGGGCTCTTCCGCCTGGAAGTTGGCGACGAAGGCCTCGCGCACGGCCTCGAACCCAGGCGCGACGGTTCCGGCGATCGGAAGGGTTTGGGCGTCGATCATGGCTGTCTCGCTTTCAGACCGAGGGCGAAGAAACGGTTGATCTCGTCGGCCAGCGCGCGCGGCCGGGCGGCGTCCTGGGGCGTGATCCACTTGGGCAGCCAGCCGAAGGCGCCGGCCCCGACCTGCGAGCGGATGACCACGTCGCAGGGGAAGCAGGAGCCGTCGGCGGCGCCCTGGCGCAGCCAGGCGGCGAAGCGGACGCGCAGGGCCTTGGCGCGGCGGGTCAGGGCGTCGCGGGTCTGCGACGGCAGGGCCTCCATGCCGGCCTGGGGCATCAGCGGCGACAGGGCGCCGGCCTGGGCCTGGGCGTTGAGGTGGACGCCGATGAGGCTGCGCGACAGGCCGTCGGTTCCGACCTTCTGGGCCGCCGCCACGAAGCCCTCGTAGAGGTCGAAGGCCCGCTCGTAGCAGCGCAGCACCAGGTCGGTCTTGTCCTGCATGTAGTGGTAGACGACGCCCTTGGTCGCCCCCAGGGCGGCGCTGATGTCGTCGAGCGAGGTGGCTTCGATGCCCTGGCGGTTGAACAGCTGCGAGGCGGTGGCGACCAGCTGGGCCGTCTTCATCTCGGCCGCCTCGGCGCGGTCGAAGGCGTTGAAGCGGCCGGGCAGGAAGCTGTCGGCGTCGACCGGGCAGGGCGGGGTGATCCCGGCCGTGGAGGTGCCCATCGACAGCAGCTGGTGCAGGTCGGCCCGCACCCGGCGGCGGTAGGCGCGGCCGTCGGCGCCGCCGACCCAGTGGGGCGACAGCTGAGTCCAGCTGAGGATGCCGATGAGGACCTGGGCGATGACGCGGGCGTCGCAGGGGCGCAGGGAGCCGTCGGCGATGCCGCCCTCGATCAGCTCTTCCAGCCGGACGGCGTTGCGGCGCGCGGCGGCGTCGATGGCCAGCCGGTGAGTTTCGGCCAGGAAGGGCAGCTCGCTGAGCACGGCGGTCGCGGGCCGGGCCGGATCGGTGGCGCGGGCCACGAAGGCCAGCACCCGGCCGTAGCCGTCTTCGGCGTCGGTCGAGGCCAGGGCCAGGTCCTCGGCCGTCTGGTCGCAGGCGCGCTGGTAGCACTGGAAGACCAGCTCATCGCGGTCGTCCACGTAGTAGTAGAGCGAGGCCCGCGTCAGCCCCAGTTCCTCGGCGATGTCCGACAGCGACGTGGCCGCGATCCCCCGCAGATTGAACAGCCGCGTGGCGTGGGCCAGGAGCGCCTCGCGCTTGAGGTTGCGCTTGGCGGTGACCTTGCCGGCGGACGGCGCGGCGGTCTTGCGGGCGGGGGTGGTGCGAGGGGCCATGGCCTGAGGGTCGGGGAACTCGACGGTTGATGCAACCAACATACGTCAGTGTCGAAAAATTTGACAAGCGGTTTCCGTCGTGTCGTTATCCCCACATACCGCAGTGTTGAAATCCGGCGAACGACCGGGGGCTGCGGCAGGGAGGATTTGGGGATGAACAGCCAAAGGATTCGTCGCGCCCTGTTCGGCGCCACCGCCATCAGCCTGGCTTTAACGGCGGCCGGCGCCGCCTTCGCCCAGTCGACGCCTCCGCCGGCGCCGGAGGGCGAGCTGGTCGACGAGATCACCGTCACCGCCCAGAAGCGCGAGCAGAGCGTCTACGACGTCGGCGGCACCCTGGCCGTGGCCGGGGCCGAGACGCTGCAGACCCGGCGGGTCGAGCAGGTCAAGGACCTGACCAACCTGACCCCCAACGTCGACGTCAAGGAACAGGTGCCGGGCGCCATGCCGGTGATCACCATCCGCGGCGTCGGGCTGGACGACTTCTCCTCGGCCAACAACCCCAGCGCCGGGGTCTATATCGACGAGGTCTACCTGGCCTCGCTGGCCCAGATGAACTTCGACTTCTTCGACATCGAGCGGGTCGAGCTGCTGAAGGGGCCGCAGGGCACCCTGTACGGCCGCAACTCGACGGCCGGGGCGCTCAACGTGCTGACCGCCAGACCGAGCTTCGGCGGTTTCGCGGCCCGGCTGGCGGCCGGCATCGGCAACTACGAGAGCTATGAGGCCGAGGGGATGGTCAACATCTCGGTCAGCGACAGCTTCGCCCTGCGCTTCGCGGCCAAGACCATCGGCCAGGACGAGGGCTACTGGTTCAACCGGGTGCAGAACCGCGACATCGGGCGCCGCGACGTCTGGATGGGCCGGGCCCAGGCCCGCTGGGCGGCCGGCAACGCCGACGTGACCCTGAAGCTCGAGGGCCAGCGGGTGCGCTCGGAGATGGGGCAGGGCGAGTTCATGGGGGTCTTCCCCTCGGCCCTGTCGCCGGCCGTGACCTGCCCGGGCGATCCGCGCTGCACCGACTTCTTCGGCTACCGCGACCCCGACGGCGACCCCTTCAAGGGCGACTGGTCGGGCGACAATTTCTACGACATCGACCAGTGGGGCGCGACCCTGCGGGCCGAGTGGGACCTGGGCTTCGCAACCCTGACCTCGGTCACCGGCTACCAGGACTTCGAGCGCAGCTTCTACATCGACACCGACGCCACGCCGCTGCGGCAGCTGGACTTCATCCAGGACGACGATATCCGCCAGGTCTCGCAGGAACTGCGCCTGGCCGGCGACACCGATCGGCTGACCTGGCTGGTCGGGGCCTTCTATTCCTCGGATACGGTCGAGACGGCCAACCCCGGCTTCTTCGAGGACCTGTTCAACACCCGCACCTACAGCTTCGGCAACCAGGACACCGAATCGGCCGCCCTGTTCGGCCATGGCGAATGGACCCTGGCCCCGACGCTGAGCCTGGTCGCCGGCCTGCGCTACACCTGGGAGGAGAAGAGCTACCAGGGCGGCACCGACGACCTCGTGCCGCTGTGCCCGGGCAGCGCGCTCAGCGGCGCGCCCTGCGGGGCCGGGCCGATCCGCCTGTCGTTCATCGACGAGACCATCTCCGACACCAACTGGTCCTGGAAGCTGGGCCTCAACTGGAAGCCGTCGGATGATGTGCTGGTCTACGGCCTGGTCAGCCAGGGGGTGAAGTCGGGCGGCTTCTTCTCCGGCGTGACCACCACCAACGCCCAGCTGCAGCCCTATGACCCGGAGACCCTGGTCGCCTACGAGGCGGGGGTGAAGGCCCGGCTCGGCGGCGGGGTGCAGGTCGCCGCCAGCGTCTTCCATTACGACTACAGCGACGTGCAGACCTTCATCCGCGACACCTCCGGAGGGCTGCCGATCCAGCGGCTGGGCAACGTCGATGAGGCCAAGATCACCGGCCTGGACGCCGACCTGACCTGGCGACCGCCGGCCGTCGACGGTCTGACCCTGCAGCTGGGCCTGGGCTTGCTGGAGGCGGAGCTGGGCGAATTCACCGCGACCGCCGGGGTGGTTCCGGCCGGCAACCGCCTGCCCAACGCCCCGGAAGTCACCTTCAATGCCTCGGGGGCCTATGAGATCGCGCTCGGCGGCGACTGGAGCCTGCAACTGCAGGGCGGGGCTCGCTATTCCGATAGCCTGTACAAGGACGCGCTCAACGATCCGCTGCTGCAGCAGGACAGCTACTGGACCTTCGACGGGCGGATCGGTGTGGCCTCAGAGGCCGGCTGGTCGTTCAGCCTGTGGGGCAAGAACCTGACGGACGAGCAGTACGTGGTGCAGGGAACGAACCTGGGCTCCCTGGGGGTCGGTTTCCGCACCTACAACGCGCCGCGCACCTTCGGCGCCACGGTGGCCAAACGCTGGTAGGGCAGCCGCTGATTCGCGTTACGGGAGTGCAAAACTCCGCCTCAATCTAGCCGCAAGGCTATGGGGATTTGCAATGTCGGCTGGCGGGGGTATTGCGGCCAGCCCGACACTCCTCCCGTTTTGAGTAACGACACGCGATGACGCTTGCCGCCACCCTGCTGACCGCGCTGGCGGCCGGCATGATCCAGACGACTGCGCCGCCTGGGCCGCCGCCCGCGCCCGAGCCGGACCCGGCCGCCGTTCCTCTGACCGAAGAGGAAGAGGGTGACGTCGACGCCGTCCAGGTGACGAGCGTGCGCCCGCGCGGCAGCGTCGAGGTCGACATCGAGCCGGAAGTGACCCTGGGCGAGGAGGACATCAAGGCGCTGGGGGCCAACAACGTCGGCGAGCTGATGGAGCGGCTGTCGTCGCTGACCCAGTCGTCGCGGGGACGGGGCGGCGGCCAGCCGATCGTGCTGCTCAACGGCCGCCGCACCTCCGGCTTCCAGGAGGTGCGCAGCATCCCCACCGAAGCCATCGAACGCACCGAGATTCTGCCCGAGGAAGTGGCGCTGTCCTACGGCTACCCCGCCGACCAGAAGGTCATGAACATCGTCCTGAAGCCGACGTTCCAACAGACCTCGTCGCGGCTGGAGCTGCAGGGGCCGATGCAGGGCGGCTCGGAGAACGTCGAGATCGGCGGCAGCTACTTCCGTGTCGCCAAGGGCGACCGCTGGAACCTGCAGCTCGAGTACGAGCACGAGAACGCCCTGTTCGAGACCGAGCGTGACATCGTCCGCGACGGCGGCAGCCGGCCCTACGACCTGACCGGCAACGTCACCGGCCTGCCGTACGGGGCCGAGATCGACCCGGCCCTGTCGGCGATGGCCGGCCAGACGGTGATCGTCGCCGCCGTGCCGCAAGGCAATACGACGCCGGGCCTGACCGATTTTGGCCCGACCGCCGGCGTGGCGCGCGGCGACGACCTGAGCGCCTTCCGCACCCTGTCCCCCGAGCGGGAGCGGGCGCTGATCGAGGGCTCGGTGGCCCACGACCTCAACGCCAAGACCCAGGCGACGGTGAGCGGCTCGCTGGAAGACAGCTCGTCGCTGTCCTACCTCGGCCTGCCGGGCCTCGGCCTGATCCTGCCGTCGGCCAACCCCTATTCGCCGTTCGCCAACGACGTGCAGCTGTTCCGCTATGTCGATGCGCCGGGCAGCATGACCCGGACCAGCGACACCCTGACCGCCAAGGCCGGGGTGGTGGTGAACGGCTTCGTCGCCGGCGACTGGCGCTGGACCCTGTCAGGCGATTACAGCCGGGTGCAGAACGACAGCCGCACCGGCCGGGGACTGGACGCCGCCGCCTTTCAGAGCCAGCTCACCGCCGGTTCCCCGACCGCCAATCCGTTCGGCGACCTGGCCGCCGCCGGCCTGACCCGGCTGCCGGACGACACCTCCAAGTCGGTCAACAGCACCCTGTCGCTGGAACTGGTGCTGACCGGCGACCTGTTCCAGCTGCCGGCCGGCGCGGTGCAGTCGGTGATCAGTGTCGCCTGGGACAGCCGCTCGCTGGATTCGGAGAGCCTGCGGTCGGGCGTGCGGACCGACCGCTCGCAGTCGCGCGACCGCTATTTCGGCAAGCTCAACCTCTCGGCGCCGCTGATCAACAAGGACGAGGGGCCGCTGGGCCTGCTCGGCAACCTGTCGGTCAACGCCAACGCCGACTACTATGAGGCCTCGGATTTCGGCGGGCTGTTCAACGTCGGTGGCGGGGCGAACTGGTCGTTCTGGGATCCGCTCAACCTGTCGGTCAGCTACAGCCAGGAGCGCGGTGCGCCGGATATCGGCCAGCTCAACGACCCGATCGTCTCGACGCCGAATGTGCCGGTGTTCGACTTCTCGACCGGCCAGACGGTGCTGATCACCCGGGTCACCGGCGGCAATCCGGGGCTGTCGGCCGACACCCGCCAGGTGGCGCGCTTCGGGATCAATCTCAAGCCGTTCAAGGAACGCGACCTGTTCCTGTACGCCAACTATGTCTGGAGCCGCACCGATGACGCCATCAGCGGCTTTCCCAGCATCACGCCTGAGCTGGAGGCCGCCCTGCCGGGCCGGTTCACCCGCGACGGCTCAGGCCAGCTGATCGCCCTGGACGCCCGGGCGCTGAATTTCAGCCGCACCGAGCGGCGCGATTTCCGCCTGAACATGTTCTACAGCTTCGCCTTCGGGAAACCGACCGCGCCGATCGGCGGCGGCCCGCGTGGCCCCGGCGGCGGTGGACCAGGCGGCCCCGGTGGCGGCGGACCGGGTGGCGGACCTCGGGGGCCTGGCGGCGGTCCGATGATGATCGGTCCCGGCGGCGGGCGCGGCCCTGGCGGGGGCCCGGGCGGTCCTGGCGCTCCGGTCGTGATGCGCGGCGGCGCCGGCGGACCCAACAGCTTCCGCATGCAGCCGGGGCAGGGCCGGATCCTGCTTGGCTTCAACTACCTGCATCGCCTCCAGGACGAGATCGAGGTTCGCCCCGGCCTGCCGGTCATCGACCAGCTGGAGACCAGCGGCACGCGGCGCGACGAGCTGCAGGGCTTCGCGCGGGTGTTCAAGGACGGCAATGGCGCGGCGCTGACCTTCAACTGGCGCGGCGGCAGCCGCATCGACGGCGGGACCGGCGGCACGGACCTGACCTTCGAGCCCTATACGACGGTGAACCTCGAGTTCTCCACCGATCTGGGCCAGCGGCCCGGCCTGATGAAGGCCGCGCCGTGGTTGAAGGGCACGCAGCTGCAGCTGAACGTCCAGAACGTCTTCGACGAGCGGCAGGCGGTCAAAAGCAGCACCGGCGAGACGCCGCTCAACTACCAGCCCGACTACCTGGACCCCTCCGGCCGTTCCATCGTCTTCCGCATCCGCAAGGTGTTGTTCTAGCCGGGGCGGCCAAGGCGCCGGGCCAGCACCGCCGCCGCCACCATCAGGGCCCCGACCGCCAGGAAGCTGGCGGCGCGGATGACGCCGTCGAGGCTGGCCATGTCGAAGATCAGCACCTTGCCGGCCGTGGCGAACAGGATGCCCAGCGCCATCCAGCGCAGCGACCGCTCCTTGCGGGCCGAGCCGAGGGTCAGGAGGCCGGCGCCGAACAGGGCCCAGAGCGCCGAATAGGTCCAGGTCTCCAACCGGATGGCCGTCGTGGCCCGCAGGTCGGCCGGATGGAAGCCCCAGCGGGTCGCCAGGGTGACCAGGATCAGGGCGAAGGCGGCGGCCACGACCAGCAGCATCTCCCGGCCGGGACCGGTCAGGGTGCGGGCGTTGAGCGCCGCCAGCGCCGTCAGGGCCAGCAGGGCGGGGCCGGCGATCCAGGGCGCCCCGAGCGAGGCGGCGTCCAGGCCCCACCAGGGGGCGTGCAGCACGCCGACCAGCAACAGGGCGACGGGCAGGGCGACGAGGCTGATCAGGGTCGCGGTGTCCTCCGCGTCGGCGCGGGCCGGAGCCGGGGCGAAGCGGCGCAGGACCAGCGGCGCCGCGGCGGCCAGGGCGCCAAGGCAGGCCCATTCGGCGAAGCTGGTCTCGCCGCGCCACAGCTGCGGGCCATGGAACAGGTGGCGCGTCTCCATCATCGCCCAGACGAAGGCCAGCAGTGAGGCGGCGGCGCCGTAGACGCGGGCGGGCAGGAGCTCGGGTCGGCGATAGAGCCGGCCGGAAGCGACCCCCAGCACGGCGGCCGGCGCCAGATAGGCCAGCAGCAGGGTGTTGACGACGGGGACGGCCTCGATGGCCTGCGTCTCGCCGCCCCACCAGGGATTGAGCCAGAACAGCTGGCCGGCCGCGGCGTTGGCCAGGGCCATGCCAAGCAGGACGTGCGGGCCGAAACGGGCGATGACGCCCTTGACGTCGCGCAGCATCAGCAGGGCCGAGGCGCCGGCCATGGCCAGCAGCAGGGTGCGCAGCGAGGACTCCATGAGGAGGCCGATGACGGCGCTCTCGCCGGCGGCGGCGAAGCGCAGGGCCAGGAAGGCGCCGATCAGGCCCAGGCCGACGCCCGCCGCGGCCAGCACCTGCCGCGCCGCCCCGACCGGCGGGGCCGGCGCCAGGCGCCAGGCGGCCAGGGCGGCGAGGCCGGCTCCGACCAGGCAGGCGGCGACGGCGCGGCGGGCCCCGCCGGCGCTTTCCAGGGCGGCCAGCACGAAGTCGGGCGCCAGGGCGGCCGAACTGGCCAGGCCGACGGCGGCCATGGCGGCGATGGTCAGGCCTAGCCAGCCCAGGCGGCGCTGGGCGAGGGCGAAAGCCAGGGCCATGCCGGCGAAGGCGGCCGGACGGCTCCAGTCGGGAGCGGCGATGAAGGCCGCCAGCAGCAGGCCGGCGGCGGCCGACAGGGTCCAGGCGTCGTGGTGACGGTCGCTTGGCGTTCGGCGGCCGAGCCAGGCGGCGGCGGCCAGGGCAGGGAGGGCGCCAAGCAGCACCATCCCGGCTCCTGGCAGGCTGGGCAGGCCGAAACCGGCCAGCTGGGCCAGCAGGAAGGCGGCGACGGCCAGCGGGGCCGGGGCGCCGTCGAAGGTCGGGGCGCGGAACACCGCCAGGCTGGCGGCGGCCAGGCCGGCGATGGCCAGCAGGGCGCCGAGACGGGCGGTGACCAAGACAGGCCCGTGGGCGAAGGCGACGTCGAGCGCCAGGCCGGTGACCAGCAGGGCGGCCGGGACGGCCAGCAGCCAGCCGCTGGTCCAGCCGCGCCGGGCGGCGAAGGCGATCAGGCCGGTCAGGGCCAGGCCGGCCCCGGTGGCGCCGGCGACGATGGCCGCGTCGCGGACGGCGCCGAAGGGGATCAGCAGGCCAAGGGCGGCGAGCAGGAACGCGACCGGCAGGATCGCCGGGGTGAGGGGACGGGCTTCGCCGGCCCGGCGATGGCGCCAGGCCAGGGTCAGGGCGACCAGCAACAGCGGGGTGAGGATCTGGCGCCAGGGCTCGCCGTCCCAGGTGGCGGCGAGGTGGAGGACGAGGCCGCCGGCCGAGGCGGCGAGGGCGGTCGCCTCCCACCGGCGGCGATGGGCGACGACCAGGCCGGCGGCGGCGACGCCGATGGTGTGGAGGACAAGCGCGATGGCGTTCCAGTCCTGCGGCGCGGTGATCATCGGCGCGATGAAGGCGCCGAACAGCGCCATCAGGGCCAACGGCTCACGCCGGTCGCGCGACAGGGCCAGCAGCAGGCCCGAGACGGCGAGCAGCAGCACCGCCGACACGCCGGGACCGATGTAGTGATAGAGGGCGTAGGCCGCCCACAGGGTGGCGTAGAGGGTGCTGGCCCCAGCCCCGGCCAGCACGGCCGAAGCCAAGGCCTGCTGACGCGGACCCGGGCGACGACGCAGGACCTCGGAGGCGGCCAGCATCATGCCGGCCAAGCCCACGGCCGCGACCAGCCGCACGATCGGCGTGAACCAGCCCTGCTGCGCCGCATAGCCGACCAGGAAGACGCCGCCGAGCACCAGCGCGCCGCCGCCCAGCCAGGCCAGGCCCTTCTCGGCCAGCAGTTCGCCCAGGTTGACGCGCGGCGGCTGTGGCCGTGCAGGCGCCCGCTGCGGCTGGGGTGGCGACACGGGTTCCGGTCGTGACGCGGCGGGTTCGACAGGATCTGGCTCGGACTGCGCAGGGTCGGGGTCAGCGGCGGCGGCCCGCGGCGCCCAGACGTCGGCTGTCCGTTCGAGGGATGCGGCCGTCTCCGGCCGTTCGAGGCGCGCCAGGCGCTCGCTCATCTCCCCGGTCTGCCGACGGAGGCCCTTCTGGTCTTCCCACAGGCGCCAGAGGGCGATGGTCAGGACGACAATGGCGACCCAGGTCATGCGGGCATCCTCCGTTGCCAGCATGTCGCCACACCTCGTCCCGAAATGCAAGTGAATGTTCACTCACATTCCGGACGCGGTCCGGGAGGAGGGTAGTCTCAGGTGCAGTTTCAGGTTTCGGCGAACCCCTCACAGAGCAGCCGCCCGTCGGGCGCGGTCAGCTGGAACGGCGTCTGCTCGCCCACCGGCTCGCCGGCCCGCAGGGCCATCGGCTCGCCCGCCCAGGCCGGCGCGCGGAACCTGGCCGCCAGCCGTGTCAGCCTTCCGCCCGCCGGTGTCAGGGCCAGGCCGGCCAGGGCCCAGAGGGCGGTGCCGTGGATGAGAATGTCGTCCAGGCCTGCGGCCAGGGCGACGGCGCGCTCGGTATGGATCGGGTTCCAGATCTCGGCGCATTCCGAATACTGGTGCGGAAAGCCCCGGGCGGTGAGGATCGGTTTCGGTTCGCCGGTCGCGACGAAGGCGGGCCAGGGCTGCTCGCTTGTTTCTGGGTGTTCTGGTCCGGTCACAGCGACGCCGCGCAGGATGCTGACGCTGGTGCTGACCGCCGCCAATTCGCCGTCCGGCGCCCGGGTCTCGAAGCGGGTGCTGACTACCGTCCCGGCCCGACTGGCGCGGACGCCCACGATCTCGCCGCCGACGCTCAAAGTGTCTCCCGCCCGGATCGGGCGCAGGAAGCGGCTGTCCTGCGACACATGCACCCCGCGCCGCTGCTCATCGAGGCTCAGGCCCTGGCCGGGGAGGTCGCGCGCCATCAGCGCCAGCACCCATTCGGGCGCCACCACTTGCATTGGCAAGGCTTCCAGGAAACCCGCCGCATCGTCGAGACCGCCCGCGTCGTCCGGCGCCAACACAGCCCGGAAGGCCAGCAACCGCCGCGTCGTCGCTGGCCAGTCGATGGGCCCCAGCCGCGTTCCGATGAGCTCGCCGTTGTAGGGCATCAGCCGCCCGTGGCTTTCGGGGTGGTCCACATGCCGCAGAGCCTAGCCGATTTGCGGCTGGCGGGACGGGATATCGGACTGAAAAATTTGGAGGCCCGGCCCGGAATCGAACCGGGGTGCAAGGATTTGCAGTCCTCTGCGTAACCACTCCGCCACCGGGCCTTACCGTCCACCGACACTGGCGGTGCGTCGGGGAGGCGGTTCGCTATCAGAGGCGAGCCGCGACGACAAGCATTAGCGATGCTTCCATTGCGTTCCCCTTAAGGCCGGACCTATAAGCCGGGCCAGCAAACGCCGCGTCTTTCCGAGGGATTCCATGGCCGCCGATTTCGCCGCCGCGCGCGAGAACATGGTCGAAAGCCAGGTCCGCACAGCCGATGTCACCGACCTGACCATCACCGACGCCTTCCGGGCCGTGGCGCGCGAATCGCTGCTGCCGGCCGGCAAGGCTCACGGGGCCTATGCCGACACCGAGGTCGAGTACGCGCCGGGCCTCTATCTGATGCGCCCGCGCGACATCGCCAAGCTGCTGCAGACCCTCGGCCCCAAGGCAGGCGAGCGGGCCCTGGCCATCGCCGCGCCCTATGCGGCGGCGATCCTGGAACAGATGGGCCTCACCGTCACCCGCCTCGACGGCGAGGACCTGACCGCCGTCAGCGGCGGGCCCTATGACCTGATCCTCAGCGAAGGGGCGGTCTCCACCGTGCCGGAAGCCTGGACGGGTGTGCTCGCGCTGCACGGGCGGCTGGGAATCGTCGAGCGGACGGGTCCCGTCGGCCGCGCGATGACCTATGTACGGTCCGAAGACGGCGTCGGCGGCCGCTCGGTGTTCGACTCGGCGGCCCCGATGCTGCCCGGTTTTTCGCCGAAGGCTGCCTTCGCATTTTAGGAAAACGGCCTGCGACGGTTCGCGACTTTGGCGTGAACCCGTCAGGGCTGTAATCCTGCGGCAACGTTCGTGCGTGAAAAAAGCTTAACTGGCCGCGACTGGCGGCGAGACTTACAGGCGATCATATAAAGGCGGCGTCGTCGCCTCTGGGGATAGTTTCAATGTTCAAGAGCCGTAAGGCCGGACTGTTGGCCGCCATCTGCACCGCCGGGATTGTCGCGGGCGTGGCCGCGCCGGCGTTCGCCGAGTCGCTGGCCGACGCGATCGCGCTGGCCTACCAGACCAACCCCACCCTGCGCGAGCAGCGGGCCAACCTGCGCGCCCTCGACGAGACCGTCGTGCAGGCCCGCAGCGGCTATCGCCCGGACATCAGCGCCAGCCTCAACTACGGCATCAGCTACGACCGCTTCGGCACGCCCCAGGGCAATATCCTGACCGGCATCAGCGACGATTCTCGCGGCTCCTCGACCAGCGCCGCCATCACCATCGACCAGCCGCTCTACACCGGCGGCCGCGTCCGCTCGCAGGTCACCGCCGCCCAGGCCGACATCGAGACCGGCCGCCAGAACCTGCGCACGGTCGAATCGAACGTGCTGAGCCAGGTCATCCAGTTCTACGTCGACGTCCGCCGCGACATCGAATCGCTGCGCATCGCCGACGAGAATGTCGCCGTGCTCCAACGCCAGCTCGACGAGGCCCGCGCCCGCTTCGAGGTCGGCGAAATCACCCGCACCGATGTCGCCCAGGCCGAAGCCCGGCTGGCCGCCTCCAAGTCGCAGCAGTCGAACGCCCGCGCCCAGCTGGCCATCAGCCGCGCCAACTACGCCTCGGTCGTCGGCCAGAATCCCGGCGACCTGGAGCAGGAGCCGTCGCTGGCCGAGCTGCTGCCAGCTTCGATCGACGACGCCTTCCTGATGGCCGAGGAGAGCAACCCGGCCCTGCTGGCCGCCAACTACGCCGAACAGGCCAGCCGCGCCCGCGTCGCCCAGGCCAAGGCCGCCACCCGTCCCAGCATCAACCTGCGTGGCCAGGTCGACGCCTCTGGCAGCTCGCCGACCAACGACCCTTTTGACGATTTCGACCGCGGCGTCTCCGGTTCGGTGGCGCTGTCGGTGCCGCTGTTCACCGGCGGCCAGATCTCCTCCTCGATCCGTCAGGCCCAGGAGCAGAACAACGCCGACGCGGCCGCCATCGAGGGCGCTCGCCGCGCCGCCCAGCAGGATGTCGCCCAGGCTTGGAACCAGCTGCTCGGCGCCCGCGCCGCCCTGGCCAGCAACGAGGAACAGGTCCGCGCCGCCCGCATCGCCTTCGAAGGCGTCCGCCAGGAGGCCCAGGTCGGCCTGCGCACCACGCTCGACGTGCTGAACGCCCAGCAGGAACTGCGCAACGCCGAGCTGTCGCTGATCAACGCCCGCCGCGACGAATACCTCGCCGGCGCCTTCGTGCTGGCCGCCATCGGCAAGCTGGAGGCTCGTTGGCTGACCCCGGACCAGACCCTGTACGATCCCAAGGCCTCGTACCGGAAAGTCTACCGCAGCTTCGGCTGGGTGCCGTGGGAACCGGTGGTCGCCGCCGTCGATCATGTGCTGGCGCCCAGAATCGGACCAGCGCCGGAAGAAGCGGTGAAGACCGCGAACAAGTGAGTTTGCGCTCCGGAAACCGGAGCGTAAGACTTATTACCGCACCTATTTGCAGGAACAGGTGGGTAAGCATACGCTTCACCCACCAGTCCGGATTCGCATCGCTCCAGCGCAGGCCCGTCAAATGTCCGAACAGACCGCCCAGGAACCGACGATGGAGGAAATCCTGGCCTCCATCCGCCGCATCATCTCGGAAGATGATGCGCCGCCGGCCGAGGCCCAGGCTGCTCCCGATCCGCTCCCCGTCGAGCCCGAGGACGAGGACGTCCTGGAACTGACCGACGCCATCGAGGCTTCGGCCCCGCTGGAAACCCACGGCGACATCGACGTCTACGAACCGCCGGCTCCCGAGCCGGAAGCGGCCTGGACGCCGGAGCCCGAGCCTGAGCCCGAGCCGGTCTACAGCGCTCCCGAGCCGGAACCCGAACCCTATGTCCCGCCGAGCTTCAGCGCCCAGGACGACGACCTGATCGGCGCCGCCGCCGCCAGCGCGACGGTCTCGGCCTTTGGTCGCCTCGAAGCGGCCCTGTCCATGCCGGCCCCTGGTCGCACCCTGGAAGAGGTCGTCCGCGAACTCCTCAAGCCGCTGCTCAAGCAGTGGCTGGACGACAACCTGCCGCGCATCGCCGAGGCCAAGGTCGCCGAGGCGGTCGAGAAGGTCCTGCGCGGCCGAGTATAGAGCCGTCATCCTAGGCCTTGTGCCTAGGACCCACTTGTCCGCCCGCACGATCAGCGGAACGGGAGCGCAGCCGCGCTCCCGCGGCAGGGTTTCGCGGCAGCTGAACAGTGGGTCCTAGGCACAAGGCCTAGGATGACGAAGCTGGGGTGACGGTGAGAGATCGTCGGCCGCCAGCTCGCCCGCAGGCGTATTCCCGATGTGGAAGGGCTTGCGCACAGACCTCACACGCCTAAGAACCCCGCCATGCTTGAGAAGACCTTCGACCCCAAGACCGTCGAGCCGCGCCTGTACGCCGCCTGGGAAGCCTCGGGCGCCTTTGCGCCGACCGACAACCCGGACGCCGAGCCGTTCAGCATCGTCATCCCGCCGCCGAACGTCACCGGCAGCCTGCACATCGGCCACGCGCTGAACAACACCCTGCAGGACGTGCTGATCCGCTTCCAGCGCATGCGCGGCAAGGCCGCCCTGTGGCTGCCCGGCACCGACCACGCCGGCATCGCCACCCAGATGGTCGTTGAGCGCCAGCTGGCCGAGGCCGGCAACATGAGCCGCCGCGACATGGGCCGCGACGCCTTCGTCGACAAGGTCTGGGAATGGAAGGCGGAAAGCGGCGGCACGATCGTCAACCAGCTGCGCCGGCTGGGCGCCAGCTGCGACTGGTCGCGCGAGCGCTTCACCCTCGATCCCGGCCTGTCGGCCGCCGTCCGCCGCGTCTTCGTCACCCTGCACCGCCAGGGGCTGATCTATCGCGACAAACGCCTGGTCAACTGGGACCCCCACTTCCAGACCGCCATCTCAGACCTCGAGGTCGAACAGAAGGAGGTCGACGGCGCCTACTGGCACTTCGCCTATCCGCTGGAAGACGGATCGGGCGAGATCGTCGTCGCCACCACCCGGCCCGAGACCATGCTGGGCGACACCGCCGTCGCCGTCAGCCCCGATGACGAGCGCTACAAGCACCTGATCGGCAAATGCGTCCGCCTGCCCATCGTCGGCCGGCCGGTCCCGATCATCGCCGACGAATACGCCGACCCGGAGAAGGGCAGTGGGGCGGTCAAGATCACCCCGGCCCACGATTTCAACGACTTCCAGGTCGGCAAGCGCCACAACCTGCCGTCCATTTCGATCATGGACGCCTACGGCAAGATCAACGAGAACGCCCCGGCCGAGTACCGGGGCCTCGACCGCTTCGTCGCCCGCAAGAAGGTCGTCGAGCAGTTCGAGGAACTGGGCCTGCTGCGCGAGATCGAGAAGGTCAGACACCAGGTCCCGCACGGGGACCGCTCGGGCGTCGTCATCGAGCCCTACCTGACCGACCAGTGGTACGTCGACGCCGAGACCTTGGCCAAGCCGGCCATCAAGGCGGTCGAGGACGGCGCGACCGTCTTCTCGCCGAAGAACTGGGAGAAGACCTACTTCGAGTGGATGCGGAACATCCAGCCCTGGTGCATCAGCCGCCAGCTGTGGTGGGGCCATCGCATCCCGGCCTGGTACGGCCCCGACGGCAAGATCTTCGTCGAGGAGACGGAAGAGGCGGCCCAGGCCAAGGCGACCGAGCACTACGGCCAGGCCACCACGCTGCGCCAGGACGAGGACGTCCTCGACACCTGGTTCTCCTCGGGCCTGTGGCCGTTCTCGACGCTCGGCTGGCCTGAGCAGACCGACGACCTCGAACGCTTCTACCCGACCCACACCCTGGTCACCGGCTTCGACATCATCTTCTTCTGGGTCGCCCGGATGATGATGATGGGGCTGCACTTCACCGGCGAAGTCCCGTTCCAGCGGGTGGTCATCAACGCCCTGGTCCGCGACCAGACCGGCGCCAAGATGAGCAAGTCCAAGGGCAACGTCATGGATCCCCTGGTCCTCATCGACCAGTACGGCTGCGACGCTGTCCGCTTCACCCTGACGGCGATGTCTGGCCAGGCGCGGGACATCAAGCTCTCCGAGCAACGCATTGAGGGCTATCGCAATTTCGGCACCAAGCTGTGGAACGCGACCCGCTTTGCCCAGATGAACGGCTGCGTCCGGGTCGAAGGCTTCGACCCGGGCGCGGTCAGCCAGACCCTGGCCAAGTGGATCCGCGGCGAGACGGCGAAGACGGCGGCCGAGGTCACCGCGGCGCTGGAAACCTGCGCCTATGACGAGGTCGCCGGCAGCCTCTACCGCTTCATCTGGAACGTCTTCTGCGACTGGTACCTGGAACTGGCCAAGCCGATCCTCAACGGCTCGGACGCGGCGGCCAAGGCCGAGATCCAGGCGACCACGGCCTGGGTCCTCGACCAGTGCCTGTTGATGCTCCATCCGGTCATGCCCTTCATCACTGAAGAGCTGTGGGAAAAGACCGCCGAGGAAGGTCCGATCCGCAATGGCTTCCTGATGACCCAGGACTGGCCGAGCTATCCGGAAAGCTACGTCGATCCGGCCGCCGAGGCCGAGATCGGCTGGGTCGTCGACCTGGTCGGCGAGGTCCGCTCGCTGCGGGCCGAGATGAACGTCCCGCCTGGGGCTCGCATCCCGCTGACCCTCGCTGGCGCCGGCGACGAGGCGGCCGCGCGACTGGAACGCCATCGCGACCTGATCCTGACCCTGGGCCGCCTGCAGAGCGCGGATCTGGGCGAGGCACCTGCCGGATCGGTGCCCTTCGTGATCGGCGAAGCGACCGGCGCGCTCGCCGTCGCGGAGTTCATCGACCTGGCGGCCGAGAAGGCCCGCCTGGCCAAGGAGATCGCCGGCCACGACGCCGACATCGAGCGGGTCAATCGCAAACTCGGCAACCCGGACTTCCTGGCCAAGGCCAAGGAGGAGGTCATCGAGGAGAACCGGGGCAAGCTGGCGGACGCGGAAGCGGCGAAGGCCAAGCTTGGCGCGGCGTTGAAGCGGCTGGAAGGCGTCGCCTGACGAGGCTGGCGGAATTCTACCCAGGCAAAATTTTTCGCCGCTCCCGGCAACCCGTTTCCGCGGCTGCCGGCGGCGGCCTTGCAGGGTGGAATTGGGTAGGTGCAATCGCGCTTCAGCAGGGACGAAAAGTAGGTTCCTGAAGGGTCGGTTGGGCCAAGTAAACGGTTGAATTAGCAGACAAATTTTTGGCCTCTTACGGCCCGTGCCGTGTTATAATCGCTTCGAGCGCTAAGAGGGTGTGACCACCGCTGCCAGCCGCCTGAGCAACGCCACCAGGTCGGCCCGCCGGAAGCCGACCAGCAGGATGGCGGCGAAGGCCAGGTTGGTGCAGGCGGCGGCGAACAGGCCGCCGCCGTCGTGGTTGGGATCGACGCCCAGCGGCGTGAACAGGTGGAAGCTGACCGCTCCCGTCATCACCAGCAGGCCGGCCAGGGCGCCGCCGGCCTGCAGATGCTTGAAGCGCGGGTGCAGGCCGACGATGAGCAGGGTGGAGGCCAGCAGCTCGATGCTGCCGATGACGTACTGGCTGAACAGGCCGGTGTGGCCGAACAGTCCGGCCGCGCCGAGGCTCGTGGCCCAGCCATCGAGCGCCCCAAAGATCACCTGGGTCTTGGGATGGTCGGTGAACTTGTAGCGCAGGCTGTCGAGGAAGATGGCGGCCATGAACAGGGCCATGGCGTCGGGCAGGTACTTCCAGGGTTTCTTCATTTCTCGAGGACCTTCGGCCAGTTGGCGGCGCCCTTGGCGATGAAGCCGGGGATGTCCTTGTTCCAGCGGCCCTGAATCTCGGCGTTGTAGTTCAGGTACAGCTTCCCGCCGACGATCTTCCAGTTCTGCGGATCGCCCTTGGCCGTGTAGTTGTTGGCCACCGCCCAGGCGCAATAGCCGCCGAACTGCGGAGCGTAGGCCGTTGGATTGGCTTTGAATTTTGCCAGGTTGGCGGCCGAGCTGAACTTCCAGGTCGCGCCCCGCCAGTCGGTCTGGAAGGCGTCCGCGCCGCGCACGGGTTTTCCCTGGGTGAAATAGGCGACCGTGTCGTAGCCGCCGACGGCGACGTTGTTCAGGGCCGGGGTGTAGATGGCCGGCTTGGCGGCGGCGGCGAGCGTCGGGGTCATCAGCGGTCCGGCGAGGGCAAGGGTGGCGAGGGCCAGGGCGATGGGCTTCATCGTGTTCTCCTTCAGGCGACCTGGGCGTCGTTGGCGAACGGCGGGTCGAGCGGGGTCTCGGCCAGGTGGTTGACGTAGTTGCTCATCGTCTTGAGGCCGACCGCCAGCACCACATCCAGCGCCTGGGCGCGTGTGAAGCCGGCGGCGACGAAGGCCTCGATCTCGGCGTCGGAGAGGAAGCCGCGCTCGCGCACCATCCGCACGGTGAAGGCGCGCAGGGCCTCAAGCCGCGAGTCGGGCAGGGGGCGGCGGTCGCGGATTGAACGGATATCGGCCTCCGGGAGGAGGGCGGCGCGGGCCCGCATGGCGTGGGCCGGGGTGCAGTAGTGGCTGTCGTGCTCGACGGAGACGGCCAGCAGGACGAGCTGCTGCTCGGCCGGGGTGAAGCTCGACTTGGCGAAGATGGCCGAGAGGGCGAAGTAGCCCTCCAGCAGCTGCGGGCTCTCGGCCATCTGGGCGGCGAGGGCGGGGACGTAGCCGACGGCCTTCTGAGCCTGCTCCAGCAGGGGCTTGGAGGCGAAGGGGGCGGTCGCGCGGCTGTGGAGTTGGAAATCGGCCATGGCGTTTGATACGTCGATCTCCGATCCGTGATAATTTGGCCATTGTGCATATGATCTATGCCATGACAGCATAAGTTATGGATCGCCTGACCGCCCTGCGCCTGTTCCTGCGCGTCGCTGAGACCGGCAGCTTCAGCCGCGCCGCCGCCGAGGCCGGGGTCGGCCAGTCGGTGGCCAGCCGGGCCGTGGCCACCCTGGAGAGCGAACTCGGCGGCCGGCTGATGAACCGCACCACCCGTAGCCTGGCGCTGACCGAGGCCGGCCGCAAAGTGGTCGACCACGCCCGGGCCATGGTCGCCGAGCATGAAGCGATGGAGGCGGCGGTACGCGGGGCCGAGCGCGAGCCGGCCGGGCTGCTCAGGGTCTCGGCCTCGGTGGCCTTCACCCGGGCCGAGCTGGCCCCGCACGCCGGCGCCTTCCTCGCCGCCTTCCCGCGCATGCGGCTGGACCTGATGGCCCGCGACGACCGCATCGACCTGATCGCCGAGGGCGTCGACGTCGCCCTGCGCCTCGGCGAGCTGGAGGACAGCCGGCTGACGGCCCTGTGGCTGGGGAACTATCCCCGCATGGTGGTCGCCGCGCCCGGCTTCGAACGGGCCCACGGCGCCGTCGCCGCGCCGAGCGACCTGGCGGCGCGGCCCGCTATCAGCCTGACCTCCTCGGCCTTCGCCACCCGCTGGCCGCTGGCCAGCGGCAAGGCCAGGGTGGAGGTGGAGATCAACCCCGCCGTCCGCACCGCCAACGGCGACGTCCTGGCCGACCTGGCGCGAGGCGGGCTCGGCGCTGTGCTGGCCCCCGGGTTCCTCGTCAAAGCCGATCTGGAGGCGGGTCGGTTGGTCCGCCTGCTGCCCGACTGGAGCGCCCCGCCGCTGGGTCTCTGGGCGGTCTGGCATGGGCGCAGCCTGCCGCGAAAGGCGCGGGTGTTCCTCGATTTCATCGCCGCCCGGCTGGGGGTCGACTGAGCGGTCAAACAGGTGTTTGCATCGGGCGCGAGCCTGTGCTTCACCCAGGGGGAGCCCGCCGACAGACGCTGGCCAAGACAATGAAACCACAGGGAAGCCCGCAAGATGCCTGACGCCGCCTGGCCCGCCATGTCGATCAAGGAGGCGCATGCCCTCCTCACCGCCCCCGGGGCGCCGTTCGAGATGGAGGAACTCGTCATTCGCGGTGTGCCCACGCGGGTGTGGAAGAACGCCCCGCCGACCCTGCGCGACAGCCTAGTCGTCGGCCGCACGCACGGCGAGAAGATCTTCCTGGTCCATGAGGACGAGCGGATCAGCTTCGAGGCCTTCTACCGGGCGGTGGTCAATTTCGCCGAGGCGCTGAAGGAGCGGGGCGTCGGCAAGGGCGACCGGGTGGCCATCATCATGCGCAACCTGCCCGAATGGCCGGTGGCCTTCTATGCCGGCCTCAGCCTGGGGGCGATCCTGACGCCGCTGAACGCCTGGTGGACCGGGCCGGAGCTGGAATACGGCCTGACCGATTCGGGGACCAAGGTCGCCATCATGGACGTCGAGCGCTTCGACCGCCTGGCCGAGCACCTGCCCAACTGCCCCGACCTCAGCCATGTCTTCGTCAGCCGCATGGCCGACGAGGTCACCCACCCCTACGTCACCAAGATGGAAGAGGTGATCGGCGAGCCGGGCGCGTGGAAGGACCTGCCCGAGCTGCCCCTGTGCGACACGCCGCTGACGGCGGAGGACGACGCCACCATCTTCTACACCTCCGGCACCACCGGAAAGCCGAAGGGGGCGCTGGCCACCCATCGCAACGTCAACTCCAACATCATGTCGGCGGGCAGCGCCGCCGCCCGCAGCTTCCTGCGCCGCGGCGAGCAGCCGCCGGCCCCCGATCCGGACGCGCCGCAGAAGGCGATGATGATCTCGGTGCCCTTCTTCCACGCCACCGGCTGTTTCGCCGTGCTGAACCCGGTGATGTTCGGCGGCGGCAAGATCGTCATGATGCGCAAGTGGGACGCCGAGCTGGCCATGCAGCTGATCGAGCGCGAGAAGGTCACCGCCGCCGGCGGCGTGCCGACCATCGCCTGGCAGCTGATCGAGCATCCGGCCCGCGAGAAGTACGACCTCTCCAGCCTCGAAAGCGTCGGCTACGGCGGCGCCCCGAGCGCGCCGGAGCTGGTCCGCAAGATCAAGGAAACCTGGCCCAAGTCCGCCCCCGGCAACGGCTGGGGCATGACCGAGACCTCGGCCACGGCCACGACCCACAGCGGCGAGGACTATGAGAACCGCCCCGACAGCTGCGGCCCCGCCGTGGCCGTCACCGACCTGAAGATCATGACAGTCGAGGGCGACCGCGAACTGCCGATCGGCGAGGTTGGGGAGCTGTGGTGCAAGGGCCCGCAGGTGGTGAAGGGCTACTGGAACAAGCCGGAAGCCACGGCCCAGACCTTCGTCGACGGCTGGGTGAAGACCGGTGACCTGGCGCGGCTCGACGAGGAGGGCTTCTGCTACATCATCGACCGGGCCAAGGACATGCTGATCCGCGGAGGCGAGAACATCTACTGCATCGAGGTCGAGAACGTTCTCTACGACCACCCCTCGGTGATGGACGCCGCCCTGGTCGGCATCCCGCACAAGCAGCTGGGCGAGGAGCCGGCCGCCGTGGTCACCCTCAAGCCCGGCAGCCACGCCACGGAGCAGGAACTGCGCGCCTTCGTCGCCGACCGCCTGGCCGCCTTCAAGGTGCCGATCCGCATCGCCTTCTGGCACGAAACCCTGCCGCGCAACGCCAACGGCAAGATCATGAAGCCCGAGGTGAAGAAGATTTTGGAGGCGATGAGCTAGGGGCCGCCGTTCGCCTTGGGCTGGGGGTGTTGCGAACGGCGTGACCCGAGTCCTAGGCTGCGACCGAGGAGAGACAGCCATGGTCCAGTCCGCCGCCGCCACCGTCGATGATTTCATGCTGGAGGTCGGTCCCGAGCGGCTGCCCTACATCCAGGCGATGAGGGACGCCTGCCTCAAGACCCTGACCGGCTGGGAAGAGCGGATGAGCTATGGCATGCCCGCCTACCATGCGCCGGGCCATCCGGAGGCCGGCGTGGCGTTCAACAACCAGATTCAGCACGTCGCCTTCTATGCCGGCCAGAAAGCCATCGAGACGTTCAAGGCGCAGCTGGCCGTGCCGGGCATCAACTGCGGCAAGGGCTGCGTCCGCTACATGAACCCCAAGAAGATGGACTTCGCGGTCATCGAAGCCATGCTCAAGGACATCCACGGCCGCCACGAGCCGATGTGCTGATCAGGCGCTGACGGGCGGTTTGCGGCCGGCCCAGGGCTGGGCCGCCTCCAGCTGGTAGGCCAGTTCGAACAGCAGCTTTTCCTGGCCGATGCGGGCGCAGATCTGGCTGCCGACCGGCAGGCCTTCGGCCGTCCAGTGCAGGGGCACGCTCATCGACGGGGCGCCGGCGACGTTCTGCAGCGGGGTGTAGCCGACATAGTCGGTCAGCCGGGCGGCCAGCTCCTGGAAGGGCACATCGCCGGTGACAAAGCCGAGCGGCACGGGCGGGCTGGTCAGCACCGGCATCAGCACCACGTCGAATTTGGCGAACCAGGCGTCGTAGGCCGCCGCATTGGCGGTCAGCCGGCCGATGACCTTCTCCAGCGAGCCGGGGGGCAGGGTGGCGATCAGTTGGGCCATGCCGAGGCTGAAGGGCTCCAGCATGGTCGCGTCGGGGGTCTTGCCGGTGGCGCGGGCGACCGCCTGGACCAGCTGGGCGGCGCCGGAGGACCACAGGGTGAGGAAGTCCTGGCCGAACTGGGCGCTGTCGATCGGCCAGTCGGTGGGCTCGACGTGGTGGCCGAGGCTCTCGAGCAGTTTGGCCGTGCCGTCGATAGCGGCACGGACCTCGGGGCCCGGATCCTTGCCGTTGCCGCTCTTGTAGAGCAGGCCGACCTTCAGCTTGCGGCGCAGCGGCGTGGTGACCAGGCCGACGGCGGGCAGGGGGCCGCCTTGCCGCTCGGTGGCGGCGAACAGGGCCGCGGAGTCGCGCACGGAACGGGCGACGGCGTGGTTGACGCTGATGTCGACCACCTTGTCCTGCGGGGTGGGGTCGATCATCCGGCCGCGCGAAGGCTTGAGGCCGAACAGGCCGCAGCAGGAGGAGGGGATGCGGATCGAGCCGCCGCCGTCGCTGGCATGAGCGATCGGGAGAACGCCGCTGGCCACCGCCGCCGCCGCGCCGCCGGAGGAGCCGCCGCTGCTACGGCTGGGGTCCCAGGGATTGCGGGTGGGGTTGTAGCCGATCGGCTCGGTGGTCGGCAGGAAGCCGTATTCCGGGGTCGCCGACTTGCCGAAGAAGACCAGGCCGGCCCGCTCGAAGGCGTCGATGTAGACGTCCTGCGTGGTCTTGGCCGGATGCGCCAGGGTCCAGCGCGAGCCCGAGCGGGTGGGCATGCCGACGTAGTCGTCGAGGTCCTTGACCAGGAAGGGGACGCCGGCGAACGGGCCGGTCTGGCCGCCCTTTTTCGCCTTGTCGAGCGCGCGGTCGTAGTCGGAGTTGACGATGAAGTTCAGCTTCGGCTGCAGGGTCTCGCACCTGCGGATGGTGGCTTCCATCAGCTCGCCGGCGCTGATCTCGCCCTTGCGGATGCGGCTGGCCCACTCGGTGGCGTCCGGCGTCCAGGGGGCGGCGTTGGCCGGGGCTGTGGGCGCGCTGTCGGTCGCGCAGCCGGCGGCGCCGAGCGCCGTCGCGCCGGCGGAGGCGGCCAGCAGGCCGCGGCGGGTGAGTTCGGTCATGTCGGTCGCCCCTCAGCTTCTTCTTCCCCGTCCGGGCCGTCTGTTTGCGTCCCTGAACAGTGATCAGATTGGCGGCAACCGGAGGCTGGCGCAACCGCATGGTTTGAGCAGGCGGCGTCCGCGCCGCCTCTTTCCTTGCGCGGGCGGCGCCATTCGTAGTCAATCGCGGCAAGGGCGCTAAGAACCGGCGGGGGAGTCGGGGCGCCGGGAGCGTAGAATGTTTCGTCTCGAGAACGCCCAGAGCCTCGTCGGTCTGGTGCTCACCCTCCTGGTCTGCTGGGCCGTGTCGGAGAACCGCAAGGCCTTTCCCTGGCGGCTGGCCATCGGGGCGCTGCTGGTCCAGGTCGGGCTGATCTTCCTGCTGTTCGGCGTGCCGGCCCTGCAGGGCGTGGTGCTGGGCATCAGCGGCGTCGTCGACGGCCTGGCGGCCGGCACGGCCAAGGGCACGCAGTTCGTGTTCGGCTATCTGGGCGGCGGGCCCTCGCCCTATCCGGTCGAGAACCCCAACGCCGGCTTCGTCTTCGCCTTCCAGGTGCTGCCGCTGATCCTGGTGATCTCGGCCCTGTCGGCCTTGCTGTGGCACTGGAAGGTGCTCAAGTGGGTGATCAAGGGCTTCGGCTTCCTGTTCGAGAAGACCATGGGCATGGGCGGCGCCTCGGCCACGGCGACGGCCGCCAACATCTTCGTCGGCATGGTCGAAACTCCCATCATCATCAGGGCTTACCTCGACAAGCTGACGCGGTCGGAGCTGTTCATGATGATGGTCGTCGGCCTGGCCACGGTGGCCGGCTCGACCATGGTCGCCTACGCCCTGGTGCTGAAAGCCACCCTGCCCAACGCCGCCGCCCATGTGCTGGTCGCCTCGGTGGTCTCGGCCCCTGCCGGGGTGCTGCTGGCCCGGATCATCGTGCCGGAGGTCAAGGGGGAGGGCGGGGTCAACGTCGATTACACCTCGCTGCTGCGCTACGAGAGCTCGATCGACGCCATCTCCAAGGGGGTGGCCGACGGGCTGATGGTGGTGCTGAACATCAGCGCCATCCTCATCGTCTTCGTGGCCCTGGTGGCCATCGGCAACGAGATTCTCGGCCTGCTGCCGGCGATCGGCGGCGAGAAGGTCAGCGTCGAGCGCATCCTGGGCGTCGTCTTCGCGCCGCTGGCCTGGTCGATGGGCATCGACTGGCAGGAGGCGGGCAAGGCCGGCTGGCTGCTGGGGGTCAAGCTGATGCTGACCGAGTTCATCGGCTTCATCGAGCTGGGCAAGATTCCGACCTCGGAACTGAGCGAACGGGCCCGGATGATCATGACCTATGCCCTGTGCGGCTTCGCCAATGTTGGTTCGGTCGGCATCACGGTGTCGGGGCTGGGCGTGCTGATGCCCGAGCGCCGGGCCGAGGTGATCGGCATGGTCTGGAAGGCGCTGCTGGGCGGCTTCCTGGCCACCTGCATGACGGCCAGCGTCGTCGGCGCCATGCCGCGTGAGCTGTTCGGCATTGGGCCGGACGCGCCGCATGTGGCCGCGCCGCCGGCGGTCGCCCCGCCGGCCGCCAAGCCGGCTCCGGTCATCGAACAGCCGAAGGTCGAGACGCCGGCCCCCAAACAATAACAAGACCCGGGAGATCGCCATGAAACTCTACGACAGCTTCCGCGCGCCCAATCCGCGCCGCGTCCGCTGGTTCCTGGCCGAAAAGGGCGACCACGACGTCGAGATCATCAACCTCGACGTCTTCAAGGGCGAGCACCGGGCCAAGAGCTTCCTGTCCAAGGCAGGCCTGCCCAATGTGCCGGCTCTGGAGATCGACGCGGAGACGACGATCACCGAGTCGGTGGCCATCTGCCGCTACCTGGAGAGCGTCTATCCCGAGCCCAACATGTTCGGCCGCGATCCGAAGGAGGCGGCGGTCTTCGAGATGTGGCTGCGGCGGGTGGAGATGATGCTGGCCACGCCGCTGATGCTGGCGGTCCGCCACAGCCACCCGGCCCTGGCGGCGCTGGAGACCCAGGTGCCGGCTATCGCCGAGAGCAACCTGGCCGGCGGGACGCGGGCCATGAAGCTGTTCAACCGGCGGCTCAAGGAGAGCGACTTCATCGCCGGCGACCGGATCAGCATGGCAGACATCGTGGCGGCGACGGCCATCGACTTCTCCCGCATGGCCAGGTTCGCCATCCCCGAGGAGATGGAGGCGGCCAGCCGCTGGTACAACGCCATGATGGCCCGGCCGGCGGCGGCGGCGGGGGTCACGTAGCCTGGATTGAAAGAGGCGGCGGCTTGCCGCCGTCGCCGCCCGCGGGCGGCGCGGGCGGTCAGACCGTGCGCGACAGCGTCGCGTAGAGGCCGTCGTCGTTGGCGTTGGTCATGCCGACGACTGCGAGGGCGGTGGTGAGAACCACCGATGAACAAAATATGAGGAACAGTTTCCTCATGGCTAAATCTCCCGTGTCCTGAAGCGTGTACGTGGGAGATGGCCGACTGGATTTCAACTTAACGAACGGTCATCCAGCATGAAGCTTTTTTCATGCCGTCATGAGCGGATCTGAGGGCGTCCTACAGCCGTCTGGCGACTCGCTTCACCACGCCCGAGAAGCTCATCATCGGATTGCCGCCGGTCGAGATCAGGCCGCGCACGAAGACCATCGACTTGCCGGCCTTGGTCACCTCGCCGGTGCATTCGATCAGGTCGCCGACATGGGCCGGACCGAGGAACTCGCCGCCGAGGCTGACGGTCACCGAATGGCCGCCCTGCAGGTCGCGCCAGCCGATGGCGAACAGGGCGAAGTCGGCGAAGGTCAGCATGCAGCCGCCGTGCATGAAGCCGCCGCCGTTCATATGCCGCTGCTCGGCCCGGAAGCCGCAGCGGATGGAGCCGTCGTCCTCTTCCTTGAAGTAGAAGGGCCCCGACTGGGTCTCGAACGGGTCACTGTCCCAGAACCGCCAGCCGGCCCATTCGCCCTCGGTGATCAGGTGGGGCCCATTGCTGGGAAGTTCGCTGCCGCCGTCCATGTCCGTCCTCCGCTGTCGCGAGAGCAGTTAGGCGGCATTGCTGATCAGCTCAAGCGACAAGCCCTTGAGGGTCAGGCGCGATGAGCAAACACGATATCCCGGACCTGCGTCAGGTCAAGCAACTGATCCGACGGCTGACCTTCCTCGTCAAAGGAGATCATCTGGTCAGGCAGATTGGCTCGGCAACGATTGAGCGCGCCATCGCCCGTTTTCCAAATGACAAACCATCTTTCCGGCTTATCGAGGCGACTGAATTTCATGACGCGGTCTAGTTGGTCGATGGATCGGCCATCGTCACAGACCAACGGAACGTCGAGATCGAGATGAACCTTGCCGCGCCGCAATTGCCGGTCGGCGCCAAACTCGACAACATCCTCATGGAAGCTCACGGCCTTGATCGGATTGAGCACGCCTGAGGACCACGCGGCGTAGAAAAGATCGTCTCGCACGTCGACACTTACAAGCAGGCGGTTGCGGATGTCACTGGTGTCTGCCAAGCCCAGCTGACGTAGCAGGGCGGCGACAAAAGTGACGATCGGGGCCGACATCGAGGTGCCGTTCTCGCTGCGCGGTTGGAGGTCCAGGCCGAGCGTTGGAATCTCACAGCCCGGCGCCAGAACGTCGATGTATTCAAAACCAATCGCGCTGAAACTAGCGAGCTTGCCGTCGGCGTCGCTTGCTCCGACGGTGATCACACGCCCTTGGTATTTTCCACGTTCGCCGCCGTAATTCGCGGGATAGCGAGGATCGTTCGACAACACTTCGCGTTCGTTTCCCGCAGCAATAATGATCAGCAAGTTCCTGTTGCCATCCAGCGTCTGCTGTACGATGTCCAGGGGTGAAGCAAATCCGAAGCTGGCATTGACGATGTATGCTTCCTGCTGGGTGGCATCGTTGAGAGCGTACTGGATATATTGCTCCATGACATCTTCATCGTCGTCCCGAATAATTTTTTCTATCCGAAGCTTTATTTGGGCTCTCTGGTTCAGATCGGCGGCTATAAACGCAGGGCCGCCGAGTGCGAGTGTTGCGACCATGGTGCCGTGATTGGCATCCTTGATGGTTGGGGAAGCAAAGGGAGGCCCGGCGCGCAGCACGCCGCTTATGCCATAAGCATTTTCCTCGGGGCCGGGTTTGATCACCAGGCGATCAAGGATGAAGGGTGCGGATGGAAGTTCCGCCGAGCCTGTATCCAGGATGGCGACCCGGACTTCGCGTTTGGCCCGGCCGTTCGCGGTCGATTGCGCCAGTGATTTTTCAAAGGCCCGCGCCAAGCCGACGGAATCGAACGGCCAGAGTTGGCCGTCCTTTAGTGGGCTGCAACGGGATCCGGAACGCAGCATCCATGAACTGGCCGAACTGCCGTTCACCATCCGCCCTGTACTGGAGGCCGTTGCGACCAGTTGGGCGGGCCTTAGTCGGCGATTGAGTTCCGCGAGGATTTCGAAGTCCGGTCTGCCCAGGTCGGTCCGCAGCTTGATCGTGGTTTGCGCACTGCGATAGGGCAGAAAATAAGAGGCGCCGGCCGCAATGATCTGTGGATTGCCTGACTTACGGATGGCCGGGTTGGCGTCAAGGAAGCGACTGGTCGTTGCGCCGCCTTCGAAACCGGTCTCCCGTCGTAGCATCCGGCTGATGTTGAGGCGTTGAGGGGCGACGAGCTTCACGTCTTCTTCCAGAAAGGCGCACGCCGGCAACCGGACCTCACCATCCTGAGTCGCAATTAGCCTGTCGTCATTGAAGGCGTTGAGCGTCCGCAGCGCGGCCAGATAGGCGCTGCGCGTGTTTCCGCACTTGGCCATCACAAGCGGACGCAGATCGTCTCCAGCTTTGACGGCTGCCGTCGTCCATTCGCCCACCTCGGCAATATAGATGATGGCCGAGGCGGGCGCCCCGTCGTCGAGACGCAAGCTGATGCTGCCCTGATTGACGACAGGCTCGGGAGGCTGGGCGGACACACCTGAGGCGGCGAGCGTCAACAAGCCGATCAGGCAAGCAGCCTTGCGGAAACTGGCGGACATTGTCTGTTTGCTCCGGCCGCGCTGTCAGCGGCTTTCGGTCACCAGCCGTACGGCCCCGTAACGCAGGTTGCTACCGACAGGCGTCAGGGTCTCTGCCGTCTCGGGAGACTCCCCAGCGACCCCGGTCGCCGGCTCGAAGGTCAATTTCGCCTCCGATATCGTGCCGGTGTCGAGGTTCAGAGTCCTGATCGCGCGTGTCGCCAACAAGGAAACCTCGTAGGTTGCCGCGCCGTGATGGTGATCCGCATCTGCCGTGCCCTTGGAGAAGAAGTCGATCAGACCGAGATACGCCGAGTGGCCGTTCGGAAGGGTCAAATAGACCTTGTAAAGCGCGCCTGGCGTCTCGTCGAAGGTCAGCCCTTCAATAATCAGGATCTTCGGGCTGGGTGGGCCGGACAGGAAGGGGCCTCTCCGAATGGCCTGTTTAGCAGCGGGCGAAAGCGTTAGGGGCGTTGATGAGGGGCCGCGCCCGATCTGTGCAGGTCCTCCAATGAGGTACTCCTCGCGGTCCGTGGTCGTCAGCAGGCCGCCGCCGGGCGGCGGGCTGGTCGGACAGCTACCCATCCGACTGTAGGTGTAGCCGAGCGCCTGGGCATCCAGCATATCAGACACCTTGCGTTCCTTGATCTCGCCGGTCTCATCCGGAAAGCTGTACTTCCGCGCCAACCAAGTCGCGTCCTTTGGAGTCCGATTGGGCCGATCGCGGCGCACCCAACACTCGTAAAGGCGATCGATGTTCGCGTGATGGAGATAGAAGATCGGATCGTTCCCGGCCGTTCCGGGATGTCCCATGAAGGCCGAGCCGCAACCGGCGAGACCAATGGCACAATGGACAGGCCCGTGAGGCACGTCCTCAAGGCGCTCGTTGAAGCCGTCTCCGTCCGCCTGATAGGCACGGCTCGTGAAGGCTACCGCATGGTCAATCACGTAAGGGGCGAGGGCGGTCCCTTCATTGACGGCCTTGCGGCGTAAGCTGACGTATAGCGGATTGGACAGTTTTTGGCCGTTCGGGCCAGCAATGGTGACGTCGCGAAAAGCCTGCGGAAGGATCGCGCTGCGCGTGTAGTCCCAGTAGGGGAGGCGCAGACTGGCATCACCTGCGGCTGCCTGGAGGACCTTCTCGAAATAGTACAGATACATCCGATGCCAAACGATGAAACCGTAGGTTCCGTGCTCGCACTGGCACCAAGTCGACTTCTGATCGGCCGTTACCTGTGAGACGGCTTCGATCGTGCTCATACCGGCCGCTGCTGGGACACTCCCGTAACAGTCGTCTCCGAAATGGGCATGCATGTTTGCCCAATAGGCCCAACTCCGCCGGAAGTTGGGACTATTCGCCGGCTCGTCGTTCCAGGCCATCATTTGGTTCACGCCTCGACGGAAGCTGGCAAGTTCGCTGCCGCTGAGATCGGATATTTCCTTGCGGGCTGGGGTCTGCGCCATCGCCGGAGACGCCGCAAAACTCAGACTCATCACGACCAAGGCCGACAGCTGCGCCAACCCGATTGTGTGACGACGTAGGAATCCGTTGAGCATTGCGACGCCCCCCAAGTGCCTGCAGGCAGGGTGGCACAAAACGAACACGCGTCAAGAGAGTTAACGAAAATCAACAATCAAAGGTTTTGCGAAAGCGTCTAGGGGTTGGTTTCATTGTGCGACGGCGAGGTCTATTCAGCAGCTAGGCAACATCAGAGATTCCATGACCTCGCCGATCGAAGACGCCATCCTCTCCCTGCTCGCCGATCTGCCGCCCGGCAAGAGCATCGACCCGGCCAATGTGGCCAGGATCATCCTGCCGGAGCGCTGGCAGCGGGCGCTGGGCCAGGTGCGGTCGACCGCCGTCGGCATGGCGCGCCAGGGCCAGGTCGTCATCCTGCGCCACAACAAGCCGGCCGATCCCGACAGCTTCAAGGGTGTCTATCGGCTCAGGCTGCCGATGGAAGGCGACGTCATACCGACGAACGACGCCCCCCAAAGCCATGAAGACGACGGGGAAGACGACCAATGATCGTCCATGGCTCGCGCGACAGCCGGATGTTCGGCGGCTGAGACGCGCCCTATCTTCGCCACCGGGTGGCTGACATTCTGAAGCCATGAATCGCCGCCTGCTCCTGCTCAGTCTGACCGCCCTCGGTGGCTGCGCCCCCATGGCCCTGCAGAGCCCGCTGACCCCGACGCCGGAGTTCGCCGGACCCACCTTCGACGGCGACTGGTTTGTCAGCTTCGATGGGGCGCGGCTGGGCGCGACCAGCTGGCCGGCGGTGGGCGAGACCAAGGTCGTGCTGGTCGGCCTGCATGGCATGAACGACTACGCCAACGCCTTCCACATGGCGGCCCCCGACTGGGCCGGGCGCGGCATCGCCACCTACGCCTTCGACCAGCGCGGCTTCGGGCGTTCGGTCGGCCGCGGCATCTGGGCTGGGCGCGAGCTGATGAGCGAGGACCTGCGGGTCTTCGTCGGCCTGGTGAAGGCCAGGCATCCCGGCGTGCCGGTGGTGGTGGCCGGGGAGAGCATGGGCGGGGCGGTGGCCATCTGCGCCTTCGCCTCGGACCGCCCGCCGGCCGCCGATCGATTGCTCCTGCTGGCCCCGGCGGTGTGGGGCTGGTCCAGCCAGCCGCTGCCCAACAAGACCCTGCTGTGGATCACCGCCCGCGTCAGCCCCGGCCAGGCGATCAAGCCGCCCGGCTGGCTGACCAACGTCATCCATCCCTCGGACAACAGCGAGGAGATGATCGCCATGGGCCGCGACCCGCTGATGATCTGGGGCGCGCGGCCCGACACCATCAGCGGCCTGGTCGACTTGATGGAGGCGGCCTGGCGCGAGATCGGGGCGGTGAAGGTTCCGGTCGCCTACCTCTATGGGGCCAACGACCAGGTCATCCCCGAGGCGCCGTCGCGGCAGGCGGCCGCCCGGCTGAAGCCCTCCGACAAGACCGCCTGGTACGCCAAGGGCTATCACCTGCTGATCCGCGACCATCAGCGCCAGAAGGTCATCGACGACGCGGCCAGCTTCATCCTGACGCCCGAGGCGCCCTTGCCATCCGGCATGCCGCGGATTCCCAAGCCGGGAGTGAAGCTTTCCCGCGTTTGAAGGGTTGTGAGGAGAGGCCTTGCGGCGTAGATGGCCCCTCGCGCATCGCTCTTCCCCCAAACGCGAAGTTTCCGGCATGACCCTGTTCGATTCCCCCGCCTTTGAAGGCCATGAAGGCGTACACGCCTTCTCCGATCCGGCCTCGGGCCTGAAGACCATCATCGCGGTGCATTCGACCACGCTGGGCCCGGCCGCCGGCGGCTGCCGCATGTGGCCTTACGAGAGCGCCGAAGCGGCGCTGGAAGACGCCCTGAAGCTGTCGCGGGCGATGTCCTACAAGAACGCCATGGCCGGCTTGGAGCTGGGCGGCGGCAAGTCGGTGATCATCGGCGACGCCCGCAAGGACAAGACGCCGCAGCTGTTCCAGGCCTTCGGCCGCGCCGTCGAGCGGGTCGGCGGCCGCTACTGGACGGCCGAGGACGTCGGCGTCTCGCCGGCCGACCTCGAAGAGGCCCGCAAGGAAACCCGCTACGTCGCCGGCCTGGAGGGCCACAAGGCGGCCTCGGGCGATCCCAGCCCGGTCACCGCCGAGGGCGTCTTCCGCGGCGTGCGCCTCTGCGTCGAGCGCGCCTACGGCCGCGACCTCAACGGCGTCACCGTCGCCATCCAGGGTGTCGGCCATGTCGGCGCCTACCTGGCCGACAAGCTGCACGCCGCCGGCGCCAGGCTGGTCATCACCGACGTCAACCAGGCCTCGCTCGACGCCGTGGCCGCCCGCACGGGCGCCCAGGTCGTGGCGCCGGAGGCCATCTTCGACGTCGAGGCCGAAGTCTTCGCCCCCTGCGCCCTCGGCGGCGCGGTCAGCTTCGACACGCTGGGCCGCCTCAAGGGCCGGGTCGTGGCCGGCGGGGCCAACAACCAGCTGGCCTCGCCCGAGGTCGGCCAGGCGCTGTTCGAGAAGGGCCTGCTCTACGCCCCCGACTACGTCATCAACGGCGGCGGCATCATCAACGTCGCGGCCGAGATCCGGGGCCTGGAAACCGACAGCGCCTTTGACCAGGCCTGGGTGGATATGAAACTCGACCGCCTGGCCCTGACCCTGGCCGAGGTGCTCGATCGCGCCGTCGCCGAGGGCCGGCCGACCCACGCCGTCGCCAACGAGATGGCCCGCGAGCGCATCGCCGCTGGCGCCCGCAAATAGGCCGGCGTAGCGTCCCTTCCGCTCCAGGGAGGGACGTATGAGCAGGCCCATTCACTTCGAAATCCACGCCGAGGACCTCGACCGGGCCTCGGCCTTCTACAGCGCCGTGTTCGGCTGGACCTTCACGGTCTTCCAGCCCGGCTTCTACAGCCTGATCACCACCGGCCCGGACGGCGAGCCCGGCATCAACGGCGGCCTGATCAAGCGCCAGGGCCCGGCCCCGGCCGAGGGTGCGCCGGTGCTGGGCTATGTCTGCACCATCGACACCACCGACCTCGACGCCAGCCTGAAGCTCGCGCTGGATAACGGCGCGACCGAGGCTCTGCCCAAGCATGCGATCCCCGGCGTCGGCTGGCTGGCCTATCTGAAGGACACCGAGGGCAACATCTTCGGGGTCATGCAGCCGGACAGCGCGGCCGCCTAGGGCTTATCGAAGCGGCCAACCATTATAACCCACTCCTCGGCGAGGAGAGGCCATCATGGCCGGCGGTCCTTGAAAGTATTGAAAAAACTGTGCCCGCAGGGTTGGTCCAGGCGCTGCGGACGTGGCCCGCGGCGTTGGTCGCACGGTTGGTCAGCCGTTGGCGGAGGTTGGTCTGATTGTCGTCGGCGGACCTACATCGGGCCGCGCGGTCCGGGTCGCCCGCGCACCGGTGTTCGAAGGCTCAGAAATGCATATGTCTAGACATATTCATCTGGGCTGGGCGGTCTCGGTGACGACTGTGCAGAGGGCCGGGTCGAGGCGGATGCGGAGGCGCTCGCCGACCTGGGGGGCGGTCAGGCTCGGGACATTGGCGATGGCCAGGCTGTCGCCCGCCAGCAGTTTGAGGTCGCAACGGGCGCCGGCGAAGTGGCGCTCGATGACCTGGGCCTCGACGCCATCCGGCGAGATGACGAAGGCTTCGGGGCGGGCGATGACGGTGTCGCCGCCGGGGCCGGCCGGGACCGCGCCGTAGGCGGTGACGGCCAGGCCGCCTTCGATGCGGGCGGCCAGGGCATTGGCCGGGCCAAGCAGGCGGGCGGCGTCGAGGCTGGCCGGGCGCAGATAGCAGTCCTCGGGCGTGCCGCTCTGCAGGATGGCGCCCGACTGCATGAGGGCCAGCCGGTCGCCCATGCGCATCGCTTCCTCGGCGTCGTGGGTGACGATCAGCACCGCCGCGCCGCTCTGGCGCAAGGTCTCCAGGGCGGCGTCGCGGACCTGGGTGCGCAACAGGCCGTCGAGGCCGGAGAAGGGCTCGTCGAGCAGCAGCACCGAGGGGGCGGGGGCGATGGCGCGGGCCAGGGCGACGCGCTGGCGCTCGCCGCCGGACAGCTGGTGAGGGTAGGCCTTGCCGCGTTGCTGGATGTGGGCGCGGGCCATGGCGTCGGCGGCTACCCGCCGGCGCTCGGCAGGGGGCAGGCCGTGCAGACCGAACTCGGCGTTGCGAAAGCCATCGAGGTGCGGGAACAGGGCGTAGTCCTGGAAGACCAGGCCGACGTTGCGCTTTTCGGCGGGGAGGTGGACGTTCGGGCCGGAGACCACCGATCCGGCCTTGAGGATTTCGCCGCCATCGACCGGCTCGAGGCCGGCGATCAGCCTCAGCAGGGTGCTCTTGCCGCAGCCGCTGGGGCCCAGGAGGCAGGTGATGCGGCCGGCGTCGAGCGTCAGGCTGACGCCGGCCAGGGCCTGGACCGGGCCATAGGCGCGGCGGACGTCGCGGACCTGCAGGGCCGGCGTGGGTGAGGCCTGGCGCGAACCGGCGGCGCCGGGCGGCTGGGGAAGGTCCTGGGCGGCGGGAAGGTCGGACACGGGCCCTTACTAACGCCGGTTGGGCGGTGGGGGAACAGCGGTGGGCTACACTCTTCGTTTGGGGATCGAGGCGGCGGGATGTTGGGTCTGGACGCCCCACCGTCCTCCTCACACACCGTCATCCTAGGCCTTGTGCCTAGGACCCACCGTTCAGCCGCCGCGAGCTTCTGCCATGGAGGCGCGGCCGCGCCTCCACTCCACGGTTTGTGCAAGCGGACGCGTGGGTCCTAGGCACCACCGACCCTAGGATGACGGTGTGTTGGAGGGACAGCGGTGGGCTGCCGGCAAGGACGGTGCATGCTGCGCTGCTAATCCCGCGGCATGCCCCGGCGGGCCTTGGGGGCCGGCAGGCGCTTGCCGCCGCTGACGGTGAAAGACAGGCCGAAGACGGTGTCGTCGCGGCTGTAGCCGTAGGCGCCGATCTCGCGCTGGGTGGCGGCGGCGGAGACCTGCATCGGGCCCTTGCGCCAGCCCAGGCCGACCTGGACCTTGCCGTACTCGGCCAGTTTCTCGACCGACCAGCGCTGGCTGGTCTTGCGGCCCTTTTCGCCGAAGTTGAAGCCGAAGGCGTCGCCCGAAGTGGCGGCGAAGGCGAACCAGCGGCCCTTCTTGCTGCGGGCCGGGGAGACATCGACCTGCACGCCCAGACGCTTGGTGTCGAACAGGCGGTTGCGCGGCGCGATCGGCTGGGCCGCCTGCTCCTGGCGGGGCTCGCGGGCCGCGAAGGCCAGGCCGGAGCCGGGATTGAACGGGCTCTCGGTGGTCAGGCTGAGCGAGACCCGGCGCATCGGGTTGAACAGGCCGCGCGGGGTCACGCCGGGGGCCAGCGCCTGGCGCACGGCGGGATGGGCGTAGGCGGCGACGCGCGGCTCGGCATAGCCTTGCGGCGGCGGATCGGCCTTGGGGATGACCCGGGCGAGGATGGCGGCCTGGGCGTCGGGAGCCGGCGGGGCGCTGGCGCTGGCCATCTGGATGACCTGGGCCGGCTTGGCGATGGGCGCCTGGGGCGCGCCGGCCAGTTCGATGATCGGGGCGGGGCTCTCGTCGAAGCGGCTGGTGCGGATCGGCGCGTCCGGATCGTCCGGAACCCGGGCGGAGCCGGAGAAGGCGCCGGCGAAGTCGGCGTTCTTGATCAGGCTGGTGTCGGAAAGGCCGTCGGACCCGGCCCCAGTGACCGAAACGGCCGACATCGCCGCTACCGCTGCGGCGGTCAAGCTGGTCAAGGCAATCCCGGCAACTGGCCGCATTTACGCCCCCGAACACGTCCCCTGGCGCAAACGTTAACGGTATGTCACGGCGGCGCAAGCCCAGTCGCGAGGCAGGCGAGCGCCAGCGGATCACTTTTCGTATCGCGGTTCGCCCGAAAGGGAGATCAATGGGCCGGCCGCCGCTTGGGGACCGGCTTGTCCTCCTTCTTGGTGGCCTCCTTCTCGGACTTCTGGCCGTGCTGCGGCTCGGGCGCGGACTTGCAGAACGCGTCCTTCCAGGAGGGTTCCTGCTGCTGGAAATTGGAGGTCATGGCGCTACTCCCAGGCTTCAGGCGGCCGCCGCCAGATCCTCGGCGGCGGAAACGGTGACATTGACGGTGAGCTCGCTCTTCCCCGGGTCGCCGATCAGCACGCCGCTGACCGGGGCGGCCTCGCGCGGGGTGCGGCTGACGGCGACGGGGATCAGGTCGGGCGACTCCGCCAGGCCGTTGGTCGGGTCGAATTCGGTCCAGCCGAGGTCCGGCAGGAAGACCTCGCACCAGGCATGGGTGGCGCCGACCCCGCGCAGCTTGGCGGCCGGGCTGTGCAGGTAGCCGGTGACGAAGCGGGCGGCGTAGCCGGCCCGGCGCAGCGCCTCGACCATCAGCCAGGCAAAGTCGCGGCAGGTGCCTGCCCGGCCGGCCAGGGTCTCGGCCGGCGACTGCACGCCGGGCTCGTAGCGGGCCTTGTAGGCAAAACCGTCGATTGCCCGGTTGATGCGCAGCAGGAAGTCGATCGCCGGCTCGCCGAGCTGGCCCATCTGCGCCTGCAGCCAGGCGATGACGGTTGGGTCGTCCTCGCTGTCGGGGGCCATGTAGGGGGCCAGGGCGGCGCGGTCGTCGCGGCCATAGACGATCGGCATGGCGGTGTGCGGATTGTCCGGCTGGAAGGGCAGCAGCGGGGCGGGAAAGCGCTCGATGACCAGCTGGCTGACGATGACCAGTTCGGTCGCCTCGCCATGCGGGGTGAACCAGCAGACGCAGTTGCTGTAGGCGTCGTACGTCCAGCGGATGTCGCCGGGCGGGCCGACCGCCAGCGAAGCCTGCTCGACCTTCAGTCCATGGCTGTCACGGGGCCGCAGCAGCAGGCGCTGAGGCCCGAACGCCACCGGCTTTTCGTAGCGGTAGCGGGTTTCGTGCTGGATCATGAGACGCGTCACGGAGACGGAACCGCGTCCAAAGCCTTTGGTTCCGAAGGCTTTTCGCCGTTGGTTCGTTGCGCCAATCGACTTTCACGCCCTTTCTCCTGCCGCTCATCCCGGCGAATGCCGGGATCCAGATCGTAGAGCTCGGTGTCGCGGGAGCGTGCCCTTGGGCACGGCTGTGATTGCCCAATCCAGCCCTCGCCGTGCCTGGAGGCACGAGTCCCGGCCAGTGGTTCCTTATGAACTGGATCCCGGCATTCGCCGGGATGAGCGGATTTGAGGGGGCAGGCCTCAATGTTGATTGGCCGCTAGAGCCCGATGTGGCGCAGGGGCGGGGCTTCCTCGGCCGTTGTGTCCTGGCTGAGGGCCAGTTCGATGCCGTGCAGCAGCCGGGCCGGGGTGATCGGCTTGGAGATGTGGTGGTTGGCCCCGGCCTGGGCCGCCAGGATCAGGTGTTCGTCCATGGCGTTGGCGGTGAACATGGCGATCGGGATCGGCCGGCAGCCGGCGGTCGCCTCCGCCGCGCGGATGGCGCGGGTGGCGGCGAGGCCGTCCATCACCGGCATCTGCATGTCCATCAGGATCAGGTCGAAGCGTCCGGGCCGGAAGATGTCGACCGCCTCCTGGCCGTTGCCGACGATGGTCAGGGCGATGCCCACCGGCTCGAGGATCAGCTGCACCACCCGCTGGTTGGTCGGGTGGTCCTCGGCCAGCAGGACGCGGATCTGGTCCAGCTGGGTTGGGGCGATGGCCGCCGGCTGGACGCCCGTTGTCCCGGCGGCGCGGCGCCGGCGGTAGTCGGCCAGCGACAGGACGCGCGGCAGCGGAATCTCGACGGTGAAAAGGCTGCCCACCCCCGCCTCCGAGCGGGCGGTGATGCGCCCACCCATCAGTTCGGTGAGCGACTTGCAGATGGCCAGGCCCAGGCCCGTGCCGCCGAACTGGCGGGAGATGGAGCCGTCGGCCTGGACGAAGCGGTTGAACAGCTGGGCGGCCGCCTCGGCGTCAAAGCCGACTCCGGTGTCGGCGACCTCGATCCTGATCAGGCCCGTGGTTCCGGCGGCCCCGGGTTCAACGACCTGCACCTGAACCACCACCTCGCCGGCCCCGGTGAACTTGATGGCGTTGGAGGTCAGGTTCGAGACGATCTGGCGAATGCGCACGCCGTCACCCTCGAACAGCCCCTCGGCGCCCTCGCCGTAGACGATGTGGAAGGCCAGGCCCTTCTCGTCGGCCCGGGCTCGCATCAGGGCGGCGGCGGCCTCGATTTCCTCATGCAGGTCGAAGGGCGCGGCCAGCAGCTGGAAGTTACCGGCCTCGATCTTGGCCTGGTCGAGGATGTCGGACAGCATCCGGTCCAGCATCAGGCCGGAGGACTGGACCAGGGCCACCATCTCCCGCTGTTCGTCGGACAGCTCGGTCCGGGCCAGGGCCCCGGCGATGCCGATCACCCCGTTCAAAGGGGTGCGGATCTCATGGCTCATGTTGGCGACGAAGACGCCCTTGGCGGTGTTGGCGCTCTCGGCCAGGTCGCGGGCCGCCTCAAGCTGGTGCTCCAGCGCCTTGCGGCCGGAGATGTCGATGGTCGTGCCGACCATCTGCCAGGGCCGCCCATCCGGGGTGCGGGCCACCAGGCGCGACCGCGAGAACACCCACTTGTACTGGCCATCCTTGCACAGCATGCGCAGTTCGCTGGCGACGTAGGGCGTGTCGCCGCGGAAGTGGGCGGCATGGTCCTCGATCAGCATCGGCACATCGTCGGGATGCACGAAGGCCCGCCAGTTGCCGAGCGGGTTCGGCAGCTCCTCCGGCTCGTAGCCCAGCATGGCGACCCAGTTGCGACTGGCGACCAGGCTGTTGGCGATGATGTCGTTCTCGAAATAGCCGTCGCCCGAGGCCTCGATGGCCACGGCCAGCTTGCGTTCAAGATCGGCGAAGGCGACCTGGCGGTCGGCGAGCTGGTGCAGCAAGGCGCCATGATCGAGCGAGAAGGACCTGGCCGCCAGGGAGGCGACCCCGATCATCACCGGAACAACCAAGGCCGGCCAGGTGATCCCGTAGCCCAGCAGGGGGCCGGCGATGGCGGAAACCGCGATCGGCAGCAGGGTCGACAGCAGCAGGGCGCGGTTGCCGTTGAAATAGACCAGGCTGTTGAGGATCGAACCGCTGATCCAGGTCGTGGCCATCACCGCCCCGAGAGGCGAGCCGTCGGCGAAGCCCATCAGGGACAGGGCCTGGAAGAGGCCGGAGCCGAACAGGTTCAACGCCGAATAGGCCAGCCAGCCGCGAGCCTGCGGCAAACGCAGCACGATGCCGTTCAGCAGCCGCTCGACGGCCACCATCTCCCAGACGACGATCGCCGCGACCCAGGTCAGCGACGCCTGCCAGGGCAGGACGAGCAGGGACAGCGCCGCATAGATCAACGCGAAGGTGATCCGGCTGTAGCGGTTGCCCTGGGCCACTTCCGCCGTCGTGCGGACGTCGAAGGCGAAGCCGGGCGGCTTGGCGTCGCCGGGCGATCCGGGGTGCAGGCCAGTCGTCATTCGAAGACCACCATGCCGGACAGACGCAGGCGCACCTCAGCGGGGCGCGAAAAGCGCGCACGGCGGCTGGGGTGGAGTCTGGTCATGTCCTCGGCGCTTCCTTTTCCGGCACTTTGCGCCGGGGATTGAAAGCGGCCGGTTAACAGGCCCGATCGTCATATCGTCGCAGCCACAGGATGAGCCTGCCCAGGATGAGGCCAGGACTTGTGGCTGCGACGACCGCTGAGGCGGTTGTCAGAGCTTCACCGGCTCCATCTTCGGGGTCAGCAGATGCACCACCCCCAACGCCAGCAGGTAAGCGCTGGCGGCGACGATGAAGATCGGCGTGTAGCTGCCGATCTTGTCGAGCACCCAGCCGGCGTACTTGGCCATGGCCATGCCGCCGAAGGCCCCGACCATGCCGCCGATGCCGACCACCGAGCCCACCGCCGAGCGCGGGAAGACGTCCGAGGGCAGGGTGTAGAGGTTGGCCGAGAAGCCCTGGTGGGCGGCCGTCGCCACACCAATGATCAGCACGGCCATCCAGAGGTTGTCGACGACGGCCCCCAGGCAGACCGGCACCGCCAAGAGGGCGCAGATCAGCATGGCGGTCTTGCGGGCGGCGTTGAGGCTCATGCCGCGCTTCATCATCGCCGAACTCATCCAGCCGCCGCCGACACTGCCGACATCGCTCAGCAGGTAGATGCAGACCAGCGGGATGCCGAAGGTCTTGAGGTCGAGGCCGTGCTTCTTGGACAGGAAGTCCGGCAGCCAGAAGAGGAACATCCACCAGATCGGATCGATCAGGAACTTGCCGAGCGCATAGGCCCAGGTTTCCTTGACGGTCAGCAGCTTCAGCCAGCCGATCTTCTCGACCGGGTCGGCCGGGTCCTGCTCGATCCAGGCCAGTTCGGCCGGCGACAGGGCCTTCTGCTCGCGCGGGCGGCGGTAGACGATCAGCCAGATCGGCAGCCACAGCAGGCCGGCGACGCCGGTGACGACGAAGGCCACCTGCCAGCCCCAGGCCAGCACCAGGGCCGGCACGACCAGCGGGGTGACGATGGCGCCGATGTTGGTGCCGGCGTTGAACAGGCCCGTGGCGAAGGCGCGTTCCTTCTTGGGAAACCACTCGGCCACCGCCTTGATGCCGCCCGGGAAGCCGCCGCCCTCACCGACGCCCAGCAGGACGCGGGCGGCGATCATGTGGCTCAGCGAGCTGACGCCGGCGTGGGCGATGTGGCCGATCTGCCAGATCAGGAAGGCGACCCCGAAGCCCCAGCGGGCCCCGACCCGGTCGATGATCCGGCCAAACAGCAGGTAGGACACCGCATAGGCGGCCTGGAAGTAGAAGATGACGTCGGCGTAGTTGGTCTCGGTCCAGCCGAACTCGGCCGACAGGGTGGGTTTCAGCACCCCCAGCATCTGCCGGTCGACATAGTTGATGACCATCGCCGCGAACAGCAGCGTGCAGATCAGCCAGCGATAATTGCCGACCTTGATGCCCGCTGTACCCGGGGAAGGCGAAGCGCTGTCAGCTTCGGTCGCGCTGCTCATGTACGGTTTCCTCTTCCCCGATCGGCCCCGCCGGTTTCGCCCGGCATAGGATTTCACCGAAAGTCCCAAAGTCGATACGCGCGGTCTGCCCCGCGACAATGTCATGCACCCCGGTCACCGCCCCGGTGGTCACCAGGTCGCCGGCCTTCAGCGGCCGGCCGCGGGCGGCGCAGTGGCCTAGCAGCCAAGCCAGGGCCTCGGCCGGGCCGTCTGGCAGGTCGGCGGCCGAGCCGGTCCCGACCCGAACGCCGTCGATGAAGGTCTGGCAGGTCAGGCTGGCGAAGGGCCGCGCCCGCCAGCCGTCGATGGCCTGGCCGAGGATCAGGCCCCAGTTGTTGCCAAAATCGCTGGCCACGACCAGCGGGCCGAGAATGTTGATGGTGGCCAGCGGGCTACCGGCGGTCTCGACGCCGACGAACAGGCCATCGGCCAGGGCCAGGGCCTCATCGGCTGTCCAGCTGGTCTTGTCGGTCGGGGCGTCGGCGCCCAGGCGGTAGATGAACTCGCCCTCGACGGCCGCGAAGCCGCCTTCGAAGACGGGAAAATCGAGCACCTCGCCGGGGCGGGCGATCCACAGGTTGCGGGCGAACACCGGGCCGGCGACCCGCGCCTCGCCAAGCTGCGCCTGCAGGTCCGGCGCGATGCGGCCGACCTTCCAGCCGACCGGCGTCTCGCCCCATTGGGTGAGCGCCTCATCCTGGATGGCGTAGGACCCGGCAAGGTCCGCCGGGATGTCGCCTGGGAAGCCGGGCAGGGCTGTGCCCGCGCGCCGGGCGGTCGTGAATTCCCGGGCGATGTCGGCGCTGACGTCGCCGGTCGCGTTGCTGGCCGCCGAACCCTTCAAGCCGATGGTCCTCCCCCGAAGCTTTCTTCGCCGTTGCCGGCGCCCCATTGTCGGGGTCGGGATTGTCTCTAGAGGAAACCGGTGTCATTTTCAATCCGCAGGCGGCGAAAAGGCCGTCGCGATGACGTTTCGGGGAGTGAAAGCGGTGTTGAAACAAAGACTTGCCGCCATTGTTTTGGGTTTTGCGGCCTGTTTTACGCCCTTCAGCGGCGTCGCGGCGCAGATGGCCGGGGCGGCCCCTGAGTCGGCGGTCGCGCCGCTGGCCTTCCCGGGCGCGCAGGGCTGGGCGGCGAAGACCCCGGGCGGCCGCGGCGGCCAGGTGATCAGGGTCACCACCCTGGACGCCGACGGCCCTGGATCCTTCAAGGCGGCGGTCGAGGCCAAGGGGCCGCGCATCGTCGTCTTCGAGGTCGGCGGCGTCATCGACATGGGCGGCAAGACCCTGACGATTCGCGAGCCCTTCCTGACCATCGCCGGCCAGACCGCGCCCTCGCCGGGCGTCACCCTGATCAAGGGCGGCATCGACCTGGCCACCCACGATGTCGTCGTCCAGCACATCCGCGTGCGGCCGGGGGAGGCGGGGGCGGCCAAGAAGAGCGGCAAGGACTTCGACAGCATCTCCACCCAGGGGATCAGCTACAACATCATCGTCGACCACTGCAGCCTGACCTGGGGCACCGACGAGAACCTGTCGGCCTCGGGGCCGCGATTCGTCGGACAGACGCCGGACGACTGGCGGGCCGGGACGTCGCGCGACATCACCTTCTCGAACAACATCATCGCCGAGAGTCTTCGGTACTCGACCCATGCCAAGATCGAGCATTCCAAGGGCAGCCTGATCCACGACAACATCACCGGCATCCTGATCGTCGGGAACCTCTACGCTCACAATTTCGAGCGCAATCCGATGTTCAAGGGCGGGGTGCGCGGGGTGGTGGTCAACAACCTGATCTACAATCCCGGCCAGCGGGCCATCCACTACAACCTGATGGCCGAGGAGTGGGGCGACCATCCCTGGCAGGTCGGCCAGCTGGTGGCGGTCGGCAATGTGCTGCGCGGCGGCATGGATACGGCCGAGCACCTGGCCTTCCTGGACATCGGCGGCTACGGCGACCTGGAATTCTACGGCAAGGACAACATCGCCGTGGACCGCTATGGCCGGCCGTTGCCGATGTTCGGCCGCTACACGACCAGCCCGGCGAAGATCATCCAGAAGAGCAGGCCGATGCTCTGGCCGCCGGGGCTGAAGGCGATGCCGGCCAGCGCCGTGCAGCAGGCGGTGCTGGGGGGTGTCGGGGCCCGGCCCTGGGACCGCGACGCCAACGACGTACAGCTGATCAGCGACACGGCCGAGGGGCGCGGCCAGATCATCGACAGCGAGAACGACCTGCACGGCTATCCGGGTCCCAAGCCGACGGCGCGGCCGTTCAACCCGGACGACTGGAACCTGTTCGACATGACGCCGAAGCGGCCGGACGTGCTGGACGCCGGAGCCAAGGCGAAAGGGACTTGAGGGGGGACCTAGGGTCACTCTTCACCTGACGCCGTAGTTGCCGTAACGGACTTCCAACAACCGTTTGGGAGGCCGCCATGGCGCTCGATGCCGAAACCCGCGACCAGCTGGTCGATACCGTCCGCCGGTTCGTGACCGAGCGGCTGCGACCGCTGGAAGCCCAGGTGGCCGAGGCCAATGCGATCCCGGAAAGTGTCATCGGCGAGATGCGCGATCTGGGCCTGTTTGGCCTGTCGATCCCCGAGGAATACGGCGGCCTCGACCTCTCCATGGAGGACGAGTGCCTGGTGATCTTCGAGATGGGCCGCACCAGCCCGGCCTTCCGCTCGGAGTTCGGCACCAACGTCGGCATCGGCAGCCAGGGGCTGGTGATGTTCGGCAACGATGACCAGAAGGCCAAATGGCTGCCCGGCATCGCCGCCGGCACGACGGTGACCAGCTTCGCCCTGACCGAGCCGGAAGCCGGCTCCGACAGCGCCGCGGTGCAGACCCGGGCCGTCCTCGACGGCGACGCCTATGTGCTGAACGGCTCCAAGCGTTACATCACCAACGCCGCCAAGGCTGGCCTCTTCACGGTCATGGCCCGCAGCAATCCCGAGGTGAAGGGCGGCGGCGGGGTCAGCGCCTTCCTGGTGCCATCCGACCTGCCGGGCATCACCGTCGGTCCGCCTGAGAAGAAGATGGGCCAGCACGGCGCCCAGATCCACGACATCACCTTCGACAATGTCCGGGTGCCGGTGGAGAACCGCCTGGGCGAAGAGGGCGAGGGCTTCAAGGTGGCCATGCAGGTGCTCGACAAGGGGCGGCTGCACATCGGGGCGCTCTGCGTAGGCGTGGCCGAGCGGTTGATCGCCGACTGCGTGGCCTACGCCGGCGAGCGCAAGCAGTTCGGCCAGGCGCTGAGCAACTTCCAGATGATCCAGGCCATGCTGGCCGACAGCAAGACCGAATGCATGGCGGCCAGGGCGCTGGTGCTGGAAAGCGCCCGTAAGCGCGACAGCGGCGAGCACATCGTGCTGGAAGCGGCGGCGGCCAAATACTACGCCTCGGAGATGGTCGGCCGCGTCGCCGACCGGGCCGTGCAGATCTTCGGCGGCGCCGGCTATGTCGCCGACTACGGCATCGAGCGGCTGTACCGCGACGTACGGATTTTCCGCATCTACGAGGGCACCAGCCAGGTGCAGCAGCTGGTCATCGCGCGGGAGACGATGAAGCGGGGGGGGTAGGGGACAAACGCTGTCCCTTCTCCCGCTCGTCGGGAGAAGGTGGCGGCGAAGCCGACGGATGAGGGCTGCGCCAGCCTTCGAAGGTTGGCGCAGCAAAACTCATCAACCGTCGGTGCTGCCCTCATCCGCCCCCCTTCGGGGGCCACCTTCTCCCGACAAGCGGGAGAAGGGAGCGGTCAGAGCACATGCACGTACACCTCGTTCTCCTTGATCCGATCCCCCTCCAGGATCACCAGATCGAACCCACGCATCCTCGTCACGCCGTCCGGCATGGCGATGTCGCAGTACCAACGGCCGCAGAAGCCGCCCTCGATCGGCCACACCGCGTCGGGCGTGTAGGTCATCGGCGGCGTCGCCCCGAACAGGCCCTCCAGGTACGCCTTCAGCGCCGCGTGGCCGGTGAGGCCGGCGGCGGTGTTGCTGTCTTTGTACAGGCAGTCCTCGGCGTAGAAGCCGAGCAGGGCGGTGACGTCCTTGGCGGTCCACGCCGCCAGCCAGCGGCGGTTGAAATCCTCGATGTCCATCAGGCCTCCCCCAGCACGCGGGCCATGTGGGCCTCGGTGAAGAGTTCGGCGGGCAGGGTCTCGGGACCGGCCATGACGGCGAAGCCGTGGGCGCCGAGCATCGGGTCCTCCGCCGTGCGCTCGAAGTGGTGGCGACGGCGGGCCTTGGGGCCTTCGCCGAACTCGGCGTCGAGGCCGGAGGTGATCTTCGCCGCCAGCCGCAGGCGACGGAGGCGTTCGGCCCGCTCCTCGGCATAGGGGGCGAAGTCCCAGTCGTCGGTGGCCAGGATGTCGCTGACGATGCGGACGTCGCGGTAGGTGATGGAGAGGCCAAGGCCAATGATCGGGTCGTTCCAGCCGGCGGCGTCGCCGATCAGCACGACGCCCTCGGCGTAGGGGGTATCGGTCCAGCTGTCGTTGTTGAAGTAGCTGAGCAGGGGGCCGGCCGGTGTGGCGTCGGCGACGGCCTCGTTGAGCGGACTGCACCGCATGCGGAAGGCGTCCAGGAAGGCGCGCGGGCCGTCCGGCCCGGCGAAGCGGCGCTTCTGCTCGAGGCTGTAGCTGCCGTAGAGGCGGATGCGGCCCTGGCCTTGCGGGAAGACGAGGAAGGCGAAGTCGCCCTCGGTGCCGATGGCCTGCAGGTCATCGGGCCAGCCCTGGGCGTCCTCGACCAGCAGGCCGGCGAACCAGTGGTGCGGCCGGTCCTGGTGCAAGGTGACGCCGGCCCATTCGCGGACCTGGCTGGTGCGGCCGTCGGCCCCGACGATCAGGCGGCAGGAGACGGTTTTTTGGACGTCATCGTGGAGGTAGGTGACGGTGGGCGCCGGGCCCGGCTGGATGGCGGTCACCCGGGCGCCGCGCAAGCCCTTGGCGCCCCGGCGCACGGCCTCGTCGAACAGGGTCTGGCAATGGTGCGGATTGCCGATGGCCAGCGGTCCAGGCACGTCCGGAATGAACATCGACAGCGGCAGGGTGCGGGCCTCGGCCTCCTCAGGCGTCCGGCTTTCGTCATAGGTGACGTGGCGCGCCAGGTGATGCCCGCCGGCCGCCATCAGCACGTCGTACAGGCCGACACGCCTGGTCTCCGCCACGCCCCAGGGCGCGATCCACTCACCGCGTACCCGGTCTTCAAAAACTTCGCTCTGCTCGAGCAGCAGCACGTCGACGCCGCGCCCGGCCAGCACCGCCGCCAGGGCCGAGCCGCCGATGCCGCCGCCGACGATGACGATCTCGTGGTCCATCCGCTGTCTCCCGTCTGGGCGCGTCTTGCCGCACGCCGCTGCGTGAAACCTAGTCCGCCCGTGGGGCGGGGCAACGGTGACTTGGCGTCAGCTGCGTCGCTTTCCCGGCCGGTAGGTCTCGGCGACATGCCCCTTGAGCTGCTCCTCGGTGAACCAGACGGGCTTGAAGCGCATGGCGGCGAACAGCGGGGCCTGGTCGGCGTAGTGTTTCGAGCGCGCATCGAGGGTGGCCGAGCCGAACTGGTGGACGCTCTGGCTGGAGAGCTTCCCGGCCTTGTCCCATTCGACGATCATGATGAAGGTGTCGCCGGCCACGGCCGTCAGACGGCCGTCCTTGCCGGGCTCGCCGTAGATGGCCCGCAGGGTGTCGGGGCCGCCGTCGACCGGCAGGTTCACGTCGCCGCGCACCAGCCGGTTGACCTCGCCCCACTCGGGATCGATGCGGCCGAAGTGGGTCTTGAGGTTGGCCATGGTCTGACGCACGGCGGCCGGCGGGGCAGGGCGCGGCCCGCCGTCCTCGGGATCGACGTCGACGGCCCAGGCCGTGCCGATGGCCAGGGCAGCGGCGCGGCTTTGGCGGTCGGCACGGAAGTCCCAGCCGCGCAGCAGGGCCTGGGCGGCCTTGAGGTCGGCGTCGTCGCCGGCTTTCAGGGCCAGCACCTCGCGCACGATGGCCGCCACCCGCGACCGCGGGCTGTAGGCGACGTCGAACTTGTAGGCCTTGAACTCCTCAGGCGTGATCGACGCATCCGCCCCGAAGGTCTCCAGTTCGCGCCAGGAGCGGTTGGTCATGTCGGTCTGGATGCCCATCGAAGGCGCGAAGCCGCGCGGGTCGAGACCTTCGCCGTCCGGCGTGGCGCGGAAGGGGGTGTTGTTGGCGTTGAACACCAGCCCTCCCTTGGGGCTCCATAGCTGGGGCACGCGATCGAAGGGCAGATAGCCCTTCCAGATGAGGTCCGATCGGTCGCCGGGCAGTTCGCCCTGCCAGTCGACGCTCTTCACGTCCGGCCGGTTGGGGAACAGGCCGTTGTAGACATAGGCGATCGTCCCGGAGCGGTCGGCGTAGATGTAGTTGATGCTGGGCAGGGCCTGCAGCGCCATCGCCGCCCGCCACTCATCGGCGGTATGGGCCTGGTTCAGCCGCCAGTACTGCAGCGGCTGGCGCACCTCGTCCATGCCGGCGAAGCGCAGGGCGAAGAGGCCGGCCTTGGTCTGCATCACCGGCCCATGGACCGAGCGCAGGACGGGCTTCTTAACGGTGATGTGGAAGGGACCCCACAGCTTGACGCGCAGCCTGGCCTCGGAGCGCTCGAAGTCCTTCCAGGCGCCGTCGAGGCGGTACTGGTTCTTGTTCTTGGGGTTGGTCACAAGCCGATAGGTGTCGATCAGGTCCGGCTTGTTGACCGTATTGGCCCAGCCGAGGTCGGCGTTGTGGCCATGCAGCATGAAGGGCGAGCCCGGGAAGAAGCCGCCGGCCACGTGCCAGCCCTCGCCGCTCTCGACCACCGCCTCATACCAGGCGACCGCGCCGGTGAAGGGCTGGTGGCTGTTGACCAGCAGCCGCGTGGCGCCGTCGGCCGAGCGGGACGGGGCGATGGCGACGCCGTTCGAGCCCTTGGGCATGGGATCGGCCGGCAGGTCGTTCAGCCGCTTCAGCTCGGCGTCGAGGCCGTAGAAGAAGGGCGTCTTGAAGACGAAGCCGGCGGCGATGTCCTTGCCGCTGACCGGCAGCAGGCCGGGGGCGACCTCATCGGGATGCTGGGCGCCATAGAGGTTGATACCGTCGGCGTAGCCCTCGAGCACCGCCCGAACATCGGCCGGCAGCTGTTGCTCGTAGCCGGCGTCGACCGCCTTCCAGACTCCCAGCAGGCTGACGATGTAGTCGGTCGGCGCCGCCTTCAGCCCGCTCCGGGCCGCCAGCTTGCCGCGGGTCGCCAGGGTGACGTCCTGGATGGTGGCGAAATCGTCCTCGGCATGGGCGAAGGCCAGGCCGAAAGCGGCGTCGGCGTTGGTCTTGCCCAGGATGTGCGGCACGCCCCATTCGTCGCGGCGGATCTGGACGTCATAGCGCTCGGCCCGGGCAATGAGGGCGGCGGTGTCGGCCTTGGCCGGCTGGTTCGGCAGGTCAAGCAGCAGCAAGGCCCCGGCCGCCAGAATCACAAGTGCGATGAGCCCGATCAGGCCCCTGACGATCCAACGCATCCGCTTCCCCCGCTTTTTCGCGATCCTATCGGGCCCCGGGCGGGTTGGCGAATGTCCGCTTGCGGACATGCTCCCCTAGGGCAACCCCTGACAGTTTCATCACTTTTGCCCCTTTCGCCTTGCCCCACGCCCCCTGGGCGGGCTAGGCAGGACCCGCGCAAGGGCGTGCACAGGGGCCACATCAGAGGGCATCCGGCGCGTCAAAGTAACAAAAATGGAGGACGCCGGTGATGGACGGCGAAGTCTCGATTCCAGGCCTCGACGAGGCTCCCACCAACCATGCCAAGCTTGTGGCCTGGGTGCGCGAAATCGCCGCCCTGACCAAGCCGGCAGCGGTGCACTGGTGCAACGGGTCGGACGAAGAGTTCAAGCTGCTCACCGACCGCCTGGTCGAGCTGGGCACCCTCAAGCGTCTCAATGCGGAGAAGCGGCCTAACAGCTTCTACGCCGCCTCCGACCCGCGCGACGTTGCCCGCGTCGAGAGCCGCACCTTCATCTGCTCGCAGCAGGAAGCCGACGCCGGCCCGACCAACAACTGGTCCGAGCCGAACGCCATGCGCGAGCGGCTGAACGGCCTGTTCGACGGCTGCATGGCCGGTCGCACCATGTATGTCGTGCCCTTCTGCATGGGCCCGATAGGCTCGCCGATCAGCGCCCTGGGCGTCGAGATCACCGACAGCGCCTATGTCGCCATCTCGATGCGGGTGATGACCCGCATGGGCAAGCAGGCGCTCGACATGATGGGGGCCAACGGCTTCTTCGTGCCGGCCGTCCACACGCTGGGCGCGCCGCTGGCCGAGGGCGAGGCCGATGTGCCGTGGCCCTGCAACGAGGAGAAGTGGATCGTCCACTTCCCCGAGAGCCGCGAGATCTGGTCCTATGGCTCCGGCTACGGCGGCAACGCCCTGCTCGGCAAGAAGTGCTACGCCCTGCGCATCGCCAGCGTCATGGCCCGCGACGAGGGCTGGCTGGCCGAGCACATGCTGATCCTCAAGCTGACCAGTCCCAAGAACCAGGTGCGCTACGTCGCCGCCGCCTTCCCCAGCGCCTGCGGCAAGACCAACCTGGCCATGCTGCAGCCGACCATCCCCGGCTGGAAGGCCGAGACGGTCGGTGACGACATCTGCTGGATGCGCTTTGGCCCCGACGGCCAGCTGCGGGCCATCAACCCGGAAGCCGGCTTCTTCGGCGTCGCCCCGGGCACTGGCATCGGCACCAACAAGAACGCCATTGACGCCCTGAACCGCGACTGCGTGTTCACCAACGTCGCCATGACCCCGGACGGCGACGTCTGGTGGGAAGGCCTGACCGACGAACCGCCGCCCGCCCTGACCGACTGGCGGGGCGAGGCCTGGACCCCGGCCTCGACCACCCCGGCCGCCCACCCCAACGCCCGCTTCACCGTCGCCGCCCACCAATGCCCGGTGATCGCCGACGAATGGGCCGACCCGGCCGGCGTGCCGATCAGCGCCATCCTGTTCGGCGGCCGCCGGGCCAGCGCCGTGCCACTGGTGACGGAAGCCTTCGACTGGGAGCATGGCGTCTTCCTGGCCTCCAACACCGCCTCCGAAGGCACCGCCGCCGCCGAGAACAAGGTCGGCGAGCTGCGCCGCGATCCCTTCGCCATGCTGCCCTTCTGCGGCTACAACATGGGCGACTATTTCAGCCATTGGCTGAAGGTCGGCGCTAACGCCGATCCGGCCAAGCTGCCGGGCATCTATTTCGTCAACTGGTTCCGCAAGGACGGCGGCAAGTTCGTCTGGCCAGGCTATGGCGAGAACAGCCGCGTGCTGAAGTGGATCTTTGAGCGGCTGGAAGGCGAAGCCGAAGCGGTCGACACCGCCATCGGCCGCCTGCCGGCCAAGGGCAGCCTCGATGTCTCGGGCCTGGACCTGACCGCCGATCAGCTCAACCTGCTGCTCAGTGTCGACGCCGATGTCTGGCGCGAGGAAGCCGCCCTGATCCCGGCCTTCTACGAGCGCTTCGGCGACCGCATGCCGGCCGCCCTGTGGGGCCAGTACGAGGCGCTGATGACGCGGCTCGGGACCAGGGCCAAGGACGGCGAGCGCGAGCTGGCGCTGGCCTAGGGCCAGACCACGAGAAACGATAACGGGCGGCCGAAGGGCCGCCCCTTTTTCATGTCAGTTCCATTTGTCGGTCGGCGGGCGCTCGCGCAGGCCGTTGTTGCGGGGCACGTACGAGGATGCCTGTGGCTTCCTCGGCCTCTTTTCGGTCAACCCACCGTAGCGGTTCTGAATCCTGACTGACGCCTTGCGGCCATAGCTGCGATCGACCAAGAGGACGATGGCGCTGTACATCTGCCTGATCTTGTCCTTCTCGGCGGCCATGATGCACAGCCTCACGCTGCCATCGGCCTTCGGTGATGTCTCAATATAAGAGGTGATCTCACGGCTCTCGCCGAGCCAGGTCTTGATGCGGTTATAGGACCGGGTGTCGATCTTTCCGGCCTTGGCCTTATAGTCGAGCGTGACATCGCAGCCGGAGCGGGGCTTCTCGGCCGCGCCGACGCCGGAAGGCGGAGCGCCGAGCACGAGCACAGCGACAACAAGACCTGCAAGACTCAAGACACGCCCCCCGACGTCGGTTCGGTTTGACCCTAACCCGGCCCGCCCCTGGTGTGGAAGTGGCCGCCGGTCTTGCTGAGCGCGGTGATCGGGGCCTTCTTGCCCTCGACGGGGAGCAGCTTCACCACGCCGGTGAACACCGGCTTGATGGCGGCCGGCGAGGTGGCGGTGACACAGACCGTGCGCTCGCCTTCGCGGCCCCATGGGGTGACCTTCACCTCGGCGACCAGGTCCTTGTGGCCGGCCAGCCAGGTCTCGACGCGGGCGTAGGCTTCGCCGTCGATGCCCATGGCGTAGCTACCGAAGGAGATGGAGACGTCGCAGCCTTCACCGCCTGGGCCGGGAGAGGGCGGCGGCTCGGCGCCGCTGTCGGTGGCGCAGGCGGTCGCCAGAAGGGCGGTGGCGGCGAGGGCGAGGAAGGGTTTCATCGGATGGCTCCTGTTTGCCGCTACTTCGACCAGCTAACTTTGAAGGCGCGACCGTCGTCAGCGTGAACCGTGGTCCATCCGCGCCGGCTGGCGGACGGTGAGAGCGCCAGCATGCCAGCGAAGACACGCCCTGTGGCGGCCTTTGAGGTCGTGCGGACGCAGATGTCGAACTCCCCTTCGATGCCGTTCTTCCAAGGCACGGCTTGGGTGGACGAAACATCGGCTGGAACCGAGCTCCAGTATTTCCTGTAGGCTTGAATCAGCTGGCCATCGGGACCGGCTGAATAGCTGCCAAACGTCACGTAGAGATTGCAGCCAGGCGGCAAGGGCTTTGCCTTGTCCTTGCTGACCGAAGGCGTGTCGCTGCATGCCGCAAGCCCGAGGGCGATCAGCACGGCAACGGGCATTTTCAAGCGGCGGCTCCCATGAACGACGGCAGCCAGCCCTCGTGGGCGGCCCGCAGCTTGTCCAGGTCGATGGAGAAAAGCCCGCGCGAGGCGAAGGCGTTCCCGCCGGCCTGGCCGACGACGGAGGCGTGCAGGCCGGCGGCGGCGGCGGCGGCCAGGATGGGGGCCGGGTCGGCGACGGCGACCAGGTAGCGGGCCTGGTCCTCGCCGAACAGGAAGGGGTGGGCGTGGGTGTTGCTGGTCGCCTCCAGGGTCACCCCGACGCCGCTGGCCAGGGCCATCTCGGCCGCGCCGATGGCCAGGCCGCCGTCGGAGAGGTCGTGCACCGTGCGAAGGGCGCCCGAGACGATCTGGGCCCGCACGAAGTCGCCCGTGCGGCGCTCGAGGTCCAGGTCGACCGGCGGCGGCGCGCCATCCTCGCGGCCAAGCAGCTCGCGCAGGTAGAGGCTGGCGCCCAGTTCGCCGTGGTTGACGCCGACGACGACCAGGGCGTCGCCAGGCTTCATCGACGAGAAGTCCGCGCGCTGGGCGTAGTCGGCCAGCAGGCCGACGGCGCCGACGGTCGGGGTCGGCGGGATGCCCTTGCCGTTGGTCTCGTTGTAGAGGCTGACGTTGCCGCTCACGACCGGGAAGTCGAGGGCGCGGCAGGCCTCGGCCATGCCCTCGATGGCCTTGACGATCTGGCCCATGATCTCGGGGCGTTCAGGGTTGCCGAAGTTGAGGTTGTCGGTGATGGCGATGGGATCGGCGCCGACGGCGGTCAGGTTGCGCCAGGCCTCGGCCACGGCCTGCTTGCCGCCCTCATAGGGGTCGTTCAGCACATAGCGCGGGGTGCAGTCGCTGGTCACCGCCAGGGCCTTGCGCGTGCCGTGGACGCGGACGATGCCGGCGTCGGCGCCGGTGGCGCTGTCCTCCACGGTGTCGGCCATGACGTGGCGGTCGTACTGCTCCCACAGCCAGCGCTTGGAGGCGACGTCGGGGCAGCTCATCAGGGTCAGGACGGCCGCTTCCCAGTCGGCGGGGGCGGGGACGGCCTTGGGATCGACGTGGGGATGCTTGACCGGCTCGGTCCAGGGGCGGTCGTAGAGCGGGGCGTCGTCCGACAGCGGGCTGAGCGGCAGGTCGCAGACGATCTCGCCCTTGTGCTTGAGGACGATGTGGCCAGTGTCGGTGGTGAAGCCGATGATGGCGGCGTCCAGGCCCCATTTTTCGAAGATGGCGTGGCCGTCGCGCTCGCGGCCGGGCTTGAGGATGGCCAGCATCCGCTCCTGGCTCTCCGACAGCATCATCTCGTAGGCGGTCATGCCCTCTTCGCGCTGGGGCACCATGTCGAGGTCGAGCTCGATGCCGACGCTGCCCTTGCCGGCCATCTCGACCGAGGAGGAGGTCAGGCCGGCGGCGCCCATGTCCTGGATGGCGGCGACGGCGCCGGTGGCCATCAGTTCCAGGGTGGCCTCGATCAGCAGCTTTTCGGCGAAGGGGTCGCCGACCTGGACGGTGGGGCGCTTCTCGTCGCTGTCCTCGTCGAACTCGGCGCTGGCCATGGTGGCGCCGTGGATGCCGTCGCGGCCGGTCTTGGAGCCGAAATAGACCACCGGCAGGCCGGCGGCGGGGGCGGCCGAGTAGAAGATCTTGTCGGCGTCGGCCAGGCCCACGCACATGGCGTTGACCAGGATGTTGCCGTCGTAGCCGCGGTGGAAGTTGGTCTCGCCCGCCACCGTCGGCACGCCCACGCAGTTGCCATAGCCGGCGATGCCGGCGACGACGCCCTCGACCAGGCGTTTGGTCTTGGGGTGGCTGGGATCGCCGAAGCGCAGGGCGTTGAGCAGGGCCACGGGCCGGGCGCCCATGGTGAAGACGTCGCGCATGATGCCGCCGACGCCGGTCGCCGCGCCCTGGTAGGGCTCGATGTAGCTGGGGTGGTTGTGGCTCTCCATCTTGAAGATGCAGGCCTGGCCGTCGCCGATGTCGACGACGCCGGCGTTCTCGCCGGGGCCGCAGATGACGCGCGGGCCCGTGGTGGGGAATTTACCCAGGTGCTTGCGGCTGGACTTGTAGCTGCAGTGCTCCGACCACATCACCGAGAAGACGCCCAGTTCGACGAGATTGGGCTCGCGATTCAGCCGTTTGAGGATGACCGCGTACTCCTCGGGCTTGAGCCCGAACTCGGCGGCGGTTTCGACCATGGGCTTGGCGGGAGAAGAGGCGCTCATGGAATGGGGCTTCTAGAGTGCTGCGCCGCCGCTGTGAACCGCCTGTCTGGCTATTGCGTCGCGGCGGTGGGGGCCGTGCGCATCCGCATCACCGACCAGACCACCCCGATGGCGAACGGCAGGACCATCAGCCCAAACAGGATCGCCGCCGAAGTCATGCCCGACAGGGTGGCGTATTCGCCCAGCTGCACGGACATGTGCTTGCCCTGCAGGGTGTCCTGCAGCCAGGGCCAGCCGAGCACGATGAGGAACAGGGTGCTGGTTACCGCCGTCAGCAGGGTCGCCTCCCGCGAGCCGCGCAGGGCGCTGAAGGCGCCGACCAGGGCGGTGACGAAGACGGCCGTGGCCATGGCCGAGACGGTCAGGCCCTTGTCGCCATGCAACAGGCCGAAGCCGTAGCCGACGTACTCAGGGTCGACGAGGCTGCGGAAGGGCGCGGCGCTGTTGAGGCAGGCCGCGAACAGGTGGGCGAAGCCGACCACGGCCCCGATGAAGCCGGTCCGTCCCCGGAACAGCGCGATCAGCCAGGCGACCAGGGCCACCGCCGAGACGCCGCCCGCCACGTAAAGCCAGTTGACCTGACTGAAATCCATGGTCTTCCCCCGTGTCCTCGGCGAAGGTGCGGCCAAGCCGGCGACCGGCCAAGTTAATTCGTGCTCAGGTGGGTAATGGCCAAGTTCCAGATCAACACGGTGGAGGAGTACCTGGCTATCGTGCCGGCCCGGCAACGGGAGATTCTCGAGACTGTGCGGGCGGCGATCAAAGCGGCCCTGCCCGAGGCCGAGGAGGTGATCTCCTACGACATCCCGACCTTCAAGATCGGCGGCCGGGCGGTGATCTACTATGCCGGCTGGAAGCGGCACTTCTCGATCTACCCGGTCGGCGACGCGGTGAAGAAGACACTGGCCGCCGAACTGGCCGAGCTGGAGATCAGCAAGGGGACGATCAAGTTCCCGCTCGACGAGCCCGTGCCGGTCGAGCTGATCGGGCGGATCGCCAAACTGCGGGCGGCCGAGGAAGCCGCCTATAAGCCGAAGAGGAAGCGGCCTTAGGGCCTACCGAAGCGGTCAACGATTATACCGCGTTCCGAGCATGTGAAGTGGCTGGTTTGCCGGATGTCACTGATTTTGTGTGACATTCCGGGTGATGTGGACGCTGTGAATGTTGGCGCCGGCGTTGACAGAGCGTAGGCGCCGGAGCTGGGATTGTTGACGGCCCGGTGAGGCGCCCGGCCTACGTGGCCGTCGCAAGGCGGTCAGATCGGCCTGCCGAGCCATTTTTTCAGATGAATATGTCTAGACATATTCATCGCGTGCCCAGCGGGCGAGCGTTTTCAAAGGCTTAGGCGCTGGCCAGCGCACTCTGGAACAGCAACGCGCCGTCGGCCGAGCCCAGTTCGGCCTCGAAGGCGCGGTCGGGGTGGGGCATCAGGCCGATGACGTTGCCGGCCGGGTTGATGATGCCGGCGATGGCGCGGGCCGAGCCGTTGGGGTTTTCCTTGTAGCGGAACACCACCTGGCCCTCGCCCTCCAGCCGGTCGAGGGTGGCCTCGTCGGCGAAGTAGTTGCCCTCGCCGTTACCGACCGTCATCACCGCCTCGCGGCGGCCCTGGTAGGCGGCGGTGAAGCGGGTCTGGCCGTTGACGATGTCGAGGGCGACCGGCTTGCAGACGTATTTCAGGCCGGCGTTGCGCAGGAGCGCGCCGGGCAGCAGGCCGGCCTCGCACAGCACCTGGAAGCCGTTGCAGATGCCGACGGTGGCGACGCCGCGTTCCACGGCCGCCTTCACCTCGGTCATGATCGGCGACAGCGAGGCCATGGCCCCGCAGCGCAGGTAGTCGCCGTAGGAGAAGCCGCCCGGCAGGACGATCAGGTCGAGACCGTCCGGAAGGGCGGTGTCGCCGTGCCAAACCATGTCGACGGAGGCCCCGGTGGAGCGCTCGACGGCGACCTTGCAGTCCCGGTCGCAGTTGGAGCCCGGGAAGACGATGACGGCGGCTTTCATGGGCGGGCCTCTAGCAGAGTCTTATCGGCGTCGCGAGTGCGCCCACAATTTCCGCTCATCCCGGCATTCGCCGGGATGAGCGGATAGAATGAAGGCTAGCCGATCTCGACCCGGTAGCTTTCGATCACTGTGTTGGCCAGCAGTTTGTCGCACATGGCCTTGACCTCGGCTTCAGCCTTGGCCTTGTCGCCGCCGACCTCGAATTCGAGCACCCGGCCGACGCGGACGTGGTTCACGTCCGCCCAGCCCAGGCCGTGCAGAGCGTTCTCGATCGCCTTGCCCTGCACGTCGAGCACGCCGGGCTTGAGGAAAACGTGGACGGTGGCCTTCACTAGTGCAGTCCCCCCTGGATGACGGTCGGCATGTCTTTCATGATCCCCAGGCGGCGGGCCACCTCGGTGTAGCTCTCGATGACGTCGCCCAGATCGCGACGGAAACGGTCCTTGTCGAGCTTCTCATTGGTCGTCGAATCCCACAGCCGGCAGCTGTCGGGGCTGATCTCGTCGGCCAGGATGATGCGGCTGAAGTCGCCTTCCCACATCCGGCCGAACTCGATCTTGAAGTCCACCAGGGTGATGCCGACCGCGCCGAACATCCCGGTGAGGAAGTCGTTGATGCGCAGGGTCGAGGCCATGATGTCGTCGATGTCCTGGGTGGTGGCCCAGTTGAACGCCGTGATGTGCTCCTCGGCGACCAGCGGATCGCCCAGCTCGTCGTTCTTGTAGCAGAACTCGATGATCGAGCGGGGCAGGGGGGTGCCCTCTTCCAGGCCCAGCCGCTTGCTGAGGCTGCCGGCCGCGATGTTGCGGCAGATCACCTCCAGCGGGATGATCTCGACTTCCTTGATCAGCTGTTCGCGGTGGTTCAGCCGGCGGATGAAGTGGTTGTGGACGCCGATGGCGGCCAGCTTGGTCATCACGAACTCGCTGATGCGGTTGTTGATGACCCCCTTGCCCTCCAGCACCGCCTTCTTCTGGGCGTTGAAGGCGGTGGCGTCGTCCTTGAAGTACTGGATCAGGGTGCCCGGCTCGGGGCCCTCGTACAGGATCTTGGCCTTGCCTTCGTAGATCTTCTTGCGGCGGGTGGTCATGTGTCTCCCCCCAATGGGGCAATTCTGGAAGCGGCTCGGCGGAACGAAAATCGCGCGCGGGCAGGAGGCCAGCGCGCGGGGTCCGACTCGCGTCCGCGAGGATGATTGTTCAGGGCCGTGAATACTCTCAAAGCGCCGGCAATGAAAGGCCGGGCCGCTCGTTGTCCCAGATCATCGAGATGATCCGCCAGGCGCCGTCCTCGCCCTTGAACAGCTGGATGGAATTGATCCCCCGGCGTTCGGGCACCAGATCGGTCGGCTCGCGCTTGGCTTCGTACTGGCTCCAGACATGGGCCATGTTGCCGAACACCTCGACGCGCCGGCCCAGTTCGATCTCGAAGAACGGCCCGGCGTCGAAGAAGGGCTGGGTGTCGCGCCGGTACTGTTCCAGGCCCATGATCATGATCCAGGGCGCGCCGTCCTCGCCGACGCCGGTGCGCATCTGGCGGGCTTCGGGATGGAAGTAATCGGCCTGCCGGGCCCAGTCCCGCGGGCCCGCGGGACCCGAGATCATGGCGTACATGCCGTCGATCACGTCTCCGATAGCGATATCGTCGTTGACCATGGTTGCTCCGGTTGTGATTGCGGGCGGCCCCGGCGCGCGCTATGGACCGCGCCGCACCAAAGCATCGGGATTTCTATGACCACCTTCGACGACCGCGAAAAGGGCTTCGAGCGCAAGTTCGCCTTGGACGCCGAACAGGAATTCAAGGCCACCGCCCGGCGCAACCGGATGCTGGGTGAATGGGCTGCCGGCCTGATGGGCCTGGAGTCGGTCGAGGAATACGTCCGCGCCGTCGTCAAATCCGACTTCGAGATGCCGGGCGACGAGGACGTGCTGCGCAAGGTGTGGGGCGACCTGAAGGGCTCGGGCCTCGATACCACCGAGGGCGAGGTCCGCATGAAGATGGACGAGCTGCTGGCCCAGGCCCGCGAGCAGATCAAGACCGTCGGCTAAACACCGTCAGTCGGCGAGATTGAGCGGCCGCCTGAGCGCAAGCCAGGCGGCCGCTTTGCGTTCGAAGGTCAGGGAGGCTTGAAATTGTACCCGTACTTAGCTAACTTTCTTAGCTAAGGAGCTCGCGATGACCGTCGTCACGATCCATCAGGCCAAGACCAATCTCTCCAAGCTGATCGCCGAAGTCGAGGCGGGCGGCGAGGTGGTCATCGCGCGTGGCAAGACGCCGGTGGCCAAGCTTATGGTGGCTGACCCGCCGCGCCCCAAGCGCGTGTTTGGCTCAATGAAGGGCCAGATCAGCATTGACGAGCGCTTCTTCGAACCGCTGCCGGATGACGAACTCGCGCTCTGGAACGGCGAAGGCGATTGAGACTGCTGCTCGATACCCACGCGCTGCTCTGGTTTCTCGTCGGATCGGACAAGCTGTCCAGGGCGGCGCGTCAGCAGATGGAAGACCCGGCGAACGAAATCTTCGTCAGTGCGGTCTCGGCGCTCGAAGTCACCACCAAACACCGCATCGGCAAGCTGCAGGACGTTGAGGCGCTTGCGTCCGCTTTTGAGGCGCGCGTCGTGGAGAAGGGCTTCCTCCTCGCGCCGATCACGGTTGGACATGCGGCTTTGGCCGGGTCGCTGTCGTTCGAGCACAAGGACCCGTTTGATCGGCTGCTCATTGCCCAGTCGCTGATGGAAGAGATGTGGCTCGTCTCGAACGAGCAGATTTTCGACCAGACTGGAGTCAACCGCCTGTGGTGAATCCCAGCGGCCGTCTGAGCGCAAGCCAGGCCGCCGCTTTGCGTTCGAAGGTCATGGCGGCGTAGGCCGGGCTGGATGAAGGCAGGGCGATCCGTTCGATATCGGGGCGGACGCCGGCCAGGGCCTTCATCCCCAGCTTCGCCGCCGTGCCGCCGTTGAAGGCGATGGCCTGGAGGCGGGGCAGCGATTCGATCAGACCGGCCAGATCATTGGCCCGCTCCTCGCGAATGGCGCCGTCGAGGCTGCCGGGGCGGTGGGCTTCGGCGATGACGTCCCAGAGGGCGATGCGGGCGGTCTTCAGCGCTGCCAGGCGGGCCTCATAGTCCAGGGCGGCCAGGTCGGTGTCGATGACCCGGCCGACCAGGCGCCAGAAGGCGTTCTGCGGATGGCCGTAGTAGCGGCTCTGGGCCAGGGAGGCGTCGCCGGGCAGGCTGCCGAGAATCAGCAGGCGCGCGCCCGGCGCGAAGACAGGGGCAAAGCTCGCCTTCCGGCTCAGCCCTGCACCCCGAACACGCGGGTGAAGATCGTGTCGACGTGCTTGAAGTGGTAGCCGTTGTCGAACAGGGCCTCGAGCTCGGCGCCGGTCATGTTGGCCGAGACGAAGGGGTCAGCCTTCAGGAAGTCGATGAACTTCCCTTCGCCGCGCCAGACCTTCATGGCGTTCGACTGCACCGCCGCATAGGCCTCCTCGCGGGAGACGTCCTTCTGGGTCAGGGCCAGCATGACCCGCTGGCTGTGGACCAGGCCGCCGAGGCGGTCGAGGTTCTTCAGCATGTTCTCCGGGTAGATCACCAGCCGCTCGACGACGCTGGCCAGGCGGCGCAGGGCGAAGTCGAGGTGGATGGAGGCGTCCGGGGCGATGCCGCGCTCGACCGAGGAATGGCTGATGTCGCGCTCGTGCCAGAGGGCGACATTCTCCAGCGCCGGCACCACGGCCGAACGGACCAGCCGGGCCAGGCCCGTGAGGTTCTCGGTCAGGATCGGGTTGCGCTTGTGGGGCATGGCCGAGCTGCCCTTCTGGCCGGGATCAAAGGGCTCTTCGGCCTCCAGCACCTCGGTGCGCTGCAGGTGGCGGATCTCGACGGCCAGGCGTTCGATGCTGCTGGCGACCACGGCCAGGGCGGCGAACCAGGCGGCGTGGCGGTCGCGGGGGATGACCTGGGTCGAGACCGGCTCGACGATCAGGCCCATCTTTTCGGCCACGTGTTCCTCGACGCGCGGATCGACGTTGGCGAAGGTGCCGACCGCGCCGGAGATGGCGCAGGTGGCGATCTCGAAGCGGGCCATGGCCAGCCGCTCTTTCGCGCGCACGAACTCGGCGTAGTGGCCGGCGAGCTTGAGGCCGAAGGTCGTCGGCTCGGCGTGGATGCCGTGGCTGCGGCCGGTGCAGGGGGTGAGCTTGTGCTCCAGCGCCCGTCGCTTGAGGGCGGCCAGCACCAGGTCGACGTCTTCCAGCAAGAGGTCGGTGGCCTGCGCCATCTGCACCGACAGGCAGGTGTCCAGCACGTCGCTGCTGGTCATCCCCTGGTGCAGGAAGCGGGCTTCGGGGCCCACCACCTCGGCCACATGGGTCAGGAAGGCGATGACGTCGTGCTTGGTGGTGCGTTCGATCTCGTCGATGCGGTCGGCGTCCCAGATCTTGTCGCGGCCGCCGTCCCAGATCGCCTTGGCGGCTTCCTTGGGGATCACCCCAAGCTGCGCCATGGCGTCGGCGGCGTGCGCCTCGATCTCGAACCAGATGCGATAGCGGGTCTGCGGCGACCAGATGGCCGCCGCCTCGGGACGGGAATAGCGAGGGATCATGGGCGCCTGATGGCTCCCATGATCGCCCGTGTCAACCGACCCAGTCGCGCCGCAGGGTTTTCCAGGCCAGCAGGAAGTGGACCGCCGCCCAGAGGTAGCCGAACAGGCCGATGAAGATCGACCAGCGCAGACCGAACTCCGACCCGACGGCGCAGGCGCCCTTGTTCGCTGCCAGCATGGTCTTGCCGCAGTCGGCCAGGGTCAGGCCGGCCGCCTGCAGATTGGTCCCGGCCAGGAAGTCGCTGAGCGCACCGATCGCCGGCGGGCCGAGGCCGTAGCCCAGCAGGTTGACGATGAACAGCAGGACGGCGGTGGAGGTGGCCCGCATGCGCGGGGCGACGATGCCCTGCACCGAGGCGTACATGCAGCCCAGGTAGAAGTAGTGGGTGATCGCGCCAATGACGAGGAAGGGCACGCCGATCCACAGGTTCGGCACGCTGTAGCCGACCAGGTAGAAGGGGGTGGCGATCAGGAAGCCCAGGGCCGGCAGCCAGGCCAGGGCGTTGGGATGGCGCTTGATCATCCGATCGGCCAGCCAGCCGGCGAAGAAGGTGCCGAACGCAGCGGCGATGCCGAGCACCACGCCCGACAGCTGCGAGGCTTCCAGGCGGCTGAGTTCGTGGGTCCGGATCAGGTATGAGTTGAGGTACTGGCCGACGCCGTAGCCGACGAAGGAGGCGACGGCCGAGCCCAGGGCCACGTGCCAGAAGGTCGGCTTGGTGGCCAGGATCTTGAAGGCCGCGACGAACCCGGGGGTCTCGACCTTGGCGGCGCCGACACCGCCGCGTTCCGGCTCCTTGATGGTCAGCTTGATGACGATGGCCAGCAGCAGGCCGGGCAGGCCCAGCACCAGGAAGGCTTCGCGCCAGCCGAAGTATTCCAGCATCAGCCCGCCGCCGATGGCCGCCAGCATCGAGCCGACCGGCACGCCCAGGGCGTAGATGGAGATGGCGGTGGCCCGGCGATCGGCCGGGAAGTAGTCGCTGATCACTGATTGGGCCGGCGGGGTGCAGCCAGCCTCGCCGACGCTGACGCCGATGCGGGCGGCGAACAGGGTGGCATAGGAGGTGGCCACGCCGCAGAGGGCCGTCATGCCGCTCCAGACGGCCAGGCAGAGGGCCAGGATGGTCATCCGATTGTGCTTCTCGGCCAGCCGCGCGATCGGGATGCCGAGAAAGGTGTAGAGGACGGCGAAGGCCGGCCCGCCGAGCAGGCCCAGCTGAAGGTCGCTGAGGCCGAACTCGGTCTTGATGTCCTCCTGCAGGATGGCCACCACCACCCGGTCGATGAAGTTGAAGGTGTAGACGGTCAGCAGCGCCATCAACACATAGGCGCGGTAAGGGGGCGTGCCCTGACCCTGGTACATCTCGGTCGGAGCGGCGGGCGCTGGGCCCTCTACGGCTTCAGTCATCAAGTCTTCCTTCCCCCAGGTCTGGGATTTTCAAGGAGGCGAGCGGTCGGGGAAGCGGCCGTGCGTCTCAGCTGACGAATTCTTCCCGGATCGTCTTGCGGGCGATCCAGAACAGGGTGGCGGCCACCAGGCCGAACAGGGTCGAGATGATCAACGCCCAGCGGATGCCCTGGGCCGGGCCCAGGCCGAAGCCCTCGCCGACGATGTCGCTGATCGCCCCGACCGCCAGCGGGCCGAGGCCCAGGCCGACCAGGTTGATGACGAACAGGATGACGGCGGCGGCGGTGGCCCGATGGTGCGGCGGCACCAGGCTCTGGGCGGAGGCGTAGACCGGCCCGTACCACAGGGTCCCCAGCAGGGTCGGCACGGCCAGGATGATGACGGCGGTGACAGCGCTGTCGACCGAAACGCCCAGAATGTAGATGGGAATCGAGATCACCGAGGCGACGGCGGGGATCATCACATAGGCCCGGATGTCCTTGGCGCCGAAGCGGTCGGCCAGCCAGCCGCCGAACCAGGCCCCGAAGATGCCGGTGATGCCGCCCATCAGGCCCAGCGACAGCCCCACCAGGGTGCGCTCGCCCATGCCGTATTCAGCGGCCAGGCGGGTGATCTGCTCGCCGTGCTCGCGCAGGAAGAAGGAGACGGTGAAGGGGGCGTGGCCGTAGCCGACGAAGGCCTTGATGGAGGCGGCGAAGGCGATCAGCCAGAAGGTCTTCTTGGTCTTCAGGACCTTCAGGGCGTCCATGAACGATGGGCCGACGGTCGCCGCCCGGGCCTTGATCTCGGCGGCCAGCTTCTTGCGCGGCTCGACCAGGGTGAAGAAGGTGACGATGGCGACGATCAGGCCCGGGGCGCCGGCCAGCAGGAAGGCCTGGCGCCAGCCGAAGTGGTCGGCGATGAAGCCGCCCAGGATCAGGCCGATGACCGTGCCCAGCGGCGTGCCGATCGAGTAGAAGGCGATGGAGCTGGCCCGCAGGTGCTTGGGCACATAGTCGGTGATCAGGGAATGGGCCGGCGGCGAACAGCCGGCCTCGCCCAGACCGACGCCGACGCGGGCCAACAAGAGCTGCCAGAAGTTGCCGGCCAGGCCGCAGAGGGCGGTGAAGCCGCTCCAGGCGGCGACCGATCCGGCGATGATGTAGGCCCGGTTCTTGCGCTCGGCGAGGCGGGCGATCGGAATGCCCATGGTGGTGTAGAGAAAGGCGAAGGCCAGGCCGCCCAGCAGGCCCAACTGCCAGTCGCGCAGTTTGAACTCGAGCTTGATGTCCTCCATCAGGATGTTGAGCACCTGACGGTCGAGGAAATTGAGGGTGTAGATGACCAGCAGCAGGATCAGGGCGTAGCGGCGATAGCCGGCCGAGACGGGCGGAATCACCACCGAGGCGGCTTCGGCCGCGGCCTGGGCCACGGGACGCTCCAGCGACGTGGCGTCGCCTGCCGCGGGGACGTCGGTCATCCTGGGTTTCCTCAAACGCTTGTTCTAAACTGTTGAGCGCACTAGAGCCCGGATAGGGGACGGCGCCAATACCCGTCTTTCCAAACGTGAGAGGACAACGATGGAACTGGTGATCGGAACCAAGCAGTGGTCGACCTGGTCGATGCGGCCGTGGCTGGCGCTGAAGCATACCGGCGCGCCGTTCACCGAGACCCTGATCCAGCTGCGCGAGGTCGAGACCTCCACCGCCGAGATTCGCCGGCATTCGCCGTCCGGCCTGGTGCCGGCCCTCAAGGACGCCGGTGTGGTCATCGTCGATTCCCTGGCCATCTGCGAATACCTGGCCGAGCGATTCCCCTCCCTGTGGCCCGCCGATCCGATCGACCGCGCCCTGGCCCGCAGCGCCGCGGCCGAGATGCACAGCGGCTTTGGGGCCCTGCGCCGCGAATGCCCGATGGACCTTGGCCTGCGCACCGTTCAACCGATGTCGGCTGACGTCGAGAAGGACGTGCGCCGCATCGTCCAGCTGTGGCTGGGCCTGCTGGACCGTTCGGGCGGGCCGTTCCTGCTCGGCGGCTGGTCCATCGCCGACGCCTTCTTCACCCCGGTCGCCAGCCGTTTCGAAAGCTATGGCGTCGACCTGAAAATCTGCGGCGACGACGGCCGGGCCCAGGCCTATTCCGAAGCGCTGCTGCAGACGCCCGAATACCTGGCCTGGCTGGCCGGCGCCTGATCACAAGAACAAAACGGGAGAGACGAGAATGACCACCGGTCTGGAACTGCGCTCGAAGATCACCTCGGGCGGCAAGCTCGAACTGTCGCTGGAAGAGGTTCAGGTCCCCGCGCCGGCGGCCGGTCAGGTCGTCATTCGGGTCGAAGGCTCGCCCCTCAACCCTTCCGACCTCGGCCTGCTGACCGGCCCGGCCGATCTGGCCACCCTGGTGGCCGGTGGAACGGCCGAGCGGCCGACCCTGACCGCCAACATTCCGCCTGAGCGCATGCCGATGGTCACCGCCCGCCTCGACGAGTCGATGGCCGTCGGCAACGAGGGGGCCGGCACGGTCATCGCGGCCGGCGAGGGGGCGGAAGCCCTGCTCGGCAAGAAGGTCGCCGCGCTCGGCGGTTCGATGTACGCCACGCACAAGATCGCGCCGGCCGCCGCCTGCCTGCCGCTGCCCGACGACGCCACGGCGGCCGACGGCGCCTCCTGCTTCGTGAATCCCCTGACCGCTCTGTCCTTCCCCGAGACCATGCGGGCCGAAGGCCACAAGGCCATCGTGCACACCGCCGCCGCCTCCAACCTCGGCCAGATGCTGGTCCGCATCTGCCAGGCCGACGGCGTCCCACTGGTCAACATCGTGCGGAACGCCGAGCAGGTGAAGCTGCTCAAGGACATGGGCGCCCAGTACGTGCTCGACAGCACGACGCCGAGCTTCAAGGCCGACCTGGTCGACGCCCTGGCCGAGACCGGCGCCACGATCGGCTTCGACGCCATCGGCGGCGGCCCGCTGGCCGGCGACATCCTGGCGGCGATGGAAGTGGCGCTGAACCGCACCGCCGGCGCCTACAGCCGCTATGGCAGCAGCACCCACAAGCAGGTCTACGTCTATGGCGCCCTGGACCTGCGCCCGACCGAGGTGCCCCGCAGCGTCGGCCTCGCCTGGGGCCTGGGCGGCTATCTGCTGACCTACTTCCTGCAGAAGGCCGGTCCCGAGGTCATGGGCCGCCTGCGCGCCCGCGTCGCCGCCGAGCTGAAGACCACCTTCGCCAGCCACTACACGGCGGAGATCTCCCTGGCCGAGGCGCTGAACCCCGACACCCTGAAGGCCTACAGCCGCCGGGCGACGGGCGAGAAGTACCTGATCAATCCGGCCAAGTAGGCCCCGTTCGAGGCCAACTCTTCAGAGGCTGGCCTCGCGGAAGGCCTGGATCGCCTCGATGCGGGCCAGGGCTTCCGGGGCCTTCTCATAGCGCTTGCGCAAGCGGGGCAGGGCCCTGGCCGAGCCGTCGCAATGGCGCCGGATCGCCGCCTCGATCTGGCGGCGGCGGTCGGCGTCGTAGGCCTCCTCGCCAGCGAAGTGGACGCAGGTCTCGACGTCGTCCTGGAACCCCTGGATGTCGACCGGCCAGACCTTGGGCTTGCCGGTCTTCGGGTCGATGACCGGGCAGACCTGCAGGTTGACGTCGCACGTCGGCAGGGGGGCGTCGGCGGCGGCGTCCTGGCCGGACAGCAGGGCGGCGGCGATCAGGGCGAGGATCATTCGCGGTCTCCAGGCGGTCGTTCCCGATCATGCACACGGCCCGGCCGGCTTGGCGAGACGGGTAAAACAGGCCGTTCATCCAGGCGTTGCGCCCTCGTTGCTGCATGGGGGCAACGTCGCGGCGACATCGGGGCTTTGCGACAAAACTGTCATCGAGTCACAGGCCAAACTGTCATCAAGCAGACGTACCGGCTGCCATCCGCCGAAAACCGGGGAGATGGGGATAGCCATGACGAAATTCCGTACGCAGCTGCTTGCTGGCGCTGCATTCTCGATCGCGATGGTGCTGGGCGCGCCGTCCTTCGCTCAGGACCAGGCCGCGACCGCTCACGCCGATGCGGACGCCAACGCCGAGGGCGAAGTGGAGTCGGTGATCATCACCGCCACCAAGCGCGAAACCAATCTGCAGGACACCCCGATCGCCGTCTCGGTCGTCGGCGTGCAGCAGCTGGAAGCCGCCCACGTCACCTCGTTCCTCGACATCGCCGGCCAGCTCCCGAGCCTGCGCGTTTCGACCTTCGAGTCCCGCCAGAGCGCCCTGACCGTCGGCATCCGCGGCATCGTCCCCGGCGACGCCAACCAGCCGGCCCGTGAACAGGGCGTCGGCATCTACCTCGACGGCGTCTACCTGGGCAAACAGCAGGGCCTGAACGCCTCGATGCTCGACCTCGAGCGCGTCGAAGTGCTGCGTGGCCCGCAGGGCACCCTGTTCGGCCGCAACACCGAGGGCGGCGCGGTCAGCATGGTCACCCGCAAGCCGAAGGGCGAGTTCGGCTTCCGCGGCACGGCCGGCCTCAGCAACTACAACGGCTATAACGTCGAGGGCCACCTGGACTTCCCGGAAGTCGCCGGCTTCAGCGTCAAGCTCGACGCCGCCCTGCAGTACCACGACGCCACCACCGAAAACCCGATGTCGGGCCAGACCGGCTGGAACTACCTGGACCGCCACGGCTTCAAGGCCACCGTGCTCTGGAGCCCGATCGACGTCTTCGAGGCGACCTACAGCTACGACACCGGCCACAGCGAAACCACGCCGTTCCTCAGCCAACTGGTGAGCTACAACCCGCTGAACCTGCCGGTCTCGACGCTGTTCCCGCGTCCGGCCGGGACCATCTCGCCGCTGGCTCCCGGCGTTTCGGTCCATACCGAGCGCCAGGACCGCGCCGACCTCGGCGTGCCGCAGCAGCCGAGCATCGACGAGATCTCCGGTCACTCGCTCAACATGACCTGGGACATCACCGAGAACCTGCTGCTGCGCTCGATCACCGCCTACCGCGAGGTCGCGGTCCAGCAATACGACAACGCCGGCGGTCCCGCCCGCGCCCCGGTGTTCCAGCCGAACGCCCCGGTCGGTAGCTCGAGCCGCAATTTCGCGCGCTACAGCCTGTCGGACATGGAACAGCTGCAGCGCAGCCAGGAGTTCCAGCTGGTCGGCAACATCGGCGAGACCTTCGACTATGTGGTCGGCCTCTACTACTTCAACGAAAAGGCCTGGGAAGAGGCGGCGACGCCGAGCTCGCTGGCCTATGTCGGCTCGAACGGCGACTACGTCGTGCGGGATCCGAAGACGGCCGGCATCACCCGCGGCTTCCGCTCCATCGACCGCGGCAGCTTCGCCCACGCCGAGAGCAAGGGCCTGTACGTCCACACTGTCTGGACCCCGCCGATCCTCGATGAGAACCTGAAGATCACCCTGGGCGGCCGCTTCACCCAGGATGAGAAGGACGGCAAGCTCTACAAGGTCAGCAACCAGGCGCGGAACTTCACCTTCGAGCTGAAGGAAGAGCGCTTCGATCCGACCGTGACCGTCGCCTATGACGTCACCGACGACATCAACTTCTACGCCACCTACTCGACCGGCTACCGCGCCGGCGGCGCCAACTCCCGCTCGCTGACCTTCGCGCCCTTCGAATCGGAAGAGGTCAAGAGCTACGAGCTGGGCATGAAGGCCCGGTTCCTCGACCGGGTGACCCTCAACGTCGCCGCCTTCAGCATGGACCGGACCAACAGCCAGATCGAGTTCACCCTGGTGGCCCCGGACCCGGTGTCGGGCAACAACCGCAACACCGTCGAGACCGTTAACGCTCCGGGGACCACGGAAATCCGCGGCCTCGAGATCGAAAGCACCATCGACGTCACCGACAACCTGCGTCTGACCCTGGGCTACGCCTACACCGACACCAGCGTGCCGGACGCCCAGAACCCCTTCCCGGCCTCGCCGGCCTGCCCGGCCTGCGGCACGGTTCAGCCGGTCTACATCATCTACACCCCGCCGCACGCGGCGAGCCTGGCGGTGGACTACATCCACCCGCTGTCGTTCGCCGACATCAAGTTCCACATCGACTTCGCCTACGCCGAGGGCACCCAGAGCTTCGAGCAGTTCGAGCAGAAGACCGACGACTCCTTCATCGTCAACGGCCGCATCGCGCTGGCCGACTGGCAGGTCGAGGAAGGCAAGCAGGTCACCCTGTCGCTGTGGTCGCGCAACCTGCTCGACGAAGAGCACATGTACCGGCGCTCGGCCGAGAACCGCTCGGGCACCAACGCCATCGGCGACTATGCCAACTTCAACGAGCCGCGCACCTTCGGCGCCGAGGTCAACTTCAAGTTCTGATCCTCGCGTTCCTGAGGATCGGCAGGGGGCCGTCGCGAGCGATCGCGGCGGCCCTTTCGCTGCCTCGGGTGTCACAACGGCCGGCGCCGTCTCGTCCTTACATCGAATGCCCGCCTTGCCCTTCGATCCGCGAAGCCGCCGGTGGGACCCATGGAGAGACGTATGAAGGTCGTTGTCATCGGCGGAACCGGGCTGATCGGCTCCAAGGTCGTCGAACGGCTGCGGAGCCTTGGCCACAAGGCCGTGGCCGCAGCGCCCAGCACCGGGGTCGACACGTTCACGGGGAAGGGGCTGGCGGCGGCGATGGCCGGGGCCCAGGCCGTGATCGATACGTCCAATTCGCCCTCCTTTGAGGACGAGGCGGCGCTGAACTTCTTCCAGACCGCCGGCCGCAACATCCTGGCCGCAGAGCGGGCAGCCGGGGTCGGCCATCACGTCACCCTGGGCATCGTCGGGACCGAGCGGCTGCAGGCGAGCGGCTATTTCAGGGGCAAGCTGGCGCAGGAAGCGGTGATCGAAGCGTCGCCCGCGCCCTACAGCATCCTGCGCTCGACCCAGTTCTTTCCCTTCATCGCCGGCGTCATCCAGGCCGGGGCGGTCGGCGGCGAGGTGCATCTGTCCTCGGCCCTGGTCCAGCCGGTCGCGACGGAGGAGGTGGCCGACGTCCTGGTCGAGATCGCCCTGGGCCCGCCGGCCAACCGGATGATCGAGATGGCCGGGCCCGAAGCCATCGGCCTGGACCGATTCGCCGAGCTGTATCTGCGGGCTCACGGGGACGGTCGGCGGGTGGTCGGCGATCCCGGCACACCCTTCTTTGGGGCGTTGCTCGACGATCACGCCCTGACGCCGGGGCCGGGGGCGCGCCTGGGCAGGACGCGGCTGGAGACCTGGCTGGGGATGGCCGCTGTGGCGGCGTGAAGCGGCTCACATCAGTCCGAGCGACCGGAAGCTCGCCACACCTTCCCGGCCGACCACCAGATGATCGTGCACGCCGACCCGCAAGGTCCGCCCCGCCTCGACAATCTGGCGGGTCATGTCGATGTCGGCGTGGCTTGGCGTCGGATCGCCGCTCGGGTGGTTGTGGACCAGGATGACGTTGCTGGCCGACAGCTCCAGGGCCCGGCGCATGACCTCGCGGGGGTAGACTGGCGCATGGTCGACGGTGCCGTGGTTCTGCACCTCGTCGGCGATCAGCTGGTTCTTCTTGTCGAGGAACAGCACCCGGAACTGCTCGCGCGGCTCATGGGCCAGGGCCAGCTTCACGTAGGCCAGCAACGCCGTCCAGGACGAGATCACCGTCCGCCTGGCCATCGGCTCGCGATGCACGCGCAGGGTAACCTCATGCAGGGCGGCGAGGTCGAGGGCGACGGCCGCGCCGATGCCCTTGACCGTGCAGAGATCCTCGACCGAGGCGGCCAGCACCGCCGCCAGACTGCCGAACCGGGTCAGCAGCGCCTTGGCGCGCGGCTTGACGTCGCCCTGGGGAATCGAGCGGAACAGAAACAGCTCCAGCAGCTCGTAGTCGGGCAGGGCGGTCAGGCCGCCCAGGCGGGCCCGCTCGCGCAGGCGTTCGCGGTGGCCGGCGTTAGGGCTGGGCTCCGGCGGTCTGGCCGGCTCGGCCCACAGCAACGGCGCGGTCGCGATGTCGTCGAAGGACTGGCGCATGCGAAACAATGTTCCGCAATTGTTCCGTCTTGGCAACCCTTGGGTGTGGTTGGATCAGTCGCCCAGGATCGGCGGCTTGAACTGTCCGGTCGGCGAGGCGGTGAAGATTTCGATCGTGCCGTCGTCCTTGACACCGCAGCTGTGCTCGCACTGGGCCGACAGGGACTTGTCGCGGGTTACCGCCGTCCAGCCATCGCTCAGCACCTTCACCTGCGGCTTGCCGAGATTCACCATCGGCTCGACGGTGAAGAACATGCCGGGCTTCAGCACCGGTCCCGTGCCCGGCCGGCCGAAGTGCAGGACGTTGGGCGAGTCGTGGAACACCCGGCCCAGGCCATGGCCGCAGAAGTCCCGCACCACCGAGCAGCGCTGGGCCTCGACATGCTTCTGGATGGCGTGGCCGACGTCGCCGAGCGTCGCGCCGGGCTTGATGGCCGCAAGGCCCAGTTCCAGCCCCTGGTAGGTGATGTCGACCAGCCGCCGGGCCCGGGCCGGCACATTGCCGACGCCGTACATGCGGCTGGTGTCGCCATGCCAGCCGTCGACGATGACGGTGACGTCGATGTTGACGATGTCGCCGTCGCGCAGCGCCCAGTCACCCGGGATGCCGTGGCAGACCACATGGTTGCGCGAGATGCAGACGGTGTGGCCATAGCCCTTGTAGAACAGGCAGGCGGGCAGGGCGCCGCGCTCGAGAATGAATTCGCGGGCCAGGTCGTCCAGGTGCGAGGTCAGCACGCCCGGCTTCACATGCGGGATCAGCATGTCCAGGCATTCGGCGGCCAGCAGGCCAGCCTTGCGCATGCCCGCGAAGCCGTCGGCTCCGTGGATCTTGATCTCGCCCGTGCGGGTCTCGAATTCGATGTCTTCGTCGGCGGAATAGGTCATTGCAGTCAGGTCCAGGGCCGCCGCGTGGGCGACAGGAAGGGCGGGCGCTCCGCCCTATGTCGCAATCCTAGCACGGAAGTTCAACGACTGGCGGTGGGATCGGCCACATAGGGCTGAGGGCCGCCGGAGATGTAGGGCTGCGGCCCGTCCGGCAGCAGGGGCGAAGGCATCACCCCGCGCCGGATGTCGCTGGAGAGGGTCAGCGCCGCCTGGCCGTGGTTCAGCCGGGCGCGGTAGACCTCGACGTTGGACAGCACGTTCATCACGTAGTTGCGGGTCTCGGCGAACGGGATGCATTCGAGGAAGTCCAGCGGGTCGCCGTTCGGATCGCGCGGGTCGCCGCAGAACTGCACCCACTGCACCGGCCGGCCGGGCCCGGCGTTGTAGCCGGCCGCCGCCATCACATAGCTGCCGCCCAGATTGTTGGTCAGCTGGCCCAGGTACCGCGAGCCCAGGCGCATGTTGTAGTCCGGTTCCCACAGGCGGCTGGGGTCCCAGGAGATGCCGCTGAGGTTGGCGGTGGAGCGGGCGGTGCTGGGCAGCAGCTGCATCATGCCGCGGGCGTCGGCGTGGCTGCGGACGCGGGGATCGAACTGGCTTTCCTGGCGTACGATGGCCAGCACGAAGGCGTCTTCGGCGCCGCCGCTGACGGCGGGCGGGGTCAACAGGGGGTAGCCCCGCTCATGCAGGATCAGGCCCCGCTGGGCCCCCCGGCGATAGGCGATCAGCGACACCTCCTGCTCGCCGAGACCCCGCAGGGTGTCGACCAGCACGGCCAGTTCCACCGGCGTCTCGACCGTCTCGCCCATGTAGAGGCCGAACACGCGCACCAGGTTGCGCTCGCCGGCCGCCGCCAGCAGCCGCAGGGCGCGGGTCAGTTCGCCGGTCTCGAAATCGGCCACGTCCGCCGCCGTCGGCTGCGGGTCGGGGGTCAGGACCAGGGTCTTGCGGCCGGCCTTCTCGGCGGACAGCTGGCCATAGAAGGTGGTGGTGTGCTGGGCGCCCTGCTCATAGAAGGCCCGCGCCCGGGCGCTGTCGCCCATCGCCTCGGCGGCCCTGCCGCGCCAGTAGGCGGCGCGCGCCTTGCTGACCGGGCTCTTCACCGCCCGCTCCAGCCGCTCGAAATGCATGTCGGCCAGCCTGGCGTCGCGCAGCTTGTTCAGCGCCAGCCAGCCCGCGTAGGACTCCGCCTCGGCATAGTCGACGCTGCCGGGCCGCAGGCTGTGGCTGCTGATCGCCCGATAGGCGGCGGCCGTGTTGCCCGTCCGCAGCGCGTCGTTCATCCGCAGCCGCAGGCCGGTGAAGCCGCCACCGCCACCGGCGGCGCCGCCGGCCACGGCGCTGTAGGGCACAGGCCCCGGGGGCAGTGCGGCGGTCTGCGCGGCCTGCAAGGCGGCCAGCCGGCCCTCCGGCCGAGGCCAGCCGGCGAAGTCGGTCACGGCGCGCGACAGTTCCGCCTCTCCCAGGTCCTTGCCGTAGATGTCGATGATGGCCCAGTCGATGATCCGCCGGGCCACCGAATCGCTCAGCATCGACTGCAGCGAGCGGGCGCTGTTCATGTCCCTCCGCCGTACCGCTTCCAACGCCGACGACAGCGTCTGGGCCGGGGAGGCGGTCGAGACATAGGGAACCGGCATCGGCGCGGTGGCTGCCGGCGGCGCCACGGCCGGAACCGGCGGCTCCTGGCCGCCGGCGAGATTCAGCAGCAGCGAAATGGCCAAGGCCGACGACATCAGTTCGATCAACTCGGACCCCTCCCGGAAACCCGGATCAGCGACCTGGGACCTGGCGACTCGCCAGGCTGCACAGGCCGTCATGTTTCAACGCATTTCCTCAATAACTTCAAATTGAAGCAAGAGTGGGCCGCGCACGAAAAGTTCAGAAGGGCGTCATCGGCTTGACCGACAGGTTGATATCAACGTAAATAGCGGCCGTGACCGCCGCCGCCATCTCCTTCGCCGACACCCACCACATCCGCGACAGCTGCCTGTGCCTGCATGCCCAGCGTGCGGCGCGGGCCCTGGCCCGGCGGTTCGATGAGGCGTTGCGGCCGGTCGGCCTGACCAACAGCCAGTTTTCGTTGCTCAACGCCCTGAACCGGCCGGCCCCGGCGACGATGGGGGAGGTGGCCCGCCTGCTCGGCGCCGACCGCACCACCCTCACCGCAGCGCTCAAGGTCCTGGAGCGCGAAGGCCTGACCCGCACCCAGGCCGACCCGGCAGACCAGCGCGCCCGCCGCATCGCCCTGACCCCCGCCGGCCACGCGCGCCTCGTCGCCGCCCTGCCGCTGTGGACCGCCCTGCACGCCTGCCTCGAAGCCGAGCTCGAGGCCGACCAACCCGCTCAGCTGCGCCGGGGGCTGAACGCCCTGGCGGCGCCGGCCCCGCCCGTTTGTGAGCAAGAGGAGTAGGCCCAATGACCGTCCAGGTAAGCGCCTTCAAATGGGTGCCCGATTTCGCCCAGGGCTTCGTGCGGGACCTTCGCGTGCGCTGGGCCCTGGAGGAGGCCGGCGTGCCCTATGAAGCCAGCCTCATCGACGTGCAGGACAAGGCCGCCAGCTACAGCCACTGGCAGCCCTTCTCCCAGGTGCCGGCCTACCGCGACGGCGAGGTCGAGATGTTCGAGTCCGGCGCTATCGTCATCTACCTGGCCGAGAAGTACGAGGCGTTGGCCCCCCGAGACGACGCGGGCCGGGCGCGGGTCATCACCTGGGTGCTGGCGGCGCTGAATTCCATCGAGATTCACACCGGACAGCTGGGCGCCATCGACATCTTCCACGCCGGCGAAGCCTGGACCAAGGAGCGCCGGCCGCAGGTGGTCGAGATGCTCAAGAGCCGGCTGCAGCAGCTCAGCGTCTGGCTCGGCGACAAGGACTACCTGGAGGGCCGCTTCACGGCCGGCGACCTGATGATGGCCACCGTCCTGCGCGAGGTCGACCGCACCGAGCTGCTGTCCAAGTTCCCGAACCTCGACGCCTACCTGGCGCGATGCACCGCCCGACCGGCCTTCAAGCGGGCGATGGACGCCCAGATGGCCGTCTTCCGCCAGCATGAGCCGGCCTGAGCCACAGGAGAGAGACCATGAAAACCTTCCTCGCCGTCTACACCGGCTCCCCCGACAACCAGATGGGACCGGGCGACATGGATCCGGCCGAGATCGGCCGTGGCATGGACGCCTGGGGCAAGTGGATGCAAGACCACGCCGCCGACGTGGTCGTCCAGGGCGGCCCGGTCGGCAAGACCAAGAAGGTGTCAAAGGCCGGCATCCAGGACATCCGCAACCTGATCGCCGGCTTCATCGTCGTCCAGGCTGCTGACCATGAGGCCGCGGCCAAGTTGTTCGAAGGCCACCCGCACTTCTCCATCTTCCCCGGCGAAGGCGTCGAGGTGATGGAGTGCCTGCCGATCCCGACCCGCTAGGGCTTTAGGGCGCTGGTCCGCCGGATCAGCGCCAACGCCTCGGCCGGTGGCGGACGCTCGGCGCGGCGATAGACCTGCCCATCGCGCGTGCGGCCGAGCAGGCCCATGTCGACCATGTCCCGCCGCAGCAGGGCATGGTCGCCGAACAGGTGCTCGGCCTTCAGCCGCTCGCTGACCTGACGCTCGTTCAGCTCGACCTCGGCCGGCAGGCGCGACCACAGCACCCACAGGCACAGCTGTTGCTGGCTGACCTTCGACGGCCAACTGGCCAGCTTGCCGGCGGCGTCGAAGTAGCGGGCCGTCCGTTCGACCATCAGATGGTCGACCGGCTCGGGGCTGAGCGCCGGCGCGGCCAATCGCTCGCCGGCGTCATGCTGGGCCTTCAGCGCCTGGTAGTTCCGATGGCCTGCGGCGCGGGCCAGGATGTTCAGCAGCTGGACATGGCCAGGCGGCGTCTCAAGCGCGCGGATCTCGCGGCTCAGGGTCTTGGCCAGCGCCGATATGTCGGGCGCGGCGAAGGGCAGGGGATCGTTTCTCATCACTCATCCTCGTCGTGCCGAGGGCGATCCGAAGGGATCGGTCGTGGTCGCTGACTTACGACTTCGGCACGGGACAAGCGGGTGACGAAGGAGTTCGAAGTGGCAGGTTTAGCTTCCCGGATGGGACAGCGACGCCTTGGTGAACTGCCGACCGAGGCGGTCGATAGCACAGCCACGCCGGGCTGTGAACGCCCGCGCGGCCGGGCTGAACCAGACGTTCGCGGTAGCGGTCCATGTTGACTCCGCGACCGAAACCCCGAACACTTCGCTACATGGTGAACTATCAAACCTCCGCCATTGACCGCACCTTCTCGGCGCTGGCCGATCCGACGCGGCGCTATGTCCTGCAGCGGCTGAAGGACGAGCCCGGCCTGTCGGTCAGCGAGCTCGCCCGGCCCGTGTCGCTGAAGCTGCCCGGGATGATGAAGCACCTGGACGTGCTGTCGGACGCCGGCCTGATCACCCGCAGCAAGGCCGGCCGGACCGTGTCGGTGACCCTGGCCGCCGAACCGATGCGGGAGGCCATGGCCTGGCTCAATCAGTATGAGCGCTTCTGGACCGCCAGTCTCGACCGCCTGGTGGCTTTCGTCGAGGCGGAGGAGGGCCAATGACCCGCCCGAGCCTGACCCTCGTCCGCCGCATCAAGGCCACGCCCGCGCGGGTCTGGGCGGCGATCACCCGGCCCGAACAGATGGTGCAGTGGTGGGGTCCCGACGCCGGGCCGACGCTCAACGCCGAGGCCGATGTGCGGCCCGGCGGCCGGTTCAGCGTCACCTTTCGGCTGTTGAACGGCGACGATCACACCCCGACGGGGGTCTACCGCGAGGTGGTTCCGAACGAGACGCTGGTCTTCACCTGGGAATGGGCGGGCCATCCGGAGCGCGAGTCGCTCGTCACCTTCCGGCTGACGCCGATCGACGGCGGAACCGAACTGACCCTGATCCATGAACAGCTGCCCGACGAGCCGGCGCGCCGGAGCCACGAAGACGGCTGGCTCGGCTGGCTGGGCAAACTGACGACCTTCCTGGGAGACGCCTCATGAGCGACATCGTCCTGGTCACCTACGACTGGGTGCCCGAACTGCCTCGCGGCCATGTCCGCGATATCCGGGCCCGTTGGGCGCTGGAGGAGGCGGGGCTGCCCTACCGGGTCGAGAGCACCTCCTTCAAGGATCGCGGGCCTGAGCATCTGTCGCACCAGCCCTTCGGCCAGACGCCCTGGCTGGTCGACGGCGAACTGTCGATCTTCGAGAGCGGCGCCATGCTGCTGCACCTGGGCGAGAAGAGCGACATCCTGATGCCCGCCGACCCTCAACGGCGCAGCGAGGTCAAGGAATGGCTGTTCGCGGCGCTCAACTCGGTCGAGGCGGCGACCCAGCATTGGACCCTCCTGCTGCTCATGGGGCGCAAGGAGGACACTCCGGTCTGGGATTTCATCGAAAGCTTCGCCAACGCGCGGCTGCAGCGGCTGGAGCCCGTGCTGGCGTCGCGCGAATGGCTGGCCGGGAGCTTCTCGGTCGCCGACATCCTGATGGCCGACGTGCTGCGCATCGTCGACCGGATGGAGGGCCTGGCGACCTATCCGGCCTGCAAGGCTTATGTGGATCGCGCCACGGCCCGTCCCGCCTTCCGCAAGGCCTACGACGACCAGATGGCCCATTTCGCCAAGGCCGATTAGCGCCGCCAGGCGATCCGGCGGGCGATCTCGATGCGGTCGGTTCCCATCTCGCAGGCATAGACCAGGACCTCGACCCCGGCGTCGGCGGCATGGTCCAGCGCCTTGGCGAACACCGGGTCGAGGTCGTGGCAGGCGCTGAAGGCGTCGCAGTCGGTGCGCTGGACCACGAACAGCACCACCGCCCGGTCCCCCTTGGCGACCATCGCCTCCAGCTCCCGCAGGTGCTTGGCGCTGCGGGCCGCCACACAGTCAGGAAACTCCGCCAGCGGCCCCTCGCGCCGGTAGTGGCAGTTCTTGACCTCCAGCCAGCAGGCCGGCCGGTCCGGGTCCGTCAGCAGGAAATCGATCCGGCTGGCCTCTCCATACTTCACCTCCGGCCGCACACTGGCGTAGCCGGTCAGCTCGGCGATCAAGCCTTTCGCCAGGGCCTCGGCGACCAGCCTATTGGGGTTCATGGTGTTGACCCCGACCAGCCCACCGTCGCTCTCCACCAGCTGCAAGGTCCAGGGCAGCTTGCGCTTGGGATCGCCTGACCAGGACAGCCAGACGCCCAGCCCGGGCTCCCTCAGTCCGAGCATCGCGCCGGGGTTTGGCACGTGCGCCGTCACCGCCCTGCCATCGTCCAGGATGACGTCGGCGAAGAAGCGTTTGTAGCGGCTGACCAGCCGGCCGCGGCTTAAGGGTTGAGGCAGGTCCATGGGCGCTCTAGATCGGAGGAGACCAGGACGATCTAGGGAAGGACGCGGCCGATGGCGAGCCAGGAACGGGTGACGGCCGCCGTGCTGATCATCGGCGACGAGATCCTGTCGGGTCGCACCCAGGACACCAACCTCAACGCCATCGCCCGCTACATCGCCCAGTACGGCGTCGACCTGGCCGAGGCGCGGGTGGTCGGCGACATCGAGGAGGAGATCGTCGCGGCGGTGAATCACCTCCGCCAGCGCTACGACTACCTGATCACCACCGGCGGCATCGGCCCGACTCACGACGACATCACCGCCGACTGCGTGGCCAAGGCCTTCGGCGTCGCCCTCCACGAACATCCCGAGATCATCGAGATGATGACCGCCCGCTGGGGTGGTGAGCTGAACGCGGCGCGTCGTCGCATGGCCCGCGTGCCGGAGGGCGGCACGCTGGTGAAGAATCCCGTCCAGGGTCCGCCCGGATTCCAGATCGGCAACGTCTTCGTGCTGGCCGGGGTGCCCGCCATCATGCGCGGCATGCTGGAGGATGTCGGTCCCCGCCTGCGGGTCGGGGCGGTGGTGATTTCCCAGACCCTGCGGGTCGAGGGCACGGGGGAGGGGGCCATGGCCGCCCCGCTCGAAGCGGTCGCCAAGGCCTGGCCGGACCTCTCCCTGGGCAGCTATCCCTTCTTCTCGCCGGCCGGCTACGGCAGCCAACTTGTCATCCGAGGCCGCGACCTTGCGCAGGTCGAGGCGGCGCGGCGCGATCTGCAGGCAGCCCTTACGGCGGAAGGGATCGGCAACATTACGTTTCTTGACAGCACGGGCGACTGACCGGCACCTTGGCCGCCGACATTTTAAGCATCCTCGAGAGTAACCTTATGCGCCTCGCGCTCATTGCCGCCACCGCGGTCTTCCTTGCGTCCCCGGCCCTGGCCCAAGTCGGCGGCGCCGCCTCGCCGCAGGACCCGGCCAAGAAGCCCATCGACGATCCCAACCGCATCGTCTGCAAGCGTGAACACGTGGTCGGCTCCAACCGCCCGCAGAAGGTTTGCATGACCGTCGCCCAGCGCCAGCGCCTGAAGGACGACGCCGATCGCCTGACCGATCCGGGCAACCGCACGGCTGCCGACGAGGCGACCCTGCGCGCCTCGGCGGCTGAAAACGGCAACTAGCCAACGGCCCGGGGGGCAGCTCTTCAAGAGCGACAGTAAGGGTTTCGAAAGATCGCCGTTCGGCGTAAGCTCCCTTGCCTGATCCAAAGGTAAAGGGAGGCCGCGATGAGTCTTCTTGTTCCCGCGTTGGTCGCTGCGATGCTGGGCGCCCCCGGCGACATCAATTCCATGAGGGTGTCCACCGGCGACAGGGCCAGTGTGCCGATCGGCGCGCCGGGCCGACTGGACGCCGACCGCATCGTCTGCCGCAAGACGCAGGTGCTCGGGGCCATCCGCCCGCGCAAGGTCTGCCTGACGGCCTTCGCCTGGGCCGAGCGCGAGGACGCCGCCCAGCGCACGATGGACACCACCCTCTGGGGCCAGGGCGCCATCAAGCCGCCGATGCTCCAACGGCAGTAACACCGGGGCCGCTTGCCATCCCCCGCCCGGCCTCTAAACAGGGGCCTCGCGGGGACGTGGCGGAATGGTAGACGCAGCGGCCTTAAAAGCCGCAGCCGCAAGGCGTGTGGGTTCGAGTCCCACCGTCCCTACGATCTGGCGTGCGGGGCCCTCCCGGAGCGCCGTCTCTCGCATGACAGGCTGACACCCCGCCCCGAACCATCCTAGGGTCCGGGCCGTCATGGCGTTTCTTCCAAGAGGACATCGGATGCGGCTTTCGCGGCGCGATTTCGGCATGGGCGCGGCTGTGGCCGCCCTCGTCCCCACCCCCTTGCTGGCCCGCCAGGCCACCGGCGGCCTCGATGCGCGGCTCACCGCCTTCCTCGACAAGGCCTTCGAGGAAGAGCTGGCCATGGATCCCGAGTGGCTGGCCCAGCTCGGCCGCAAGGCGCAGTACGACAAGCTTACCGACCGCTCGGAGGCGGCCCAGAAAAAGCGTCTCGCCTGGCGCCGGGCCAGCGTCGCGGCGATGAAGCGCCAGTTCGACCCGGCGAAACTGGGCGAGGACGCCCGTACCTCCTACGACATGTGGCTGCTGGAGCTCGACCGCGCCGAGGAGTCGTGGCGCTGGCGCGATCATGGCTACACCTTCGCCAGGGGCGGGGCGCACACCAGCCTGCCCAACTTCATGATCAACATGCATCCGGTCGACACCGCCGCTGACGCCGACGCCTACGTCGCCCGGGTCATCGCCATCGGCCCGACCCTGGAGATCCAGCTTGACCAGGCCAGACGGGCCGCCGCCAAGGGCGTGCGGATGCCGCGCTTCTCCTACGACCAGTCGATCGTCGAGGTGAAGCGGGTGACGACCGGCGCGCCGTTCGACTCCGGCCCCGACTGCGCCCTGTTCGCCGACGCCAAGGGCAAGTTCGCTGCGCTGAGGGCCAAGGGAACCATCGACGAGGCCGGCGCCGCGCGGCTGACCCAGGCCGTCGCCGAGGCCATGACCGCAAGGATGAAGCCCGCCTATGACCGCCTCGGCGCCTGGCTGGCAGAAGACCGCGACCACTCGGCGGCCGACCCAAAAGGGGCCGGCACCCTGCCGGACGGCGCCGCCTACTACAACGCCATGCTGCGCCTGCAGACGACCACCGACATGACGGCCGACGAGATCCATGACCTGGGCCTGGCCGAGGTCGCCCGCATCCGCGCCGAGATGGAGACGCTGAAGGCCAGGATCGGCTTCACCGGCAAGCTGGAGGACTTCTTCGCCTTCCTGAAGTCGGACGACCGCTTCTACGTGTCGAATGACGACGCCGGCCGGGCCCGCTACCTGAAGCTGGCCGACGACTACCTGGCTGGCATGAAGGCCCGGCTGCCCGAGCAGTTCGGCCGCCTGCCGAGGTCGCCGCTGGTGGTCAAGCGCGTGGAGCCCTACCGCGAGGAACCGGGCGGCGCCGCCCACTACAACTCCGGTTCCGTCGACGGCGCGCGGCCGGGGGTCTTCTATGTCCACCTGGCCGACACCCGCGCCACGCCGCTCTACGAGATCGAGGGCACCGCCTATCATGAGGGCTGGCCGGGCCATCACATGCAGATTTCCATCGCCCAGGAACTGACCGGCCTGCCGGTCTTCCGCACCCAGTACGGCTATGGCGCCTATGCCGAGGGCTGGGGCCTCTACGTCGAGCGGCTGGCCAAGGAGATGGACTTCTACCAGGACCCCTACAGCGACTTCGGCCGCCTGGGCCGCGAGATCTGGCGGGCCATCCGGCTGGTGGTCGACACCGGCATCCACGCCAAGGGCTGGAGCGAGGCCCAGGCGACGGCCTTCTACACCGCCAACTCGCCGCAGCCGGCCGCAAAGATCAAATCCGAAATCCGCCGCTACTTCGTCAGCCCCGGCCAGGCCACCTCCTACAAGGTCGGCATGGTCAGGATTCTCAGCCTCCGTGACGAGGCCCGAAAGGCGATGGGCGCGAAGTTCGACCAGCGCGCTTTCCACGACCTGGTCATCTCGGCCGGCTCGCTGCCGCTGCCGGTGCTGGAGACGCGGGTGAAGCGCTGGGTGGCGAGGGCCTAGCGCTGCTGCTCAGGACGCCGCCGCCACGGTCGGGGGCTCGTCCGCCGATCCCAGCTGCCGGATAAGTTCGGCGACCAGGTCGAGCGGCGCCATCGGCTTGCGAACGATGCCGTCGAACGCCGTGCCCGGGATCAGAACGTCGGCCGGGCTGTCGGCCGTGAAGGCCAGGATGGGAACCCCGGCGTTGGGGCCCGGCCTGGCGCGGATCAGCTCGGCCACCTGATCGCCGGACAGCCCCGGCATCCGCACGTCCAGCAGCAGGATGTCGAACGGCCAGGCCATGGCGATCTCGAGCGCGGTTTCGCCGTCGACGGCGTCGGTCACCTCGGCGTCGAGCGCGGTCAGCACGGCCCGCGCCAGTTCGCGGTTGGTCGGGTTGTCGTCGGCGACCAGGATACGCACGCCCTGCAGGGAAACCCCCGCCGCCGCCGCCTCGGCTGGCGCCCGGGCCTGGGCGATCGCCGCCGGAATGGCGAAGTGGAAGGTCGCCCCCTGGCCCGGCGCGCTGCGCACGCCGATCTCGCCGCCCATGGCCTCGATCAGGCCCTTGCAGATGGCCAGGCCCAGGCCCGTGCCGCCGTGGCGCCGGGTCAAGGAGGCGTCGACCTGGGAGAAGCGCTGGAACAGCTTGTCCTGCTGGGCGGCGGTCATGCCGGCCCCGGTGTCGCGAACCTCGATCTGAAGCTGCTCCGCCGCGCCGTCATAGGCCGCGACCAGGGTGACGGCTCCGGACTCGGTGAACTTGAGCGCGTTGCCGATGAGGTTGTGCAGCACCTGCTGGACGCGATGGCGATCCAGGGCGAGCGTGTCCGGCATCGCCGCATCGATGTCGAGGACCAGCGCCAGCCCCTTGGCCTGCGCCTGCGGGCCGAACATCAGCAGCGCGTCCGACAGCGTCTCGCGGGCGTCGGCGGGGGCCGGCATGATGTCGAACTGGCCCGCTTCCAGCTTGGAGAAGTCGAGCACATCGTTGACCAGTGTGAGCAGCGCCTGGCCGGCCGTGCCGACACGGCCGACCCGTTCCCTGGCCGTCTCGTTCAGGCTCTCGTCGTCGGCCAGCAAGCTGGTGAAGCCGAGGATGGCCGTCAGCGGCGTGCGGATCTCGTGACTGACGTTGGCCATGAAGTCCGATTTGGCGCTGGCTGCCGCCTCGGCATTGTCGCGGGCCGCCTGCAGGTCGGCCTGCAGCCGCATTCGGGCGCTGACGTCGCGGGAGACGTCGATGAACTCGATCACCCGGCCGTCGCCGTCGCGCACGGGCGTTGGGTTGCCCTCCATCCAGATCCAGTGGCCGTCCCGGCCCCGCACGCGGTAACTGATGGGCTCGACGCCGGTCCGCGCTCCGGTGATCACCTCGCGGTAGGCGGCCAGGGTCGGCGCTACGTCATCGGGATGCAGGAAGCTCATCCAGTTGTGGCCGACCACCTCGTCCTTCGGATAGCCGGTGATTGGCTCGATGGAGGCGGACAGCTCCAGCACCACGCCGTCGATCCGCGTGCGCGAGACGATGTCGGAGGCGTTCTGGGCGATCACCCGGTAGCGCAGCTCGCTGGCTTCCAGGGCCAGCTCCATGGCCTTGCGGGCGGTGATGTCGCGGATGACGTCCTGGAACTCGACGATGGTCTCGCCGTCCGCGGCGAAGATGGCCTTGACCTGGGTTTCCAGCCAGATGACCGCGCCGTCCTTGCGGATGGCGCGGTATTCGAAGCGCATCGGGCCGCGGGCGCCGGCGGCGATGTAGTCGCGGAACCGGCGCAGTGTCGGCTTGAGGTCGGCGGGAAAGACGAGGTGGTTGGAGCGCTTGCCGATCAGCTCGGCGGGCTCGTAGCCCGTCACCGCCAGCAGCGAGGGCGACAGGAAGGTCAAGACGCCATCGAGCGTGTAGCAGGCGATGACGTCGGTGGCGTTGTCGGTCAGCAGGCGATAGCGCGCCTCGCTTGCCGCGATGGTCGCCGCCGCAGCCCGCTGTTCAGTGATGTCCCACATGACGCCGAACACCGCCGTCACCCGCCCGTCGGCGTCGTGCTCGGCCCCGCCCTTGAAGACGACCAGGCGCTGCTCGCCGCCATCGGCGGGGTTGAGCCGCACCTCCAGGTCGAAGTCCGCGCCGGTGGCGGCTACCTCGCGGACGATCCGCCGGATATGGGCGCGGTCGGTCGGTAGGTAGAGTTCTACGGCCGCGTTGACGGTCTCGGGCGAGGCGTCGCGCGGCAGGCCGTGGATGTCGTAGGTAATGTCAGACCAGGTGCTGACCTTGGTGGTCAGGTCCAGCCGCCAGTGGCCGACGCCGGCGATCTGTTCGGACAGGGCGCTGCGGCGGTGCAGTTCGCTTACCCGCCGTTCGGCCGCCTTCGCCGCCTCGAGAGTCTCGGTCAACCGCACGCGCAGCCGCCGTTGCTTGATCAGGGCGACCGCCACGGGCAGCACGGAGATCGTCAGGGTGGTCAGGAAGAGCTGCAGGATGGCCAGCCGCTCGGTGATGCCGCCCTGGATCAGGTTGGCCGGTCCATGGCCGGTAAGGGTGGCGACGATGGCGACGAGGCTGGTGAGCAGCAGGGCCAGGGCGGCCCCGGCCAGCTCCAGCTCGAAGGCGATCAGAATCAGGGCAGGCGGGATCAGGAACAGCAGGGGATAGCTGCTCTGGGCGAATACCGCGGCGACGCTGGCCGCCAGGATGGCGATGGACAGCCAGCCCTTGCCCTGGCGCAGCGTCCGGCCCAGTCGCAGGATGGCGCCCGAGGTCAGGGCCAGCAGCGCCGGCGTCACCGTCAACAGCCCCAGGGCGTCGGCGGCGTACCAGCGGAACAGGCTCTCGAAGAAGGGCGCGCCGCGCATGCCGGCCAGGAAGCTGGCCGCGAACGCAGCGCTGCCGAGCGGCGCCAGGACGCCGGCCGCGAGCAGGAAGGTGACCAGGGTCTTGCGTTCGCTGAGGTCGATTGGCCGCTCGGCGCGCCAGCCGACCAGGCCGGCGCAGATGACCACCTCGACGATGTTGCAGGAGCTGAGCGCGATGGCGGCGAACCAGGGATCGCCGCTCAACAGGTCGCCGACGATGATGCCCACGATGCCCGCCCCGATCAGCCCCGGCCAGGCGCGTCGCGGGGCGCTCAGCAGCGCCGCGACGATGAAGGCGTTGATGGGCCAGACGGCGGCGACCCGCCCGACCTCGCGGGTGAAGGCCAGGCAGGCGACCGACAGCAGGCAGGTGCACAGGGCCAGCCCGATCAACAGCGCCGCCGAACGTCCCGGAGTCCGGGCGCGGGCCGTGAGGATGGGAATGGCGCTTCGCATGAGGCTGGTTTACGCCTCGCGGACTGCCACCGGGTTAAAGCCCGGAAACCACACCCCACGGTGTGTGCGGTGCGTTGTCGCGGTTCGGCGGCCTAGCCCCGCGCTTTCCGCTCCCGCCGCCGCCTGTGCAGGATGTGTTCGGTATAGCCGTTCGGCTGCTCACGCCCGGCGAACACCAGCTCCAGCGCCGCCTGCCAGGCGATGCTCTCTGGGTGCCCAGCCATCGGCTCGTACAGCGGATCGCCGGCGTTCTGGGCGTCGACCACCCCGGCCATGCGGGCGAAGGTCTCGCGCACCTGGGCCTCGCCGCAGACGCCGTGATGCAGCCAGTTGGCCAGGTGCTGGCTGGAGATGCGCAGGGTGGCGCGGTCCTCCATCAGCCCGACGTCGTGGATGTCCGGCACCTTGGAGCAGCCGACGCCCTGGTCGATCCAGCGGACCACATAGCCGAGCAGGCCCTGGATGTTGTTATCCAGCTCCTGCTGGATGTCGGCCTCATTCCAGTTCGACTTGGCCAGCGGCGGCGTCAGCAGATCGTCCGCGCCGGTCGGCGACGACACGTCCATGCTGGCCCGCACCGCCGCCACGTCCACGGCGTGGTAGTGCAGCGCATGCAGCGTCGCGGCGGTCGGGGAGGGCACCCAGGCGGTGCTGGCCCCGGTCTTGGGATGAGCGACCTTGGCCTCCAGCATGGCCTTCATCATGTCGGGCGCCGCCCACATGCCTTTGCCGATCTGCGCCCGGCCGGTGAAACCGGTGCTCAGGCCGATCTCGACATTGCGCTTTTCATAGGCCGCCAGCCACGGCTCGCCCTTCATCGCCTCCTTGCGGATCATGGCCCCCGCTTCCATGGCCGTGTGAATCTCGTCGCCGGTGCGGTCGAGGAAGCCGGTGTTGATGAAGACGATCCGCTCGCGGGCGGCGTGGATACAGGCGGCGAGGTTTGCGCTGGTCCGCCGCTCCTCGTCCATCACCCCGATCTTGACGGTGTTGCGGGGCAGCCCCAGCACCTCTTCGACCTGATTGAACAGCCGGACCGCCAGGGCCGTCTCCTCCGGGCCGTGCAGCTTGGGTTTGACCACATAGACCGACCCGGCCGGACTGTTGCGCCGGCCACCGTTCAGGTCGTGCATCGCCGCCGCCACGGTGATCAGCGCGTCCAGCACCGTCTCATAGACCGCCACGCCTTCGAACTGGACTGCGTCGCTGGTCATATGGTGGCCGACGTTGCGCACCAGCATCAGGCTGCGGCCGCGCAGGGTCAGCGCCGCGCCGTCCGGCCCGGTGAAGACCCGGTCGGCCTCCAGGGCCCGCGTCTCGGTCCGCCCGCCCTTGGCGAAGCTGGCAGTGAGGTCGCCCTTCATCAGCCCCAGCCAGTTGCGCCAGACCTGAACCTTTTCCTCGGCGTCGACGGCCGCGACGCTGTCCTCGCAGTCCTGGATGGCGGTCAGCGCCGATTCCAGCACCAGGTCCGCCACCCCGGCCGGGTCGTCCCGCCCGATCGGGTGGTCCCGGTCGACGACGATCTCCAGGTGCAGCCCGTTGTGGATCAGCAGCACCCCGGCCGGCGCCCCGGCCTCGCCGCGATGGCCGGCGAACTGCGCCGCGTCCTTCAGCCCCGTCACGCCCGTGGCCAGCGCCACCACCAGCCGGCCATCCTCGACCCGGTAGCCGACGGCGTCCGCGTGCGACCCCTCGGCCAGCGGCGCGGTGCGGTCCAGCAGTTGGCGGGCATAGACGATCACCGCCGCGCCGCGCGTCGCGTCATAGCCTTTGGCCGCCAGCGGCGGGGCCAGGGCGTCGGTGCCGTACAGGGCGTCGTACAGGCTACCCCAGCGGGCATTGGCGGCGTTGAGGGCATAGCGGGCGTTGGACACCGGAACCACCAGCTGCGGCCCGGCCAGCCGGGCGATCTCCGGATCGACGTTGCCGGTGGTGATCTCGAAGGCCGGCGGTTCGGGGGCCAGGTAGCCGATGTCCGTCAGGAAGGCCCGCTGCCCGGCGACGTCGACGGCCTTGCCGCGATGCTCCCGCCACCAGCCGTCGATCCGCGCCTGCAGCTCGTCCCGCCTGGCCAGCAGGGCGGCGTTGCGCGGCATGAAGTCCGCCAGGATGCGCTCCAGCCCGGCCCAGAAGGCGGCCGGCGTCACGCCTGTCCCGGGCAGGAGCTCAGTCTCCACGAAGGCGTGGAGGGTGTCGTCGAGGGTCAGTTTGTCGGTGATCTGCATGCGCTTGCGCCTGTTGGAGGCCCAGTTGGGGGTTGTGTGTGGTCAAGCCGGCGCAGCGGGTCAAGCCCATCGAGGCGCCTTGACCTCGCCACGGTCGGGTGGTTGCTTCCTGGCCGTTGCAAGCATGAGGCGCACCCCGTGTTGGTCCTGATTTCCGCCCTCGCCCTGATGGCCGCCGAAGCGGCGCCCGTCACCCCCGTCGCCCCGATCGAGGTGCGCGAGCCGGTCCGCGCCAGCTTCCCGGTCGGCGCCATCGGCGTCGCCGACCCTGACCGCCTGTCCTGCAAGCGCGAGGCCGTCGTCGGGTCGCGCCGCAAGACCAAGATCTGCGACACCAAGGACGGCTGGCGGAAACGCCAGGATCAGGCCCAGCAGATCATGGACTCCGGCCGGACGACCGGCGACGCCAAGCCGAGATAGGCCAAGCCGAGATACGAATGGCTACCGCCGCGGCCGGATCATTCCCGCCGCCGCCAGCCGCTCGACCAGCCGCCGCAGCGCCGCCTCGTCGGCATGCGGGTGCCAGGCGGCCAGTTCCTGCACGGTGAACGCCGGCCGGCCCAGGATCCAGGTCATCGGCTTGTGCAGCCCTTCCAGCGGAATCGGCGGTCCCTGGGTGCGCAGCACCCAACCTTCGGCGGTGCGCAGCACCTCGGCCGGCCTTGGCGCCGTCTCATAGGCCTCCAGCGGGCCGACGGCCGGCAGGCTGTATTCCGACAGCTCTCCGAAGATCGACCGTTGCAGGTCGGCGACCTCGCCCAGCACCGCGTCGCTGCTCGCAATCGTCTTCAGCCGGTCGGCCAGCTCGCTTAAGCGCGCCTTCAACGCCGCCCCACCGTCCTGCTCAGGCGAGGGCAGCCAATCGCGGAACAGGCTGTCCTTCATCGCCTCCTGCTCCAGCACCCGGAACAGGATCCGCGCCGTCCGCGGCTCGACCGAGAAGGTCACATGCAGCGAGGCCTCGGAACTGGCCAGGGCGTCATGGAATTGGCCGCGCGGGATGTAGAGCAGGTCCCCCGGCCGCATGGTCACCTCGCGCAGCAGCCGGCCCTTCTGGCGGTCCAGCTGGGCCTGCACCTCCGGGTGGTCCGGCGGCCCGACGACGGGATTGTCGGCCCGGCCCTCATAGATGCGCCAGACCTTCTCGCCCTCGGTGTGGAAGGCGAACACCTCATGGGTGTCGAAATGGCTGTTGAAGGCCCGCCGGCCGCCGAACGAGCTGTAGACGTTGGCGCTGGTCAGCCCCAGCAGGGCCTTCTCCAGGGTCCGGGCGACGCCGCGCAGCTCCGGGGTCATGGTCTCGACGGCGTTGGCCACCAGGCTGGCGCCCATCGACAGGAAAACCCGCACCTTGCGCGGGTTCACCCGCAGCTGCTGGCCATCCAGGGTGTTGATGCTGTCGCAATAGTGCTCGGCGGCAATCCGGCGGCCTTCGATGTAGAGTTTGAGCCGAGGCTCGGTCCAGCTGCTGGACACCGACAGGATCTCGTTCCAACGATCCCAGGTCAGAAGACCCTGGCGCGAGCCGGTCCTGGCGGGAATGTGCAGCGGGGCCTTGCCCCGGACCTCGGCGAAGAACTGCTGCGGCGTGATCGGCGCCAGGAGGTCGGCGAAACTGTCCATGCCCCTCGATAGCCGGGGCGCCTCGAAAGGAAAAGGCCGCCGCACCCCGCGAGGGCTGCGACGGCCTCATCTGACCGGTCCCAGGGAGGACGGGACCGGCCCGTCCCGTCCCAAGCCCTACGGCAGGGTGGTCTTCAGCGTCAGGACGACCTTCTCACCGCAGTAGGTGACGCAGTCCAGGTCGCTGTCGTGGTAGCGCAGGTCGAGCGCCAGATGATCGATCGGGGCCCAGCCAACACCGAGGTTCCAGGTGTTGTAGTTGCCGGCGTTCTGGACGTCCTGGCTGCCGAAGGCGCCGCCGACCGACCACTTGTCGTTGATCGCGTAGGCGGCGTTGACTTCGCCGTACAGGGCTTCGCCGGTGTTGCCGAAGAATTCCGGCGAGTAGTACCAGGCGGTGCCCAGGGTCACCGGGCCGACCGGCATCGAGGCCGCGACCTTGGCTTCGAAGAACTCGTAGTCCGAAGCGCTCGAGTCGCCGATGTAGGCGTAGTAGATGGCGGCCAGGTCCAGGGTCACCGGGCCCAGTGCCGGCTTCACGCCGACGTAGAGGTCGAGCTCGGCGTCGGTGTCGTCGCCGAAGTCGACGTTCGACAGCCAAGCGCCGGCGTACAGCGGGCCGTTGGCGATATCGACGCCGCCGAACACCTGCGGGCCGTCCGTCTGGCTGACGCCGCGGAAGATGTAATCGGACGAGATGCCAGCGTTGTAGCTGAACGAGAACTCGTCAGCCGCCGCGTCGTCCTGCGCGAAGGCCGCGCCGCCGAGGGCCAGGGAGGCGGCAGCGCCGACCAGGGCCAGTTTCCAGAATTTCATAGCTATCCCCTTTATGATTGGCGCAAGAAACGCCGAAGCGCCTATGCGTCGCCCCCGTCTCTTCGATCGGAAGTCCCGCGCAAGATGGGCGAAGGGTTCCCGGGCGGCTAACCTCGGCAGCAGCTACAAGGCGCACTGTCGCGGCCTGTCGCCCTTTTGAGCGATGCTCGACCCCCTTCGCCTAACTTTTAGGCAGCGCGGCTTGTGTCACGACTCGTTTTGACAGGCCATTAACGATGCGGCCGGTCCGCATAAAGACGGAACGCGTGGCTTTGGCGCATCGCCGGCGACGGGGAGGCGAGTCGTGACAGCCGCCGAATGCTGATGGGTTTCAGGGCGCCGCCGCCTCGCGGGCCTGCGCCTGCGCCAGCCACCGGCGATACTCCTGCAGGAACGGCGACGCCGGATCCACCAGCTCCAGCAGCTCAGGCATAGCGGCGAGCGCGCGCCGGTTGGGCGCGTTGAGGAACAGCACCACCCCCGACCCCGACGGCTTGGCGACATAGGCGACCGTCTGCTCCGACCAGTCCGCGCCGCCATGGCCCAGCACGGTGGTCCCGCCGTATTTGAGCACGTTGAACCCCAGCCCATAGCCCTGGGCGTCGGGGCAGGGGACAGCCGGGACTGCGCCGCAGTCGACAACGCGCTGGTCGCCCTTGTCGGTCTGCACGCGATCCCGGTCGGCGGCGATGGCCGGGCCATAACCCTGCGCGCCGGCCACTGATTTCAGGAACGCCGCATAGTCGCGAACCGTCGTGACCATGTCGTCGGCGGCCGAATACCCGCCCTCGGGACGGCACCAGCCGGCGCCTTCTGGACGGCAGAAGAAGCCGTGGAACTTGCCCGCCTCATCGACCGGACGGGCGATGGCCGCCGTGTCGGCGCGGCGCACGACGATGCTGCTGCCCGTCATGCGGACCGGCTGGAACACAGTTTCGGCGACGAGCTCTGGAAAGGGCTTGCCCAGCTTTCGCTCCGCGAACCGGGCGACGTATTCGATGCCCTCGCCCGAATAGCCGAAGCGTTCGCCCGGCGGGTGCTGGAAGGCCAGCTTGCCGCCGGGCAGGAAGAACCGCCAGTTCGGAAAGCCGGTCGTGTGGTTGAGCGCCATGCGCGGAGTCAGCAGAAGGTGGCGCGGATCGGCGGCGATGTCGGGGTCGACCCAATAGGGCGCCATCGGTTCGTCCAGCGACAGACGCCCCTGATCCGCCAGGCGCAGGATGGTCTCGGCGGTGACTGTCTTGGTGATCGACGCCACGTTGAAGCGGGTCTGCGCCGTGGTCGGAACGCCGGGAGACTGTTCGCCGTAGTAGCGATCCCAGACCAGCTCGCCGTTCCGGATGACGCCGATCCCTGCAGTGACGATGCCGTGGCGCGTCAGGACGTCGGCGATGGCGCTTTCGGTGTTGGCGGACGGAAGCGGCGGCGAGGCGGCGTCTGCCGATCTGAACGTCGCGCCGCACCCGGCGATGACCACCAGCAGGCCGCACGCCGCCAAGCGCCCGATGGCGCTTCGAAATTTCGACTTCACAGATCCTCCTGGCGGCCGCGCCGCTGTTCGTCCTGGTCAGTCTGGCGACCGCGACCCGGGTCGGAGAAAAAACCCGTGAACCGACGCGAAACCTGCGCCAACCGACATGGCGAGCCGGCTAAACGGTGAGCTCGCGCAGGCGTTTGGCGCCGGCCCGGCTGGTCATGATCCTGGCGCCGTCCTCAAGGTGGAGCAGCAGCCGAGCGTTTCCGGCCGGCTCGGCATGCTCCACCGACGCCAGGCGAACGATATGCGAGCGGTGCGCCCTGACGAACTGGTCGCTTGGCAGGATTTCCTCGAACCGCGCCAGCGAGGTCGTCGACAGGATCTTGCGGGTCCGTGTGAACACCTCCGAATAGCCGTCCGCTCCGGCGATGCGGACCAGGTCGCTCGCCGCAACCGGAACCACCTCCTTGTCGCAACGGATCAGCAGCGATTCGGGCCGGGCGGTCACCGGCGGCCTGGCGGCGGCCTCCGGCGGGGACTGTCGCTGTCGCTGGAGGTCGCCAAGCGCCCGGCGCCAATGGATGAACAGCGCCAGGACTGCATAGACGGTGACGCCCTGGAACATCTGCCAGCTCAGGGCGACGGCCCCGAAGGGCGCCACCCGCAGGCCCTGGTTCATCCAGTTGGGTGTGATCGCGAAGCCGGCCAGGGAGCAGAAATACCAGACGACCGCGAAGGCCACCGCCAGCACGGGGTGCAGCAACGCCGGCCAGGGCGCGGGTCGGCCGACCACGAAACGCGTGACCAGGGGATGGAAGAGGAGGCTGGCGACGACGGCCCCCAGGGTGTTGATCGCCGCGAAGGTGACCGAGCGCGGGAGGGGCTGGTCGAGGGTCGTCGTGAAGGCGAACAGGTATCCCGCGAACAGCAGGCCAAAGCCCGTCAGCATACCCGCGCCGTCCGCCGGGATCGCGCGGCGCAGCGGGCCTGTGACGGGCGGTCTCACGCCGCCGCCCTAGCGCATGGACAGCGAGGCGAAGCCCAGGTGCGCGCCGGCGTCGACCAGCAGGGTCTCGCCCGTCACATGCCGTGAGGCGGGGGAGGCCAGGAACACCGTCGAGGCGGCGATGTCCTCGGCCGTCGAGGCGGCCTGCAGCGGCGTCGACTTGATCACCCCCTCGCGCAGGCGCTCGACGGTCGCGTCGGGCATCGACTTGCCGAACCAGGGGGTGTCGATGAAGCCGGGGCAGACCGCATTGACGCGAATCTTCGGGGCCAGCGCCCTGGCCAGCGACAGGGTCATGGTCGTCATCGCTCCCTTGGAGGCGGCATAAGCCACCGAACTGCCGATGCCGGTCACCGCCGCGATCGAGCTGGTGTTGACCACCGCGCCGGGCTGCGGCGCCGATTCCAGCAGCGCCCGGGCCGCCCGCACCATCTGGAAGGCGCCGACGACGTTGACCGAATAGAGCCGGGTGAAGTCTTCCGCCTGCAGGGCGTCCAGGTCGCTGTGGTTGGGGGCGAACTTGGTCATGCCGGCGTTATTGAACAGGGCGTCGATCTTCCCGAACGGCTCGGCCAGAGCGACGATGGCCTTGCAGGCCGCGTCGTCGGCGACATCGCCCTGGGCCAGGATGCCTTGCGCGCCTTCGGCCTCGACCAGCCGCACCGTCTCGGCCGCCTCGTCCTTGCTGGAGGCATAGTTGACGATCACCGCCCGGGCGCCGCGCTGGGCCACCTCCACCGCGATGGCCCGGCCCAGTCCGGTCGAGCCGCCCGTCACCACCACCACGAAGCCGTCGAAGTCTTTGCCCGCCATGATCTCGCTCCCAACAGATGTTTGACGGTTTGATAGCGTGACCCGCCGCCCTTGTCCCTAGCTGAGGCGGGGTCTACATCGCGCCGATGCAAGAGACCCATCTCACCCAGCTTGGGCAGCACGTCGAAGCCCCGCAACGTCCCGAGGACGCGGTGCTGGAACGCGTGCCCAATCCCCAGGCCGGGGTCCAGTATCTGACCCGCTTCGTGGCCCCGGAGTTCACCTCCCTGTGCCCGGTCACCGGCCAGCCCGACTTCGCCCACCTGGTCATCGACTATGTGCCGGGCGACTGGCTGATCGAGAGCAAGTCCCTGAAGCTCTACCTGGCCAGCTTCCGCAACCACGGCGCCTTCCACGAGGACTGCACCGTCGCCATCGGCCGCCGCTTCTTCGAGACGGCGGAGGCGAAGTGGCTGCGCATCGGCGGCTACTGGTACCCCCGCGGCGGCATCCCCATCGATGTCTTCTGGCAGAGCGGCGCCCCGCCGGAGGGCCTCTGGCTGCCGGATCAGGGCGTGGCCCCGTATCGCGGACGGGGATAGGCCGTCGCCGGCTTGGCTTGACGAGCGTTCGACCGAAAAATATCGTTCGGCGAACGAGGTTTTCATGACTCGACGCCTGGGCTGGCTGTGGATGGGTGTCGGGCTGCTGGCCTGTTCGGTGAGCGCTCAGGAGAGGGCGACGACGGTCGAGGGCGTCGAGATCCGGGCGCAGAAACGCAAAACCGACCAGCAGAATATCGAGGCCTATGTCGATGGCGTGTCGGTCAATACCGCCAACCGAAGACTTGGCCGCTGGGACAAGTCCATCTGCCCCTTCATCGACGGCATAAAGCCAGAGTACGGCGGTCTGGTGCGCGAAAGAATCGAAAAGGCGGCGCGGGTGGCGGGCCTGACCGTCGGTCCGCCGGGTTGTTCCGCAAATCTCTATGTGAGTTTCACCTCGGACTCCGACGCCTTCGTGAAGGCCGCGGTCAAGAAGGACGCCTTTGCCTTCTCAACGAATGACCTGGAGATGACGGCGGGAAAGACGGCGTTCAAGAAATTCAATGCGACCACGGCGCCGGTCCGCTGGTGGTTCGTATCGGCGAGGGTGACCGTGGATGGCAAGATTTTCATTCGAGAACCTGGCGGCAATCCGCCGGTCTTCATCAGCGCCGATGGCGTGTTGCGAAACAAGCCGACGACCCGGGAAGACTTCTCCAGGGCCATTGTCGTGGTCGATACGACAAGGGTCGGAAAGATCGAGTTTGGCGCTCTCTGTGACTACATTGCCTACGTCAGCGTCGCGCAGGTCGATCCGGAATTCAGCGGCTCGCCGGTTCCCTCGATCCTGAACCTGTTTCTGGACCGCGACGCCGGAAAGCCGCCGGTGCTCGAGCTCACCCCTTGGGACAGGTCCTATCTGACGGCTCTCTACCTGGCGCCGCGTGAGGTCAATCGCGGCCACGTTCAGATGAGCGCGATGAAGCGGCGCATGGCCTCCGACATCCTGGGTTCTCCAAAGCCCGCCGATCGGTAGGGAAGTTCGCGTGCCCTGTGACGCCCCGTCACCGGTTCCCAGCTCGTAACATGAATATGTCTAGACATATTCAAAATGGCCCAAGACGGGCCGATTGCCGGCCCCACTGATATGTAGGTTGGCGAGGTCACGAACCGGGCGACATCTGGCAACCCTCGACCTGCGGACCGACCTACGCCTCGGCCCACATTCGCCAACAGCCGATCCACGCGCCGGGCACGCTATTTCAATGACTTAACTGAAACCAGCGCCCTCGACCGCCCGCGCTCAGGTTACAATGGTTGGCCGCTTCGATAAGCGCCGCTACCGCACCTGCACCAGGCTGGGGAAGCAGCGACCGATCTGGCCGGGGGTTTCGGAGTCCTGGAAGACCTCCTCCTGGCCCGGCGAGCACCAGTTCTGGCGCTGGACCGAGACCGTCCAGCTGAACCGCGCGCCTTCGACGGGGGCGCCGTCGGCGCTCATCACCCGGGCCTTGGCCATCGCCGCGCTGGCGGCCTCCTGGAACTGCGGGACGTCGGGCGTGCCGCCGGTCGAGGTGCAGGTCAGCCGGCCGTTGGCGCGGGCTGTGCAGTCGAAGTTGGCGCTGAAGGTTTCGTAGCGGTCCTGGCCGCTCATCGACCACTTGCCCATGGTCGGGAAGCGCGACCAGTTCAGGCCCGGACCCGGTTGGAAGCTGGCCGGCAGGTCGGCCCCGCCCCAGGTCCCGAACTTGAGGCGGAAGCCGAAGGTACGGCCGCGCGGATCGCCGCCGTCGACGGCCTCGACCCGGGCGCGGCTCATCACCGCCAGCGCCGAGGCCCCGAAGCCGGCCCGTTCGGGCGACTCGGAGACCACCTTGCAGCTGAGGTCGCCGCTGGTGTTGCGGGCCGAGCAGGCCACCTCGGCCATGCCGCGGCCGATCTGCTTGGCCTTGGCGCGGACCGGATAGTGGCGGGCCATGTCGACGACGGTCGGCGGGTTCTTCCACTTCAGCCCGACCTTGTCGTAGGTCGGCAGCGGCTGGGAGGCGGCGGCCGGCAGGCAGAGGGCTAGCGCGGTCAGCGGCGCGGCGATGGCGAGGAGGCGCATGTCGAAATCCCAATCCCGAAAAAGTCGGGGAAACCTAACGAGGCCCGGGCGGGCCCGCCAGTTAAACCCCTGTCATGGCGCCAATCAGGGCGTTTGGCGCCAGACGCTGGTCAGCGCCGCCACCTCAGGCCGCACCCGCTCGGCCGGCGCCTCGGAGGGCGTGCCGATCCACACATAGCCGGCCACCCGCTCCTCGGCCGTCAGACCCAGCAGGGCCCGGGCCTCGTCGTCGTAGGCGTACCAGTCGGTGATCCAGTTGGCGCCGTAGCCCATGGCGGCGGCGGCCTGCAGCAGGTTGGCGCAGACGGCCCCGGCCGACAGCAGCTGTTCCCACTCCGGGATGTCGCCCGCCTTGGGGCTGGAGACCACGGCGACGCCCATTGGCGGGGCCTTCAGCTTGCCGAGCTTGGCCAGCAGCTTGGCCGCGTCATTCCGCTTGGCGGCGATGGCCTCCAGGCCGGCGGCGAAGGCGGCCTTGCCCTCGCCGGTCAGGACGATGAACCGCCAGGGGGCCAGCTTGCCATGGTCGGGAACCCGGGCGGCCAGCCGCAGCAGGTCAGCCAGCTGGGTCTCGCTCGGACCCGGCGCCGCCAGGGTCAGGGCCGAGGCCGAGCGGCGGCGGGCCAGGAAGTCCAGTACGGGCTGGGAAGTGGATTGGGGCAGGCTTTCGCCGAACGCGGGGGAGGGGGGAACTGTTGGCACAGGGGGGATCAGACGTCCTGCCGCTTGGGGTCGATGGATTCGTCCAGCTGCCGCAGGTGGATGCGTTCCTGCGGCGCCAGCACCCGGTACTTCGATTCCAGGTCCGGGCTGCGCTCGCCGTCGATGGTCACCACGGTCGTCAGCTCGCCGGTGCCGGCGTCGCGGAAAAAGGACTCGCAGACCCGCTTGCCCTCGTATTCCGACAGCGACTCCTGGAACAGGGCGCTGATCGACAGCGCCTGTTCCATCGGGGCGGGCTCGCCGTCGGCCAGCACCCGAAGCGTCAGGCTGGCCGTCGAATAGGTGCTGCACAGGGCGCCGTCCTCGATGGTGGCCGTCTCCTGCATGACCACCTCGTAGTCGGGTTCGAAGCTGATGCGGAAGCGGTAGGTGTGCAGCACCTGGTCCTGCGGCAGCAGTTCCATGAAGCCGACGTCTTCGCAGCTGTCGTCGCGGTCGCGCCAGCCGCCGCACAGCGGATTGCCGCTCTGGGCCAAGCCGCGCAGGGCCTCGCGGTCCAGCGGCGCCTCACCGGCCAGGGCGGCGGGCGCGATCGACAGGCTGGCAAGCGCCGCCAGCGTCAGCAGGATGGTCTTCATGAGCAGGGTTCTTCCCATCGCGACCGACAAGGGATAAGGCCGCCACCCCGCTGACGCAACGCCCCCGGGGAAAACCTGTTGGGCTGAGATGTCGCGTTAACAGTGGCGACGGGCGAGATGGCTTACCATATGCCCCTAAAGGGCAGGCTGGCGGGTGATCTTGCGCGTTTCGTGCTAGGATTGGCGCCAGGTTTGAGGGAGGCCGCGCATGGCCAAGCATCTTGAAGTGGTCGAGCCGGCCGTCGCGCCGCCGGTCTGGGCCTCGTTGCGCAACGAGGCCGAGCGCGCCTCAAGGGACGAGCCGGCCCTGGCCAGCCTCCTGAATTCCGTCATCCTGGCGCACGACCGCCTGGCCGACGCGCTGAGCTTCCAGCTGGCCCGCAAGATCGCCGACCAGGAGCTGCGGGCCATGAGCGCCCGCGAGTTCGCCCAGGAAGCCTATGAGGCTGACCCCGGCATCATCGCCGCCGCCGAGGCCGACCTGCGCGCCGTCTTCGAGCGCGATCCGGCCTGCAAGGGTTACGTGCAGCCGTTCCTGTTCTTCAAGGGCTTCATGGCCCTGCAGACCCATCGCGTCTCCCACTGGATGTGGACCCATGGGCGCGAGACGCTCGCCCACTACCTGCAGAGCCGGGCCAGCGAGATCTTCCAGGTCGACATCCATCCGGCCGCCAAGGTCGGCTCCGGCATCTTCCTCGACCACGGCACCGGCATCGTCATCGGCGAGACCGCCGTCATCGGCGACGACGTCTCCATGCTGCATGGCGTGACGCTGGGCGGCACCGGGGCCGAACGCGGCGACCGCCACCCCAAGATCGGCAAGGGCGTCCTGTTGGGCGCCGGGGCCAAGGTGCTGGGCAACATCAAGATCGGCGACTACGCCAAGGTGGCCTCCGGTTCGGTGGTGCTGAAGCCGGTGCCGGCCGGCTGCACCGCCGCCGGCGTGCCGGCCCGCCTGGTCAACTGCCCGACCTGCGAGGAGCCGGCCCGGACCATGGACCACACCCTCGCCGACATCGTCTACGACTACGTGATCTGAGTTTGGGCTTGCGCCCGGCCCGTTCGTGGCTAGTTTCCGCGCGAAATCAGTACCTCTGCATCGGAGCCCGCCCGTGGACGACGTCGCCATCAAGAAAGTCGAAGCCCACCTCAAGCGGACCTTCGGCAACCCGCACGTGGCGGTGAAGGCCCGCAAGCAGAAGGATTCGGCCGAGGTCGAGCTGAAGGGCGAGTTCATCGGCGTCATCTACGAAGACGAGGATGAGGCCGGCTCCTACATGTTCGAGATGGCCATCCTGGCGGAAGACCTGGAGTAATCCTCCGCTTGGACCCGCGCGATACATACAGCTATCGCCGGGACCCCTCCGTGCCGTCGTTTCCGGACGACAGGCCGATCATCGTCTTCGATGGCCATTGCGTCTTCTGCAGCCGCGGCATGCGCGCCATCCTGGCGCTGGACAAGGCGGGCCAGTTCCGCCTGCTGCCGGCCCAGACCCCGCTCGGCGAGGCGCTCTACAAGCACTATGGCCTCGATCCGAACGACTATGAGAGCAACATCCTGATCGAGGATGGCGTCGCCCGTTTCAAGGCCGACGGCGCCATGCGGATGGCCGAACGCCTCGGCTGGCCATGGAAGCTGGCCTGCCTGGGTCGCCTGCTGCCCCGCCGCTGGGCCGACGCCCTCTACGAGCTGGTGGCCCGTAACCGCATGAAGATCTTCGGCCGCAGCCCCGTCTGCTACCGCCCCGATCCCGCCTATGCCGACCGGGTGCTGGGGTGAGCCTCACCGTCCTCATCGTCGGCGGCTACGGCGTGTTCGGGGCGCGGCTCGCCCGCCTGCTGGCCCACGAGCCGCGCCTGCGCCTGCTGATCGCAGGCCGCTCGGCCGACAAGGCCGGCGCCTTCTGCGCCCGCTGGGCCCAGTCCGGCGGCGCCATCCTCGAGCCGACCCTGTTTGACCGGAACGGCGACGTGGTCCAACAGCTGGCGACCCTCACCCCCGACCTCGTGGTCGACGGCAGCGGGCCCTTTCAGGCCTACGGCGAGGCCCCGTTCCGCCTGGTCGAGGCCTGTCTGGCGCGCGGCTGCGACTACCTCGACCTGGCCGACGCCAGCGACTTCGTGCTCGGCGTCGAGCGCTTCGACGCCCTCGCCAAGGACAAGGGCGCCTTCGCCATCAGCGGGACCAGCACCTGTCCGGCCCTGACCGCCGCCGCCATCGGCGAGCTGACCGACAGCTGGGCTGCCGTCCACGACATCAGCGCCGGCATCGCCCCGTCGCCCCATGCCGACGTCGGCGTCAGCGTCCTGCAGGCCATCACCAGCTACGCCGGCAAGCCCGTGCCGTTGCTGCGCAATGCCCGGCCGGCCACCGGCCTGGGCCTGGTCGAGGCCCGCAACGTCACCATCGCCCCGCCGGGCCGGCTGCCGCTGTTCAGCACCCGTTTCTCCCTGGTCGACGTGCCCGATCTGACGGCCCTGCCCAAGCTCTGGCCCAGCGTCCGCGACATCTGGCTCGGCGCCGGCCCGCGCCCTGAGCTGCTGCACCGGATGCTGAACGCCCTGGCGCGGATCGTCAGCCTTGGCGTCCCGCTGCCGCTGGTGAAGCTGTCGGGCCTGTTCCACGCCGCCAAGACCCGGCTGAAGTGGGGCGAGGACCGCGGCGGCATGTTCGTCCGCGTCGCCGGCCTGGACGGCGAGGGCAGGCCGGCCGCCCGTTCCTGGAACCTGATCGCCGAGGGCGACGACGGCCCCTTCATCCCGGCCATGGCCGCCGCTGCCATCGTCCTGAACCTGCTGGACGGCCGCCGCCCGCGCAGCGGCGCCCGCACGGCCGCCGGCTCCGTCACCCTGGCCGACTACCAGCCCCTGTTCGCCGCCCGCCGCATCGTCACCGGCGTCCGCGACGAGCTGCCCACCTCCGCCCCCGTCTACCAGCAGGTCACCGCCAACGCCTGGCCGGACCTACCGCCGGCTGTCCGCGCGATGCACGACCTGCCGGAGGGCGGCCGGATGACCGCCGAGGGCCGGGTCGACGTCGACCGGGGCAGGAGCCCGCTGGCCCAGCTGGCGGCGGCCATCATCGGCTTCCCCGGCGCCCAGAAGGACGGCCACGTCCGCGTCGACTTCGAGCGCAAGGCTGGCGTCGAGACCTGGACCCGCACCTTCGGCAACCAGAGCTTCACCAGCCGCCAGTTCGCCGGTCAGGGCCGTGCGGCGATGCTGGCGGTCGAGGCCTTCGGTCCCATGGGCTGCGGCATGGCCCCGGTGCTGGACGGCGACCGCCTGCTGCTCATCCCCCGTCGCTGGATGCTCTTCGGCCTCGGCCTGCCGGCCTGGCTGTTCCCGCGCATCGAGGCCTGGGAAGCCGACGAAGCCGGCCGCTTCCGCTTCCACGTCGACATCTCGCACCCGCTAACCGGGCCGATCGTGCTCTATCGCGGCTGGCTTGTCCAAATTGGACAAAATGGGTAATCTGTTCACTGGAGGCAGGCCCATGGCTGATGGAACCTGGACAGCGGCCGACGCCAAGGCGCGCTTCGGTGAGGTGATCGACCGGGCGCGCTCGGATGGCCCGCAGCGCGTTACCCGCAACGGCCGCGAGGCGGTCGTCGTCCTGTCGGCGGAGGCCTACCAGGAACTCAGCGGTCGCCCGGTCGGCTGGCAGGGCAAGAGCCTGACCGAGGTTCTCTTCGATCCGGCCATCCGAGGCATGAGCGAAGAAGAGCACGAACAGGCCTTCGGTCGAAGCAAGGAACTGCCGCGGCCGGTCGATCTCTGATGTTCCTGCTGGACACCAACGTCGTGTCCGAGGGCATCAAGGCGGCGCCAAATCCGAACGTCACCGCCTGGATCGACGCGCACCTCTCGGATGGGCTGTTTCTCAGTGTCGTCAGCCTGGCGGAGATTCGCTACGGCATAGAGGCTCTACCCGAGAGCGCATACCGTCGCCGGCTCGAAGCCTGGTATCCTGGGGTCGTTGGGAGCTTCGAGGGGCGTACGCTCCATATCGACCGGGAAATCTCGGAAACCTGGGGCCGGTTACGCCGCCAATCCGAGGTCGCCCGTCGGACCATGCCGGCCATGGATCTGTTCCTGGCCGCGACGGCCGAGGCGCACGGTCTGACCTTGGTCACCCGCAACGTCAGGGACTTCGCCGGTTGGAACGGTGAAGTCCTGAATCCCTGGGACGCCTAAGCCGCCCCCTTCTTCCCCTGTCCGGCGCTGTAGGCATAGAGCAGGGCCAGCACGGCCACGAACCCGCCGAAGCCGATCAGGATGCCGGGGCCTTCGAAGGCCTCGCCGGCCAGGGCCAGCGGGTTCTGGTTGCCGGTGGCGACGATGAGGCCGGCCAGGGCCACGCCGAACAGGCTCTCGCCGACGATCAGGCCCGAGGCCAGCAGCACGCCCATCCGCTTGATCGCCTCGCCGGCCGGCTTGCCGTCGGCCCAGCGGTCGAAGGCCCAGCCGCTGACGGCGCCCAGCACGACCGCCGCCGTGGTGGTCATCGGCAGGTAGATGCCGATGCCGACGGCCAGCGGCGGCAGGCGGAAGCGGCCGGTCATCCGCAGCACCTCGTCGACTGCCACGATGCCAAGACCGACTAGGCCGCCGATACCGATCAGCCCCCAATCGAGGCCGCCTTCCAGCACCCCCTTGGCCAGAGCCGAGATCAGCGTCGCCTGCGGCGCGGGCAGGGCGTCGGGCGTGGCGTTGGCCGCGCCGGCGAAGCCGTAGGCGTGGTTCAACAGGTCGAGGATTGGCGGAATGACCAGGGCCCCGGCGATGACGCCGACCACCAGCGCCACCTGCTGCTTCCAGGGCGTGGCGCCGACCAGCTGGCCGGTCTTGAGGTCCTGCAGGTTGTCGTTGGCGATGGTGGCGACGGCGAAGACCACGGCCGTGGCGAACAGGGCGAAGGCGACCAGCACCGGCCCGGCGTCGGGCGCCAGGGTCGTTCGGGCCAGCACCAGCAGCAGGGCCGCGCCCAGCACCGCCAGGATGCCGATGCCCGACAGCGGGCTGTTGGAGCTGCCGATCAGCCCGGCCATGTAGCCGCAGATGGCCGCAACCAGAAAGCCGACGACGACGATGTAGACCAGCGAGCCGGCGATCAGGCCGACAGCCCCGATGCCGCCGATGCCGCCGGCATGGAGGAAGGTCCACAGCAGCCAGGCGAGGGGGACGAGCGCCAGGACGCTGACCGTGGCGACGATGCCGATGGGGATGTCGCGCTCGGTGATGTCGAGGCTGGCGGCCTGGCCGGCGCTGCGCTTGGCCTGCGCCGCCAGGGCGCTCATCAGGCCGGTCCACAGCGGCGCGGCCAGCCGGCCCAGGGTCCAGAGGGCGGCGACGCCGATGGCGCCGGCTCCCATGAAACGGACCTTGGTGCGCCAGACGGTGGTGGCGATCTCGGCGATGTCGCCCGTGCCGACCAGGCCGGCGGTCATGATCGGCGTGGCGACGCCCCAGGCGATGACCAGCCCGGCGAACATGGCCAGGCCGACGGAGATGCCGACCAGATGGCCGGCCCCGAACAGGGCCAGGGAGAAGGAGGTTCCGGCCGCGCCGGCCCCGGCGCCGACCTTGAAGAACTTGGTGAACTCGGTCGCCGCCAGCTGCGTGGCGGTCAGGGCGGCGAAGGCGGCCGAGACGATGGAGGAGACGATGACCACCATCAGCCCGGCCTTGCCCTCGGCGGCGGCGGCCTTTTCAGAGCCGCGTGAGCCAGAGCCGACTTTGAGCACCTCAGCTGCGGCGACGCCTTCGGGGTAGGGCAGGTCGGAGGTGGTCACCAGGGCCCGGCGCAGCGGGATGGAATACATCACCCCCAGGACGCCGCCGATGGCGCAGACCGCGAACGAGGTCCAGAACGGAAAGCCGCTCCACCAGCCGATCATCACCAGTCCGGGCAGGACGAAGATGATCGAAGACAGGGTGCCGGCCGAGCTGGCCACCGTCTGGACGATGTTGTTTTCCCAGATGGTCGCCGACTTGAAGTCCCGCAGCACCGCCATCGAAATCACCGCCGCCGGGATCGAGGAGGCGAAGGTCAGGCCGACCCTCAGGCCCAGGTAGACGTTGGCCGCCGTGAACACGAGGGTGATGAGGACGCCGAGGATCAGGCCCCGGATCGTCAGTTCGATCCGGTGATCAACGGCGGCGGTCTGGTCGGTCACAGGCTTGATCCCCACTGCTTTGGGCGCGGAGAGTGGCCGTTAACGTCCGCTACCTCAAGCCTGCAAAGGCCTGGCCTGCATCCGCTTGACCAGCAGCGAGGCGGCGGCCGCCGTCAGGGCGGCGACGCCGGCGATGACGAAGGCCTCGAGGTAGCGCCCCTGCGCCGCCCGCCAGGCCCCAGCCCCGAAAGCGGCGCTGGCTGCGCCCAGCTGGTGGCCGGCGGCGATCCAGCCGAAGACGATAGGCCCGTCCTGGTCGCCGAAGGCCTCGTTGGCCAGTTTCACCGTCGGCGGCACGGTGGCGATCCAGTCGAGGCCGTAGAAGACGGCGAACAGGGTCAGGCTGAACAGATCGAACTGCAGGAAGGGCAGGGCCATCAGCGAGAGCCCGCGCAGGCCGTAGTAGACGAAGAGCAGCTTGCGCGGATCGTAGCGGTCGGTCAGCCAGCCCGAGGCGGTGGTCCCTACCAGGTCGAAGATGCCCATCAGCGCCAGCAGCCCGGCGGCGCGCACCTCCGGCATGCCGTTGTCGAGGCACAGCGAGATCATATGCACCCCGACCAGGCCGTTGGTGGTCAGGCCGCAGACGAAGAAGGAGCCGAACAGCAGCCAGAAGGTCTGGGTCTTCGCCGCCCGGCCGAGCGCCGTGAAGGCGCCGGTCAGGGCCTGGCGGGCGGGCAGGTTCTGGGGCGGCGCGTCGTCGGGGCCGGCCCCGTAGCGGGCCTGGCCAATGTCAGAGGGGCGCTCGGGCAGCAGCAGCCAGGCGACCGGGGCAAGCGCGCCCGTGGCCAGGGCGATGACGATGGCCACCGGCTGCCAGCCGCCGGTCTGGGCCAGGGCCGCCATGGCCGGCAGGAACACCAGGCTGCCGGTCGCCGCCGAGGCGCTGAGCAGGCCCATCATCAGGCCGCGATGGCTGACGAACCAGCGGTTCACCACCGTCGCCCCCAGCACCATGGCCACCGCCCCGCTGCCCAGACCCGCCATGACGCCCCAGGTGGCGATGAACTGCCAGGGCTCGGTCATCAGCAGGCTGAGGGCCACCGAGCCGCTCATCAGCAGCAGGGCCAGGGTCAGGGTGCGCCGGACACCAAACGACTGCATCAGGGCCGCCGCGAACGGCCCGGTCAGGCCATAGAGGAAGATGCCGACGGCGGCGCCCAGAGAGATGATCCCGCGGTTCCAGCCGAAGGCCTGCTCCAACGGCTGGATCAGCACCCCCGGCGCCGAGCGCAGGCCGGCGGCGGCCATCAGCGAGAGGAAGACGACGCCGAGGGCGACGAAGGCGTAACGCTGGCCGAAGGGGCGTTTCATGGCGGGACCTGTCGCGTCGATGAGAAGGCGACGGCCCTGTCGCGCTGGCGACTAGATGGGGCGGGTTGCTTTTGAAAACAACGCCTCAGATGCCGCCGAGCACGTCCCGCTTGAACTCCGCCGTGCAGGCCTCCCGCGCCTGGTTCAGCTGGGCCTTCACCTCGGCGGCTTGGTTGGCGAGGATTTCCTCGCCATTGGGAAGTTTGGCGTCCTTGGCGGGCTTCCACTTGCACTTGCCTTCGGCGACCACCTTCTTGGTCGCGGTATCGATCACCTGCAGCCGGACCATGTACAGCACATAGTAGTGGCCCCAGTCGGCCGACTTGTACATGTAGCCCCAGTAGGTCGTGGACACGTCGACGACGTAGCGCGCATCACCGGCCGCGCCGGCGATCTCGCCGGCCGAATGGCCCTTCACGGCCACCCGGGATTCGATGGCCGTGGCCCCGCGCGCCGTCGCAAGTGAGGCGACGAGATCGGCGCCCATGGCGACCGCCGGATCCTCGATGTGGTTGTCGCGCACCACGGCGTTGCCGTAGCCGATCATCATGAAGGCGCCCGCCATGCCCAGCCCCGCCTTGGTGGCGGTCATGGCCGCGAAGTCCGGCAACGGACGCTCCGTCGCCGCGATGGTCTGGCCGCTCATGGCGGCGATCGCCTTGGCGTCCAGCGGTTTAGGCTTGGCCTGGACGGCGGGCGCGAGAACGAGCGCGCCGATGGCGCAGGCGGCGGCAAGAGCGGTACGCATGAAAAATCCCCCCGGGCCGACTCCAAAGGGCCCGGAGGGATGCTTACGATTTCTGCCGGCCGCCCTGCAAGGCGGCCGGGTGCCGCGTCAGATCACGCTCAGCATTTCCGCCACCAGCGGGTGACGGACGATGTCGCGGTCCTCAAGGCGGATGACCGAGATGTTGCCGACCGCCTCCAGCTTTTCGGAAATGTCGGCCAGGCCCGAGAGGGTCGGCAGCAGGTCCGACTGGTTGGGGTCGCCGGTGACCACCATGGTCGAGTGCCAGCCCAGCCGCGTCAGCAGCATCTTCAGCTGGCCGTAGGTGCAGTTCTGGGCCTCGTCGATGACCACGAAGGCGTTGTTGAGCGTGCGGCCGCGCATGTAGCCGACCGGCGCGATCTCGATCAGGCCCTCGGCGATCAGCGCCTTGACCCGCTTCATGGACAGGCGGTCCGACAGGGCGTCGTACAGCGGCCGCAGGTAGGGGGCGAGCTTGTCCTCCATGTCGCCGGGTAGGTAGCCGATGGATTCGCCGGCCTCGACCGCCGGGCGGCTGAGCACGATGCGGCCGACCTTGCCGGCCTCCAGCGCCTCGACGGCCTTGGCGATGGCCAGATAGGTCTTGCCGGTGCCGGCCGGGCCCAGCGCCATCACCAGGTTCTTGTTGTCGATGGCCTCCATCAGGGCCTTCTGGCCTTCGGATTTGGGTTTTATTGTCTTGAGGTACCCCTGATCCCGGTCCTCCTGGCCATGTCCTCCCAGCGGCGACCAGCCGGCGCCGACGGGAAGACGGCGAATCTTGCTGTCCTCTCCGAACTGACCGGCATCAAAGGCGCCTTCGCGGGCAACACGCTTGAGGGCTCGCTTGGTCATGAATCAGGCCTCCACAGGGGCAAGAAAAAAGGGCGTCGCCACAACGGCGCGCCCTCGGGTCGGGATGGTGATGAAGGAGACACGTCCACGGCCGGGTGGGCCGCTTTCGCTGCTGTGCGTGGGCGGTGGAAACCGCCGGAACTCATAACACGACACCCAGGTCTCCGTCGTCAGGAGCACGCGGCCGAAGAGCCGACCGCGACAGGTTCGAGGAGATGGTTGGTCCCCTCGAATCGCCCGACTAGAATGAGGGTAACTTGGTTTATGAGCCGTTAAGCAAGCGCCTTCGCGCAATATACGGGGTGGACGGATGACTGTTTATGCTTTGGGCGATCGACGTCCGACTCTGCCCGCCAACGGCGAATACTGGATCGCCCCAAGTGCTTCGGTGATGGGCGAGGTGGTGCTCAAGAAGAACGCCAGCGTCTGGTGGGGCGCCACGTGCCGGGGCGACACCGACACCATCACCATCGGTGAGAATTCGAACATCCAGGACGGCTCTGTTCTTCATGCCGACTTCGGCGTGCCGCTGAACATCGGGGCCAACGTTACCGTCGGCCATATGGTGATGCTGCACGGCTGCACGATCGGCGACGGCACATTGGTCGGCATCGGCTCGATCATCCTCAATGGCGCGAAGATCGGTCGCAACTGCCTGATCGGCGCCAATTGCCTGATCACCGAGGGCAAGGAGATCCCGGACAACAGCATGGTGGTCGGCGCCCCCGGCAAGGTGATCCGCGAGATCGACGCCGACCGCGCCCGCATCCTCGAGGCATCGGCCCTGCATTATGTCGAGAACTGGAAGCGCTACGTCCGCGAGCTGGCCGTCATCGATTGACGGACGTCACGGAAGGTCGGCTCTCTGGTCCCAACAAGGGAGCACGCCATGGCCTACGAGTTCATCAAGGTCGACCGCGAGGGGCCGGTCACCATCATCACGCTCAACCGGCCGGAGGTGATGAACGCCCTCCATTCGCCGATGCATTTCGAGCTGCATGAGGCCTTCGACGCCTTCGCCGCCGATCCGGAGCAGTGGGTGGGCATCGTCACCGGGGCCGGCGAGCGGGCCTTCTCGGCCGGCAATGACCTGAAGCACCAGGCGGGCGGCGGCAAGATGGGCAACCCGCCGTCTGGCTTTGGCGGCATCACCGCCCGCTTCGACCTCAACAAGCCGCTGATCGCCGCGGTCAACGGCGTCGCCATGGGCGGCGGCTTCGAGATCGCCCTGGCCTGCGACATCATCCTGGCCGCCGACACCGCCGTCTTCGCCCTGCCGGAGCCGAAGGTCGGCCTGGCCGCCCTGGCCGGCGGCCTGCACCGCCTGCCGCGCCAGATCGGGCTGAAGCGGGCCATGGGCATGATCCTCACCGCCCGCCGCGTGCCGGCCGCCGAGGGTCTGCAGCTGGGCTTCGTCAACGCCGTCGTGCCGCCTCATGAGCTGATGGCCGAGGCCCTGAAATGGGCCGGATTGATCGCCGAGTGCAGCCCGATGTCGATCCGCGCCTCCAAGGAGACGGTGATGCAGGGGCTGGACGCGCCGTCGCTGGAAGCGGCGATCAAGGAACAGTTCAAGCACCCGGCCGTGGCGGCGCTGTTCAAGTCCGAGGACTTCGTCGAGGGGCCGATGGCCTTCGCCCAGAAGCGGCCGCCGCAGTGGAAGGGGCGTTAGGGTAGGGCAGGGGTCGCAATTTTCGGCGCGTCGCCTATTTAAGCGCGCTCATGACCCAATCTCCCCTTTCCGACGACCTCGTCGCCTCGTTCCAGATCGAAGGCTGGCCGGTCCGCGGCCGCATCACCCGTCTGGGCGCCACGGTCCACGAGGTGCTGACCCGCCATGACTATCCCGAGCCGGTGGCCAACCTGCTCGGAGAGGCCTGCGCCCTGGCCGCCCTGGTCGGCTCCAGCCTGAAGTTCGACGGCCGGCTGATCGTCCAGGCCCAGGGCGACGGGCCGGTGTCCTACGTGGTTTGCGACTACGACACCACCGGACAGTTCCGGGGCTACTGCCGCTTCGACGCCGATCGCGTGGCCGAGGTCAGCAAGGGCTTCATCCGCCCCGGGGCCCGCACCCTGCTGGGCGATGGCCTGTTCATCATGACGGTGGACCAGGGCGAGGACATGGAGCGCTACCAGGGCATCACCCAGATCGAGGGCGAGACCCTGGCCCTCTGCGCCGAGCAGTATTTCGCCCAGTCCGAACAGGTTCCGACCCGCATCCGCCTGGCCGTCGGCCAGGTCGACACCGGGGATGGGCCGACCTGGCGGGCCGGCGGGCTGATGATCCAGAACATCGCCTCCGACGACGCCCGCGGCTCGACCGAGGACGTCTGGACCCGGGCCGAGGCCCTGTTCCAGACCACCGGCGAGGACGAACTGGTCGACCCGACCCTGCCCTCCGAGACCCTGCTGTGGCGGCTGTTCAACGAGGACGGCGTGCGGGTGTTCGAACCGATGGCCCTGAAGGCCTTCTGCCGCTGCTCGGAGGCGCGGATCGCCACGGTGATCGAGAGCTTCACGCCCGAGGAGAAGGCCGAGATGATCGAGGACGACGGCAAGATCCGGGTGACCTGCGAATACTGCAGCCGGGTCTATGCGATCGATCCAGCGACAGTAGAAAGTTAGGCCCTCCCGACATGCCAGTCGCGCCGACAAGCCCGGACGAACTGCGCGCCCGGCTGTTGGCGCTCTTTCCAGCCTTTGCTCACGAACTCCCCGGCTCGCTCTACTCGGACGATGGCGGAGAGTTCACGGCCCATGGACTGTGGCTCGAGTTCACAGGCTTTTACCGCGAGCACGTCGTAGATTTCGGGTCGCCGGAAGTTATCGCGCTGTTCGATCTAATCGAGGTCTTCGTTGTGTCGGATCCGAATGATCGCGATCCGCTCGTGAACGCAGTTTGCACCTGCTTTCTGGAGAACATCGCTTCGGAGCCATCAGGCCATGCAAGCCGCAGCCTAATGGGGCCTTCTACGCGGGCTTTTTTTGACCTGTGGAACGTCGGGCCCGAATAGTCGCCAGCGGCTTCAGTTCAGCTTCCTCGAAGCCCCCGGCAGGTGCAGCGAGAACTCCGGGATCGCCGCCTCGAAGGCTTCGCCGTCGTCGGTGACCATCTGGTAGGCGCCGCTCATCAGGCCCGACGGCGTATCCAGCGGGCAACCGGAGACATAGCGGAACGCCTCGCGGCCTTTGAGGATCGGCTGCTCGCCGACCACGCCGCGGCCGCGCACCTCTTCCTGCCGGTTGCGGGCGTCGGTGATCACCCAGCGGCGGGAAACCAGCTGCACCGTCTCCTGGCCGTGATTCTCGATCTCGACGGTGTAGTTCCAGAAGTATTTGTTCTCGATCGGGTCGGAATGGGCCGGCTCATACGAGGCCTTCACCCGGACGACGACGTCGCGGGTGCGGGCTTCGTACACAGGGCTGTCGGTCGTTCCGCGTTTCCGTATGGGTCTCATGCAGCATCCAACGCCTGAACCACGTCCCTCGTCAGGTCGACGACATCCTCCAGGCCCACGCTCATCCGCACGAAACCTTCGGTCAGCCCGATTTCGAGCCGCTTTTCCTCGGGCATGGCGCGGTGGGTGGTGGTGGAGGGATGCGTCGCCATGGACTTGGCGTCGCCCAGATTGTTGCTGATGTCGACCAGGTTCAACCGGTCGAGGAATCGCCATGCCGCCTCACGCGAACCCAGGTCGAAGGCCAGCAGGTTGCCAAAGCCGCTCATCTGACTTCTGGCAACCTCAGATTGAGGATGATCAGCTCGGCCCGGATAGCGCACAGACTTCGTGGCGCGGTGGTCGCCGATGACGTCGGCCAGCACGGCGGCGGTCTCGGTCTGACGGCGCACGCGCAGATCCAGGGTTTCCAGGCCCTTGAGCAGCACCCAGGCGTTGAACGGGCTGATCGCCGGGCCGGTGTGGCGCAGGATGTCGCGGTAGCTTTCGTCCATCAGGGCGAAGTCGCCGAGGATGGCCCCGCCCAGCACCCGGCCCTGGCCGTCGATATGTTTGGTGGCGGAGTAGACGACGATGTCGGCGCCCAGCTGCAGCGGCTGCTGGAAGATCGGGGTGGCGAAGACGTTGTCGACCACCACCTTGGCGCCGGCCGCGTGGGCGATTCTGCAGACCGCGGCGATGTCGGTGATTTCCAGCAGCGGGTTGGCCGGGCTCTCGACCAGCACGCACTTGGTGTTGGGCCGCATGGCCGCTTCCCAGGCCGCAAGGTCGGTGGCGTCGACGAAGGTGGTCTCGACCCCGAAGCGCGGCAGCCACTGGCTGACGATCCAGTTGCAGCTGCCAAACAGCGCCCGGCCCGCCACCAGGTGGTCGCCGGCCTTCAACAGCCCGGTGAGGGCCACATGGACGGCGGCCATGCCGCTGGCCACGGCGCGGCAGAATTCGGCGCCCTCCAGCAGGGCCAGCCGCTCCTCGAACATCTGGGTCGTGGGGTTGGCGTAGCGGCTGTAGACGAAGCCCGGATCGTCGCCGGCGAAGCGGGCGTCGGCGGCGCCGGCGCTTTCATAGACGAAGCTCTGGGTCAGGTAGATGGGCTCGGAGGTCTCGCCGAACGGGCTGCGGTTCAGGCCGCCACGGATCAGCTTGGTGGCCGGCTGCCAGGATTTGGGATCTTCGGCCATGGGGGCTCCTTCGTGCTGCGGCGCTTGAACCGCATCAAGGGCGGAGGGGCAACCCTGTGGGGGCCAAACTTCTGTTGAGGGTCTTGTCAGCCGGGCTGGAAATGGAGCCGCACCGTCTCGCGGAAGATCAGGGCCTGACGACTGATCGCCTGGTCGTCATTCAGCGCCTTGGCGATGGTCATGCCGCCATAGGTAAAGGCCAGGATGGAGTCAGCCAGGTCCTCGATGGAGGCCTTGCCGCGCGGGGGATAGACGGCCGCGATTTCTCCCAGCCAGCCGATGAAGAAGTCCCGCCAGGCCCTGACGTTCTCGCTGTTCAGCCTGCGGGTTTCCCGGTCGAAGGCCAGGTCCTGGAAGGTGACCGAGGCGACAAAGCAGCCCGGGTGGTTGTCGAGGCCAGCTTCCATGGCCTCGGCGTAGAATTTCAGGAAGATCAGGAAGCTGTGCAGCGGATCGTCGCTCAGCTCGCGGGCGCGGTCACGCATGCTGTCCAGGAAGGACTGGTTCTCGGCCCGGTAGCGATCGACGACCTGGCGGGCCAGGTCGACCTTGTCCTTGAAGTGATAGAAGAAACCGCTCTTGGTGATGCCCGCGGCCTCGACCAGCTCCTCGATCGAGGTGGCGGCGAAGCCCTTGCGGATCACCGCCTCATAGGTGAGGTCGAGCAGCCGTTCGCGGGTCCGCGCGCCCTTGGTGAGGGCAGGGGACTGTACCTCCGGTACGGTTTTCGCCGCCTCGCCGCTTGCCATTGTCCCCGCCAGCCCTGATCCTGTCGCTCAAGTCCATGATAACACAGCGCAATCAGTCCGTGCGCAAAACCAACCACGCAGCCGCTAGAGGCTGAACGGCCAAAACCCTACCCCTCTTCGCCCCGAAACGAGGAGTACCCCATGTCCACCACCGACACCCACGGCCTGATCCTGACCGGCGCCAGCCGGACGACGGCCGACCTCTACGAACAGTCCGTCGCCGCCTACCAGTGCTATGCCGGCGACCCGGTCACGCCGCTGGAAACCGCCATCGCCGACAGCCCGGCCTTCGTCATGGCCCATGTGCTGAAGGCCTACCTGCATCTGATCGGCTCCAACGCCGAGGCCTTTGCGGTGGGCGTCCAGGCCTTCGAGACCGTGCGCCACCTGCCGGCCACCGATCGCGAGCGGGGCCACGTGGCCGCCGTCGGCAGCCTGATCGCCGGCGAGCTGCGGGCCGCCCAGCGCTTCCTGGAGGACGTCAGCATCGCCCACCCGCGCGATGTCCTGGCCCTGCAGGTGGGCCAGACGATCGACTTCCTGCTCGGCGACTCCCGCATGCTGCGCGACCGCATCGGCCGGGCCCTGCCGGCCTGGTCGGCCGAGATGCCGGGGTATCATGCGGTGCAGGGCTGCCTGGCCTTCGGGCTTGAGGAGACCGGCCTCTATGACCGCGCCGAGGCCGCCGGCCGGCTGGCGCTCGACCTGGAGCCGCGCAACGGCTGGGCCAAGCACGCCGTCGCCCACGTGCTGGAGATGCAGGATCGCCGGGCCGAGGGCGTCGCCTTCATGCGGGGCGATATCCCGAACTGGACCGAGAACAGCTTCTTCGCCATCCACAACTGGTGGCACCTGGGCCTTTTCCACCTGGGCCTGGGCGAGGTCGATACGGTGCTGGACCTGTTCGACGGGCCGATCTTCAGCAGCCGGTCGAACCTGGCGCTCGACATGGTCGACGCGGCGGCGATGCTGTGGCGGCTGGAACTGATGGGCATTGACGTCGGAGCCCGCTGGGCCGCCGTCGCCGACCTCTACGAGACCCAGCCGCATGGCCAGTACGCCTTCGATGACACCCACGCCATGCTGGCCTTCACCGGCGCCTGCCGGCGAGGCCAGGCCGACGCCGTGATTGCCGCCCAGCATGCGGCGCTCGCTGGCCCTGGCGACAACGCCATGTTCGTGCGTGAGGTCGGGCTGCCGGTGGCGCGGGCCATCGTCGCCTTCGGCGACGGCAAGTACCGCGACTGCGCCGACCTGCTGCGGGGCGTGCGCAGCGGTTCGGCCCGCTTCGGCGGCAGCCACGCCCAGCGCGACCTCATCGACCTGACCCTGATCGAGGCGGCCCGGCGCGGCGGTGACGCCGCGCTGGAGACGGCCTTGCTGGCCGAGCGGGCCAACGCCCGTGAGCAGGCCGCGGCCCGCGCCGCGCTGCTGGCGGCGGAGTGAGGCGGTCGGGCGGCCGGCTTGGTCGGCCGCCCGACATTTCACAAGGAACCCTGTTCGGCGAGGCTGCGTTGAGGTTAACGTAGCGTATGCCATTCCCCCTTGCCGGAGACATGACGCCTTGCCCCTGACGACGATCTTCCGTGTGTTCGCCGCCATTCTGGCCCTGTTTGGAATCCTCAACTTCGTCCTGCTGGTGCTGGCCGACCCGATCGGGCGGTTTTCGCCGATCAGCATCGGCGCCACCACCAGCCTGACCGACGCCATCCTGCTGTTCGGCGTCGGCGCCGGCGTCTGGGTCCTGGGACAGGGGGGCGGAGGGCATAAATCCCACCACTAGGCCCGCGCGGTGGCCATCCGGGACGCTGAAAACCCCGCCCGGCGGGGCTTTCGGCAATATGTCTAGACATATTCATCGCCGTTTTCAGCCCGTTCGGAGGGGGCCGAGGGAGGCGTTGGTCGCGGCGGCGCGATTTCGACCAACCGACCCCGCGCCCCGACCAACGCACCGACCTACGCCTCAGGCTACCGTCTCGCGGCCCGGGCCCACGCCAAAGCCAACGGATGCTGGGCTGGGACCGGGTTTCTCGCCGCATTCGAGCGACGCCGACAATTTCCGTTGGTCGGGTCGCGGGCGGTATAATGGTTGCGCCGCTTCGATAGGCGGGGAGCGCGGCAAGGCAATGGACGCCGCGGCCCCCGGGCTGCTCGTCGCAAAGCGGGCCTTCCAAGATTTCCTTGCCAGCGGGCCTGCGCGCGGCGAATGTGGTTCGACGATGACAGAAACACCGTCCGCGGGGATTCTTCCCTGCCAATCCATCGAGGATCTGGTCGCGCAAGGCGCCATCACCTCGCTTACCGCCTTCGACGACGACCAGGTCCAGCCGGCCAGTCTCGACCTGCGCCTGGGCCTTCGGGTCTGGCGGGTGCGCGCCTCCTTCCTGCCGGGTCGCCGCAAGGTGTCCGACCGGTTGCCGGACGTGGCCATGCACGAGCTGGACCTGACGCGCGGCGGCGCCGTGCTCGAGCGCGGCTGCGTCTACATCGCCGAGATCCAGGAGCGGCTGGCGCTGCCGCCGGGCATTTCGGCGCGCGGCAATCCCAAGAGCTCGTCCGGTCGGGTCGACGTCTTCGTCCGCCTGCTGACCGACCACGGCCACGCCTTCGACGACGTGGTCGAGGGTTATCATGGCCCGCTCTACCTGGAGATCGCGCCGCAGACCTTTTCGGTGCTGGTCCGGCCGGGCACCCGCCTCAACCAGCTGCGTCTCAAGCGCGGCAAGCCGCAGATCCTGGAGACCCGCAGCGTCGGCGTCGACCTGTCGGCCGGCATGGCCGGCTTCCGAGGCCGCCGGCACGCCGGGGTCATCGACCTGGACCACGAGGACGGCCACGACCCGCGCGACTTCTGGGAGCCGCTGGAGCCGCGCAAGGGCGAGCTGCTGCTCGACCCCAACGAGTTCTACATCCTGGCCTCCAAGGACGACATCGAGATCCCCGTCCTGCAGGCGGCCGAGATGACCCCCATCGACCCGGCCGTCGGCGAGTTCCGCGTCCACTACGCGGGCTTCTTCGACCCCGGCTTCGGCACGGCCGAGACCGACTCGGTCGGCTCCAAGGGCGTGCTGGAAGTGCGCAGCCACGAGACCCCCTTCCTGCTGGAGGACGGCCAGACCGTCGCCCGGCTGGTCTACGAGCCGCTCACCGCCCGCCCGACCCGCCTCTACGGCGAGGACGGCTCGCACTACCTGCGCCAGGGGCTGAAGCTGTCGAAGCACTTCAAGGTCTGGAAGTAGCGCTTAGTCGGGTGAGCTGGACTTAATGTCTAGGACACTTGACACGCGTTTGGCGCGATGAGACAAGCACCCTTGTCACAACGACAAGGAACAGCGACATGACTCTTGAACCCGCGACCAGCCGGGAGCGCCGAATTCGACGGCTCCTGCTCCTGGCGGTGGGCGGCTCCGTGGTGGCGGGCGGCATGCTGGGCGCGGCGGCGGTGATTGGGACCAAGCTTCCTGCCCCCATCGTGGCGACCGTGATCGGGGCGATCGGCGTCCTGGGCGTGGCGGGCGCGCTCTGGGCGGGCATGGCCTGGTGGCGCACCGTCGACGAGGCCGTCCGCGACGTCCACAAGACCAGCTGGTTCTGGGGCAGTACCGCCGGCCTTCTGGCCATCCTCGCCCTGGTGGTGGCGCTGTATACTGTCGGTCCGGAAGAGGACCTCAGCGTGGCGGCCACGATCCCGGGCGACGCCGGACTGATCCTGACCGGCCTGCTCCTGGTGATGTTCGCTCAACTCGTCGGCTACGGGATCGCCTGGGCGGCCCTGTGGCTGTGGCGCGGCCGCTGATCCGCGAAATTCCATCCGGACTGGAGACAATCATGATCAAGGCTTTCGACGGCAAGGCGCGCGCCGACCGCAGCCGGCTCCTGGTGATGTTGGCGCTGTTTGGCGCCGCCGCCGGGCTGGCGCTGGCGCTGGTGTCCATCCGGATGGAGTCATCGCTGCTGACCCTGGCCCTCGCCGTCTCTGGGGTCCTCCTCGCGATGGTCTCCCTGCAGGCCAGCCTGCGTTGGTGGAAGGCCGCCGACGAGGCGGTCAAGGAAGCCCACAAGAGCGGCTGGTACTGGGGCGGCGGGGCCGGACTGTCCGTGGCCGGCGGCTTGGTGGCCGTGTTGTTCTCCCTGGACACGGACGTCTCGCTCCGCCAGTTCGCGGTGTTCCCCGGAGAGGCCGGCTTGGTGGCCACGGGCCTGCTGATCGCGATCGTGCTGGCCTTCGCCGGATACACGGTCGCCTGGGCGGTCTGGTGGCTGCGCAATCGCTAGAGGGAGGCGTCCATGACCGGCAAAACCCCGATGAGCCCCGCCGTGAAGCGCTACATGAAGCGCTTCATCCCCAGCATGCTGCTCTATGTGGCTGTGCTGATGGGCTCCATCCTGGCCATCAAGCGGCTGCATCCGGAAGGGCCGCTGCTCTGGGTCCTGGCCGTGGCGCCGGCGCTGCCGATCCTGGCGGTGATCGCCGTGATGGGCCGCTATGTGGTCGAGGAGACCGACGAATTCCTGCGGATGATGGCGGTCCAGGCCATGCTCTGGGGCATCGGCATCACCCTGGCGGCGGCCACCGTCTGGGGCTTCCTGGAGAACGCCGACCTGGTGCCGCACGTCTCCAGCTTCCTGATCTTCCCGATCTTCTGCGCCGCCATGGGCCTGGCCCAGCCCTTCATCTGGAGGCGGTACCGGTGAAGAACCGCCTGAAGGTCCTGCGCGCCGAGCGCGACTGGAGCCAGGCCGATCTCGCCGACCGGCTGGAGGTCTCGCGCCAGACCGTCAACGCCATCGAGACAGGCAAATACGACCCCAGCCTGCCCCTGGCCTTCAAGATCGGCCGCCTGTTCGGGCAACCGATCGAAACCATCTTCGACGATGGGACCGTCACCTGACCGTGGCGCCCGGGCTGTTACAAGGATACGACCCCAAGATGCTTCCGAAGTTCATGCGTCTCCTCGCCCTCATCCTGGGCTTCCTGGCCCCCACGCTGGCGCACGCCGCCGAGCCGAGTCGCTTCACTGTCGAGGTGCGGGGGCAGGGGCCCGATGTCATCCTCATCCCCGGCCTGGCCTCCAGCCGCGCCGTCTGGGAACCGACCGCCAGGGCCCTTGAGGGCCGCTACCGGCTCCACATCGTGCAGGTGAACGGCTTCGCCGGCGCCCCGGCCGGGGCCAACGCCCAGGGCCCGGTCGTCGACGGCCTCGTCGAGGAACTGGCCGCCTATGTCGCCGACCGCAAGCTGGACCATCCGGCCGTCATCGGCCATTCGATGGGCGGCTTCACCGGCCTGGCCCTGGCGCGGCGCCATCCCGAGAGCGTCGGGCGGTTGATGGTCGTCGACGCCCTGCCGTTCTTCAGTGTGCTGATCAATGCGGCGGACGCCAAGGCGGCCGAGCCGACGGCGGCCGAGATCCGCAAGAACTTCGCCACCATGAGCGACGCCGACATGTTGTCGGTGCAGACCCGGACGATGAAGAACCTGGTCAAGGACGAGCAGGGCCGCAAGGACGCCGTCGCCTGGTCGATGGCCAGCGACCGCCAGGTGGTGGGCCAGGTGACCTATGAGATCATGACTTCCGACCTGCGCGGCGAACTGTCCGCCATCAGGACGCCGGTCACCGTCCTTTACGCCAAGGACGCCGCCATGGGCTTCCTCGGCAACTTCGTCGGCGGTCTGTACAAGGACAACTACGCCAGCCTTCCCGGCGCCAAGGTCATCCTGGTCGACAATTCCCTGCACTTCATCATGCTCGACCAGCCGGCGGTTTTCCTCCGCGAAGTCGAAACCTTCCTGAAATAACCTCAAAGCCCCTGAGTGGAGCGTTTCATGTTCAAGTCCCTGCGGACCTTCGCTGTTCTCGCCGTCAGCACGGTCGCCCTGCTCGGCGCCGCCTGCGCCAACCCGAGCTCTGCGCCGCCCGTCGCCGCCGCCGCCGCCGAGGCGCCGGCTCCGGCCATGTGGGTCATCAAGGACCACGACTCGACCATCTACCTGTTCGGCACCGTCCACCTGATGAAGCCCGGCCGGCAATGGCGCACGCCGAAGTTCGACGCCGCCTTCAACTCGGCCGAGGAGGTTTGGCTTGAGATCAACGAGGGTGAGGATCCGGCCGCCATGCAGGCCCTGGTCATGCAGCTCGGCATGGACGCCGCCAACCCGCTGTCCAAGCGCCTGACCACCGACGAGTACGCCCGCTTCAAGGCGGCGGCCGACAAATCCGGCCTGCCGGCCCAGGCTCTCGACCCGATGAAGCCCTGGATGGCGGCCATCACCCTGTCCTTCGTGCCGATGATGAAGGCCGGCTACGATCCCAACGCCGGCGTCGACAGCATCATCAAGGCCAGCGGCAAGGACGCCGCCAAGCCGATCCGCGCCTTCGAGAGCGCCGAACAGCAGCTGCGCTTCTTCGACAGCCTGCCGAACGAGATCCAGGTCGAGTTGCTGATGAGCAGCGTCGATGAGCTGGACGAGAGCGCCAAGATGCTCGACGCCCTGGTCGACTTCTGGGCCGTCGGCGACACCAAGGGGTTGGAGACCGAACTGGTCGCCGAGATGAAGGACAAATACCCGGAGCTCTACAAGGTGCTGATGGTCGACCGGAACACCGCCTGGGCGGACGTCCTGGCCAAGCGTCTGGAAGGCAAGGGCGTCAGCTTCGTCGCGGTCGGCTCGGCCCATCTGGTCGGTGACGACAGCGTGCAGAGCTTCCTGGCCAGGAAGGGCATCAAGGCCACCCGCTACTAGAGCGTCAGCAGGCCCGCCACCTGCTCGGGATGGGAGTAGTAGGGGAACAGGCCGGCCTCGGGCAGTTCCCCGAAGCTGACGCCGGGCAGGTAGTCGAACACCGCCTCGATGCCCGGCATCGGCATTTCCGGAAACTCGATCACCCGCCAGCTGGCGCCGCCGACCGCCGTCGGCGCCGTCCAGCCGCGGGCATAGAGCGCCTGCTCGACCGCGAAGCCGCGGGCGCTGCGGGCCGACATCGCCTGGCAGTCGCGGATCAGGCTGGTCAGGACGGTGGGCTCCTCGACGATGCGCCGGTCCGCGGCGATGTGATGGGCCGAACGCAGGATGGTCTCGCGCAGCAGGTTGGTGCTGTTCTGGCGGCGCATCAGTTCGGTGATCAGGTTGATCAGGTCCGGCTGGGTGAAGAACAGGCGCTTGACCGCCCCGGTCACGGTATTGGCCGCCCGCACCCGGTCCGTGCCCGAGGCGTTGGGCCGCAGCAGGACGCCGTCGGTGACCCGGTCCGGATAGCGGGACGCGAAGGCCAGGGCAGGGCCGACGCCGTCGTCTCGGGCGGCGATCCGCACCTGGCTCAGCCGCAGGGCATCGAGGACGGCGGCCATGTCCTCGGCGCAGGCTGTCAGGTAGTCGCCGCTGTGCTCGTCGGTCAGCCCGAACCCCGGCCGCTGCGGCACGATCGGCCGCCAGCCCTTGGCGTGCATCAGGGCCACGAAGGCGGGCGGCAGGGTGCGGCCGGTGATCGAGCCGTGCAGGATCAGGATCGGCCGCGAGCCGCGCGGGCCATAGTCCCAGAAGGCGGCCTGGCGGCCGTCCTTGGTCTGGATGACCCGCAGCCGGCCCGACAGGCTTTCGGGCTGCAGGGCGGTCTCGGCCCCATGGGTCATGGTCACCAGGGCGCCGGCCTCTGTGACGATGCGCACCAGGTCGCGGGCCCGGCCGACGCCGGCCTTGGCGTACAGGGCCTTCAGCTGGCCGCGGATGGTCGCCTCGCGCACCCCCAGCCGGGTCGCGATCTCCGGCGCGCTCAGCCCCTCGGCGGTCAGGGCCCCGACCCGGGCCTCGGCCGGCGTGGCGCCCAGCACCTTGCTCATCAGCGGCTTGAGGTCGGGTTCCAGGAAGATGTCGCCGCACATCAGGGTCATCAGCCGGCGGACGATATCGCTGGTCCGCTTGACCCCAAGCCGCTTCTTGATCTTGCCCAGCGCCTCGCGGGCGGTTTCGTAGCCGACCCCGATGCGCTCGGCGGCGACCTGCACGGTCGGCGCGTCCAGCATGGCCTCGGCCAGCCGCGATTCCAGCGGGGTCAGGCCCAGCATGCCGGCTGCTTCCAGGGCTAGCGACTTGTCGCGCGAGGGGGCGAAGCAGATCAGCACGATGCGCCGCGATCCGGCGGCGGCGATGTCGCGCACCTCCTGCGGCAGCGGCCAGTTTTCGCTGGCCTGCGGACCGGCGGCGCAGGCGGCCATGGCCGCCCCCCGCAGGTCGTCGACGAGGCCCGAGGCCTGGCCCTGACGGGCGGCCTGCTGGGTCAGGCGGCGCAGGGCGGGGCTGTCGCCGGGATTGCCGAACCAGGCGCGGAAGCGGCTGTCGGCGTAGTGGCAGCGATGGTCCAGCCCGACCACCGCGAGGCCGAAGCCGGCCCGCGGAGCCAGGCTGGTGAAGGCCGAGGCGTTGATCACCGCTGCCATCTGCAGGGCCTCGGCCAGGGCTTCCGGGTCGCGGTCGGCCGTGGTGTGCAGCAGTTGCCAGCTGTCGATGGTCGCCATGCTGACATCGCCCGTGGCGAGCCGGTCCAGCAGCCCGGGCGTGGTCTCTACGCTATCGAACACGACGCAAACTTTCCCCGACACGTCCCTCGGGGCATGCCTAACATGGGTATGTGAGGTCAGGCCACCTTTTCGCGCAGGTAGATCGAGCGCTTCGGCGTGATCATCACGCGCTGCAGCATCGGCTCGAAGGCTTCCAGCGGCATCGACTTGAAACTTGGATCAAACGCTTCCTGGTCGAACAGATGGCAGAACTGGGCGGTGTATTCGAAGTCCGGATGGCCGCGATACTGGTCACGCATGTTCCGGTCCAGGCCCAGGTGGTGGAAGAAGTAGTAGCCCTGGAAGATGGCGTGGTTGGCGACCATCCAGTGGTTCCGCTCCGAGACGAAGGGCTGGACGATGGCGGCGGCGACGTCGGCGTGATTGCGCGGGCCAAGGGTGTCGCCGATGTCGTGCAGCAGGGCGCAGACGACATATTCCTCGTCCATGCCGGCCTGGTGGGCGCGGGTGGCGGTCTGCAGGCTGTGCTCCAGCCGATCGACGGCGAAGCCGCCGCAGTCGCCTTCCAGCAGCTTCATATGGGCGATCAGCCGGTCCGGCAGACCGCGCCCGAACTCGGCCGAGGCCTGGGCGATGGCCAGCCAGTCCTCCTGGGTGCCCTCGGTCATGGCGTGGAACTTGGCCCGCGCCTCGTGCCCGTGTTCGCCGTCAGCCATGGTCGCGCCTCCAAACGCTCGTTTGACCCATGGTGCGTGAGGGGAGGGCGGGCGTCAACTTTGGGACTGCGGGTCCCTTGCGGCGCAGGGCGAATTGGCTATGTTGCGCGCCCCGGCGATGCCGAGGACGCGGCCGTAGTTCAGAGGTAGAACGTCAGCTTCCCAAGCTGAATGTCGGGGGTTCGATTCCCCCCGGCCGCTCCAATTCCCCCAACTTGACGTTGATTGGCCGAATACTTCGCGATTACAGCGGGGGTGCGACAATATACGCTACCCTATTCGGTGAACCCGGTTCCTCATCATCATCCTTAATTAATCCTAATTGCGCGAACTGGGTCCAAATCCGAACGCGGATTGGGGAAACGCTATGAAGTTCAAGCTGAAGACGGGTGGCCGCATGGCCCTCGGGTTCCTGGCGATCATCGTCGTCATGGTGATCACGCTTGGAACGGTCATTCCCCAGATCCAGGATTCCGTCCGCCGGGTGAACCTGGCGGAGGATGTGCGCGGCCCGGCGGCGATGACCAGCCTCAAGCTGTCCATCGCCACCGTCAGCTCGGCCAACGCCCTGCGCGGCTACATCATCACCGGCGATCCGGCCCTGCGCACCGTCTGGTCGCAGCAATGGACACGCGTCAATGAACTGACGGTGGTGATGAACGGCCTGGCGCCGAAGTTCACCAGCGCCGAGAACCGGCAGGCCTGGGCCGACCTGACCCAGACCCTTCCGCAGCTGAAGGCCGCCCAGGCGGCGGCGCTGGACGTTGCGGACAGCGGCGACAAGGCCGCCGCGGCCGAAACTCTGAAGGCGCGGGTCCTGCCCCTGTTCAACCAGTCGCAGGCCCTGCTGGTCGGGAAAGACGGCAACAGTGGGCTGGCCGGACGCCAGAGCGCCCTTCTGACCAGCGACATGGAGGCGACCCTTGGTCATATGAAGGCCAGCGAGCTGCAGATCATGCTCAGCCTCGCCGGCCTGGTGGTGCTGGCCTGCGTCGTGGCCTGGCTGACCACCCGCGCCATCGTCCAGCCGCTGACCCGCCTGAACGCCGTGCTGCTGCAGATGGCCCACGGCCGCTTCGACATCCAGGTGTTCGGAACCGGGCGGCCTGACGAGATCGGCGACATCGCCCGGTCGGCCGAGGTGTTCCGCGAGAACGGCATCGAGCGAGCCAAGCTGGAGGCCGAGGCGGCCGTGTTCCAGCAGCACCTCGACGCCAAGCTCAAGGAGACCGAAGCAGCGTTCGAGGCGGCGGGCCGCGAACAGAGCAAGCTCGTCGAGGCCATGGCCACCCAGCTTTCGGCCCTGGCGGCCGGCGACCTGACCGTGCGGCTCAACGCCGAGGTGGCGGCCGATTACGCGGCCCTCAAACGCGACTTCAACGGCGCGGTGTCCAGCCTGGAGCAGGCGATCCTGACCATCGGCCATTCGGCCTCGGGCATCGGGGCCGGAACGCAGCAGATCGCGGCGGCGGCCGACGACCTGTCGCGGCGCACCGAACATCAGGCCGCGAGCCTCGAAGAAACGGCGGCGGCGCTCGACCAGATCACGGCGACCGTCCGCCGCACGGCCACGGGAGCCTCGGACATGGCCAAGGTGGTGGCGACAGCCCGCAACGACGCCGCCTCCTCCACCGAGATCGTCGCCCAGACCGTGACCGCCATGGACGCCATCGCCGCCTCCTCGGTGCAGATCGGCGAGATCATCGGCGTGATCGACGAAATCGCCTTCCAGACCAACCTGCTGGCGCTCAACGCCGGCGTCGAGGCCGCCCGGGCCGGTGAGTCCGGCCGCGGCTTCGCGGTGGTCGCCACCGAGGTGCGCAGCCTGGCCGAACGCTCGGCCAATGCCGCCAAGGAGATCAAGGCGCTGATCAACACCTCGGCCGAGCATGTCGGCCGGGGCGTCAATCTGGTCGCCCAGACCGGCGCCGCCCTGCAGCGCATCGCCGCGCAGGTGACCTCGATCGACAGTGAGGTGAGCGGCATCAACGCCTCGGCCCAGGAGCAGGCCACCGGGCTTCAACAGGTCAACACGGCCGTCAACCAGATGGACCAGGTGGTGCAGCAGAACGCCGCCATGGTCGAAGAATCGACGGCGGCCACCCACACCCTGCGCGGCGAGGCCAACCAGCTCACCGAGCTGGTCGGCCGCTTCAAGGTCGAAGATCGGTCCGCTGGCGCGGGTGCGTCGTCCCGGAGCATGAGGACAGCCGCCTGACCGGCCAGGTTTCGCGGCGGTTGATCGCAGTGGTCCGTTAGCCGGACTGGCGTCATATAGGTCCCATGGCGCGGCGCGGGTCAGGATGGGCGGGACGGTTGGCGCTGGGGGCGGCGCTGCTCACCGGCGCCTGGGCGCTGCCGATCACCGAAGGACGGGTCATCCTGCCGCCGCCGTCGGTGCGGCGGCCGCCGGTCCGGCCGCCGACCGAGCAGGACATCCTCGAACAGCGGCTGAAAGCGCTGGCGATCGCCTTTCCGGGCGATGTCGGCATCGCCGTGCGGCGGCTCGACGCCGGCTGGACGGTCAGCGTCAATGGCGACCGGCCGATGCCGCAGCAGAGCGTCAGCAAGCTGTGGGTGTCGATGGCCATCCTGGCGGCGGCCGACCGGGGCGAGCTGTCGCTCGACGAGCGGGTGACGATCCGCAAGGACGACCTCAGCATCTTCCACCAGCCGATCCGCAAGTATGTCGGCGAGGCCGGCTACAGCGCCTCGCTGCGCAGCCTGATGGAAGGGGCGCTGCAGCAGAGCGACAACGCCGCCAACGACGCCCTGGTGCGGCGCCTGGGCGGCGCCTTCGCCGTGCAGGTGGCCATCGTCGGCCGCAACCTCGACGGCATCCGCTACGGGCCTGGCGAACGGGAGATGCAGACGGCGGCGGCGGGCCTGAGCTGGAAGCCGGAATACAGTTTCGAGCGCACCTTCTGGGAGGAGCGCGAGGCGTTGCCCGCCGCGAAACGCAAGGCGGCGCTGGACGCCTACCTGGCCGATCCGCCGGACGCCGCCACGCCGCTGGGCGTGGTCGAGGCGCTCAGTCGGCTGCAGCGGGGCGAGCTGCTGTCGCCGGAGTCGACGGCCCTGATGCTCGGCGAGATGGGCGGCAGTCTGACCGGCGGGGGCCGGCTGCGGGCCGGCCTGCCGGCCGGCTGGAAGATCGCTCATAAGACCGGCACTGGGCAGGTGATGGGGTCGCTGGCGACGGGGTACAACGACGTCGGCCTGATCACCGCGCCCGACGGGCGGGTCTATGCGGTGGCGGTGATGGTCGCGGCGACCCGCCGGCCGCTGCCGGAGCGGCAGCGGTTCATGGCCAGCGTGGCGCGGGCGGTGGCGGGGGAGGATCCATCCGCTTTAATCCCTCCCCTTTATGGGGAGGGACAGCGAGGCGAAGCCTCGCAGGGTGGGGAACCCGAGGGACAGGGCGCGCTGCATCCGACTACCCCACCCGTCGCGCTGCGCGCGACACCCTCCCCATAAAGGGGAGGGAGCGCGTCAACCCGTCAGCCGGGCGCTCAGCGGGATGACGATGGTGCAGACCAGCCCCTGCGGCAGGTGCTCCATCTGCACCTGGCCGCCGAACTCGTGCTGCACGCTGGCGGCGATCAGGCGGGAGCCGAAGCCGTCGCGCGCGGGCTGGCCGACCTCGGGGCCGCCGCGCTCGCGCCAGATCAGGGTCAGGCTGTGGTCGCCGTCGAGGGTCCAGATCACCTCGACCACCCCCTCCGGCGTCAGCAGGGCGCCGTACTTCACGGCGTTGGTGGCCAGCTCATGCAGCACCATGCTCATGGTCACCGCCGAATTGGGGGCCAGGCTGAGCGGCGGGCCGCTGGACCGGGCCCGTTCGCCGTAGGGGCTCAAGGTGCGGTCGACGATCTCGGCCAGGTCGGCGTTGAGCCAGGTCCGTTCGGTCAGCAGGTCATGGGCCCGCGACAGGGCGACCAGACGTTCGGTGAAGGTCTCCAGGGCGGCCGGGTTGGCGGTGCTGAAGCTCTGGCGGGCCAGGGACTGGATCATCGCCAGCGTGTTCTTCACCCGGTGGTTCAGCTCGTTGATCATGGCCTCCTGGCGGGTGGCGGCGGCGGTCTGCTCCTCCTCCCGCACCCGCAGGGCCAGCGAGGCCTGGTGCAGCGCCTCGCGCACCTGGGCGGTCTCGGTCAGGTCGTCGGGCCGGGTCTCGACGATGCGGTTCTCGGCGATCAGGGTGGCGTCGGCGGCCAGACTGCGCACCTGCCGTGAGATCTGTACCGAGAAGCCGGTGGCCAGCAGCAGGCCGAGGACCAGCAGCAGACCCGTCGCCGCCGACAGGCCGATGACCGACTGGGTGATCGAGGCATAGACCTCCCTCCGCGGCACGCCGACGATGAAGGTCCAGCCATAGTTGGGCGAGCGGCTGAAGGCCGACAGGGTGGGCACGCCGTCCAGGGTGTGGGTCAGCACCACGCCCTCGCCGGCCTTGGCCATGGCCGCCCGCATGTCCTTGCTGGCCGTGCGGCCGCGCATGCGGTCGCCGTCGCGGGAACGGGCGATCACCTTGGCCTGCCGGTCGATGATGCTGCCCGTCCAGGTCTTCGGCAGGTTTTGCGAGCGGAAGATGCTCTCGAAGGCCTTGGGTTCCTGGATGTGGGAGAGGCTGTAGAGCTTGCCGCCGATGATGACCGGCATGTCGATGGCAATGATCGGCCGGGGGACCACCTGGCCGGTCCCAAGGTTGGAGACGGTCGTGCGGCCCTCGCGCAGGGCCTTCCACGCCGAGGCCGGGCGGCGCTGGAGGGGCAGGGGGGCGCCGGGCGGGGCGCGGGTGTTGATGCGCTGGCGCTCCGGGTCGGTCAGCACGATCCACTCCGGCCGCCCCTGCAGCGTCTCGCGGGCCTGGGTTTCGAAGGCGGCGAAGTCGCCGGCCAGCAGGTCCGGCGACAGGGCCAGGGTCTCGAGGGTGGCCAGGCTCTGGGCGATCTGGCGGTCGGTGGCGACGGCCAGGGCGCGGGTGGTGGCGATCAGCTGCTGTTCGTAGCGGGCCTGGCTCTCGCGGTAGGTGTTGACGGTCAGGATGACCATCAGGATCACCGCCGGCACGATCAGGCTGAGCGCCATCAGAACCAGCCGGCTGCGCACACTGGGGCCGATGGCCTGGCGCAGGGCGGGAGCGAGGGACTGGTAAGACTGCAAGAGGAACGCCTGGACTTGGGTGCGACAGGATGTCGCCTGCGTCCACGATATGGGTCAAGCGAAATGGCGGCCCAGTCGGGGTCTATCTGACTTCGAAGCGGCCTTCGCGGGCAAGGTTGCCGAACTTGGTCAGGTCTTCGTTGAAGTGCAGCTTCACCGTACCGATCGGGCCGTGACGCTGCTTGCCGATGATGACCTCGGCCATGCCGGCGACGCGGTCCATCTTTTCCTGCCACTCCAGGTGCTTGGCGCTGTCGGCGGTGTCCGGCTCGGCGCGGCCCAGGTAGTAGCTTTCCCGGTAGACGAACATGACCATGTCGGCGTCCTGCTCGATCGAGCCGGACTCGCGAAGGTCGGACAGCTGCGGCCGCTTGTCCTCGCGGTTCTCGACCTGACGGCTGAGCTGCGACAGGGCCAGGACCGGGACGCTGAGTTCCTTGGCCAGGGCTTTCAGGCCTTGGGTGATCATCGAGACCTCCTGCACCCGGTTGTCGCTCTTGCCCTCGCCGCCGGTCAGCAGCTGCAGGTAGTCGACGACGATCAGGTCGAGGCCGACCGAGCGCTTGAGGCGGCGCGAGCGGGCCACCAGCTTGGCGATGGCCAGGCCGCCGGTGGCGTCGATGTAGAGGGGGGCCTCCTGGATCTCCATGGCCGCGTCGCGGACCCGGCCGAACTCGCTGGCGTCGATCTCGCCCTTGCGGAGACGGTCGCCGGAGACGCCCGAGGCGTCGGCCAGCAGACGCAGGGCCAGCTGTTCGGCGCTCATTTCCAGGGAGAAGAAGGCGACGACGCCGCCGCTGACGGTCTTCTTGCTGCCGTCCGGCTGCGGCTCCCAGGCGTAGGCCTTGGCCACGTTGAAGGCGATGTTGGTGGCGAGCGCGGTCTTCCCCATCGAGGGTCTTCCGGCGAGGATCAGAAGGTCGGAGGGGTGCAGGCCGCCCATCTTCTGGTCGAGGTCCATCAGGCCGGTCGAGGTGCCGGCCAGGCCGCCGTCGCGGCTGTAGGCCTCGGCGGCCATCTCGACGGCGCCGCGCAGGGCGTCGGCGAAGCCGATGAAGCCGGTCGAGGCGGTGCCGGATTCGGCCAGGTTGTAGAGCTTCTGTTCGGCCAGCTCGATCTGGTCGCGGCTGTCGCGCTCGGCGTCGGGCGTGCCGGCGTCGACGGCGATCTCGCCGCCGATCCTTATGAGCTCGCGACGGATGGCCAGTTCGTAGACCACCCGGGCGTAGTCGGCGACGTTGGCGGCCGGCGGGGCGCGGTCGACGAGGTCGGCCAGGTAGCGCAGGCCGCCCAGCTCCTGGAAGGCCGGGTCGTTGCGGAACTCGTCGGCCAGCAGGATCGGCTCGGCCAGCTGACCCTTGCGGATGTGGTTCTCCATCGCGCTGAACAGGCGCTGATGGAAGGGTTCGAAGAAGTGGCTGCCGCCCAGCTTGTCGCTGAGCCGCTCGTAGGCGGCGTTGTCGTACAGCAGGACCCCGAGCAGCGCCTGTTCGGCCTCGATGTTGGCGGGCAGATGCTGCGGCGCCGGGTCGGAAGGGACCGGACGGAGATCTAGGGCGGGGACGATGGCCATGGGTTACCGATAGACTAACGGTCAGGGGTGTTAACGCCGGAGCGAGCGATTGGCTGTGAATCGAATCACCTCGCCTGTGGATGTCCGAGACCGTCCTTTTTAGATCGTGCCCGGACAAAAAAAGAGCGGCGCGAAGGAAGCCCCCGCGCCGCTCGATTTTGTCAATCAGTAGAAGGCTTTAGGCTTCTTCGCCAAAGCGCTCCTGCTGGCCGGCGCCGCCTTCGAGAAGGTCGGCGGCCGCTTCGGCGTCGAGGCGGGCCTCTTCCTCGAAGCGGCTGGCCACGACGTCTTCGCCGCGCGCCTGGCGCTCGGCTTCGTCCTGGCTGCGGGCGATGTTGATGTTGACCGTGATGGTCACTTCAGCATGCAGCTTCACCTTCACGGGGTGGACGCCCAGGGTCTTGATCGGCTTGTCGAGGATGACCATCGACCGGTCGATCTTGCCGCCTTCGGCGTTGACCATGTCAGCGACGTCGCGGCCGGAGACCGAGCCGTACAGCTGACCGGATTCACCGGCCTGGCGGATCATGATGTAGCTCGTGCCGTCCAGCTTCTCGCCGGCGGCTCCAGCCTGTTCACGGGTCTTGGCGTTGCGGGCTTCGATCTCGGCCCGTTGACCTTCAAAGGTCTTCAGGTTCGAGGCGGTGGCGCGCAGGGCCTTGGAACGCGGCAGCAGGAAGTTGCGGGCGAACCCGTCCTTCACGTTGACCACGTCGCCGAGGATGCCCCAGCCTTCGACACGTTCGAGCAGAATGACTTTCATCGTGCTGTCTCCTACTTCACGACGTAGGGGAGCAGGGCGAGGAAGCGGGCGCGCTTGATGGCGCGGGCCAGTTCACGCTGCTTCTTGGCCGAGACGGCCGTGATGCGGCTCGGAACGATCTTGCCACGCTCAGAGATGTAGCGTTGCAGGAGCTTGACGTCCTTGTAGTCGATCTTCGGAGCGTTGGCGCCGGAGAACGGGCACACCTTGCGGCGGCGGAAGAACGGGCGGCGGGCGCCGGCGCCGGCCGAGGCGGCCGGGCTGGTTTCGGTAGCGTCAGTCATTCTTAAGCCTCCTCACCGGTGCGCTCGGCGCGTTCCGGACGGTCGCCACGATCCGGGCGGTCGCCGCGGTCGGGACGGTCGCCACGATCGGGGCGGTCGCCGCCGAAGTCGTCGCGACGTTCGCGATCACGATCGCGACGGGCGAGAACCGGGCTGAGTTCCAGGTCGAGTTCCTCGACGCGGATGGTCATGTAACGCAGCACGTCTTCGTTGAGAGACAGCTGGCGTTCCATTTCCTTGACGGCCGGCGCCGGGGCGTCGATGGCCAGCAGGGAGTAGTGACCCTTGCGGTTCTTCTTGATGCGGAAGGTGAGGTTGCGGAGGCCCCAGTACTCGATCTTGGCGATGTGACCGCCTTGACCTTCGATAAGGGCCTTCATGTCCTCGTTCATCTGTTCGGCCTGTTGCGGGCTGATATCCTGCCGCGCAATGACCACATGCTCGTAAAGCGCCATGGTTTCCTTCTTGCGATGTGGAAGGCGGCGGAAGCGACGGCGCAAGCCCGGCGGTCCCGATGGATTCTGCGCGTCGACAGGGGAGGTATCCCCCCATCATTAAAGGGGTCCGCGCAGAACCGCCTTCCAAGAGAGGGCGCGCTAATACAGGCAAGGCGCCTGAAACGCAAGCGCGGCGGGGTTTTTCGCCGGCCGGCGGATTGATCGAAGCGGCCCGGCATGGGAAGGCTCGGCCCTGTTCAAGCTTTTGCCTTGGGGGGCAAGTCCGAATGCGTCGCCTGATCCTTTCCGCCGGCCTGTCGGTGGGCCTGTTGCTTTCGCCGGTCGCCAGCCTGGCGCAGCCGGCAACCAAGCCCGTGGCGGAGGCCAAGTCGGCGTCAGCCCGCAAACTGGAGCTGTCGCGGCGCTATTTCACAGCCCTGCACTTCGACGAGGTCATGGCCGGAATGCTGGAGGGCATGGATCCGCTCATGGCCTTGGGCGAGGAGTTCAAGGATGAGGCCGAACGGGCGGATGGCCAGGCCATGCGCGAAGCCTCCCGCGATGCGATGGTCGCCCTGACGCCGAAGCTGATCGAGGGCATGACTCCGATCGTCGCGGAGCTGTTCACCGAGGAAGAACTCGAGGCGCTGGTGGCCTTCTACGAAAGCCCGGTTGGCCAGTCCGTGATCAAGAAATCGCCGCAGATGATGGAGCCGACGTCCAAGCTGATGCTGTCGCTGATGCCCGGCTACATGACCGACGTTCTTGACCGCTATTGCGCCAAGGCGGCCTGCTCGGACGAGCTGGAGAGCAAGCTCCGCAAACAGGCGTCATAGTCCCAGCCCCCGCGACTCGCTGTCCAATTGTCGGCGAGTCCGACCTGTGAGAGCCTCGAATCGTACCGCGTTTCGGGGGAGCCCCACCTTGCGTCGCCTTGCCCTTACCGTCGGCCTGACGGCCGCCCTGATGTTGTCCGCCGGCTCGGGCTTCGCCCAGGCCCCAATTGCGCCTCAGAAGGTCGCCACGGCGTCGCCGTCGGCCAAGGCGATGGAGCTGTCCAAGCGCTACTTCAAGGCCATGCGGCTGGACGAGACGCTGGGCAAGGCGCTCGACACCCTGGACCCGGCCCTGCTGACCGGCGGCGGCGAGGGAGATCCCGAGCAGGCCGAGGCCATGCGCTCGGCGACCAAACAGGCGCTGGACGCCGCCATGCCGCAGTACATCGAGAAGATGACCCCGCTGCTGGCCTCGGCCTACAGCGAGGAGGAACTGGCGGCGCTGGTGGCCTTCTACGAGAGCCCGGTCGGCCAATCGGTGGTCGCCAAGTCCCGCGATGTCGGCGGCATCAGCAGCCAGGCGATGAAGGATCTGCTGCCGGGGATCATGGACGACGCCATGGACCGCTACTGCCAGCAGATGGGCTGCGAAGACGAGGAAGGCTTCGCCGCCCTCGCGGATCAGGACCAGTCCTAGCCCTTCTTGCCGGCCTTCCACTTCTTCACCGCTTCCAGCGTGAGCGAAACGTGGTGCTGGGCGCTCATTTCGCTGTGCACGAACAGCACCTTGCCGTCCGGGGCGATGACGTAGCTGGTGCGGTTGGAGATGCCGACGGGCAGGGTCGAGTCCCACGCCTTGGCCACCTTGGCGCCCTTGTCGGCGGCGACCGGGAATTTGCCGGAGCAGCGGGCGTTGTCGCTGGAGAACTCCTGTAGCCGCTCGATCGAACCGGCGGTGACGCCGATGATGCTGGCGCCGGCCTTGGCGTAGTCGTCGGCGGCCTCGGCGAACAGGTGGGCCTCCAGGTCGCAGCCGCCGGTGAAGGCGGCCGGGAAGAAGTAGACCACCACTGGGCCCTTCTTGCGGGCCTCGGCCAGGCTGTAGGTCAGGGCCTTGCCGCCCTGGAAGCCGGGCAGGGTGAAGTCGGGGGCCTTGGTTCCGACCTTGAGCGCGGCGAAGGCGGGAAGCCCGACTGCGGCGACGGACAGGGCGGCGATGGCGGAAAGCAGCAGGCGGCGGTTCATGGCGAGGCTCCAGACTGGCTGCGCAAGCTAGCGCCAGCCGGGGCTGTGGCAAGAGCGGGCTATCGAAGCGGCGAGACCATTATAGCGGTTTTGGCGGCGGCAATCCCGGAGACTTGGTGATTGTCTTGATAAATCAGCGGGATGGCGTGCGGATTGTGTCGGTCCAGCATGGTGGTGGCGTGGGGGCGCCGTAGGTAAAGTGTGGGGGTCGCACGGAGGTAGGGTCGGGGCGCCGGCGCGGGACTGGCGGCGGCGAAAGACCCCGCCGGGGCGTTCGGAATTTCGCCTGGGTAAAATTATTTGAGCCGCTTGCTGGCCGGGTCCCAGGCCAGCGGGCGGGTGGGGCAGGGCTTTTCGCCGGGGCCGCAATCCTCGCTGGCGAGGACCAGCTGGATCGTCGCCGGGGCCGAGCCGATGTCGAGGTTCCAGGCGACGTCCTCCTGCTCGAAGGCCTTCACGAAACCGGCGCCGTCGGAGACGAAGAAGGCCAGCCTGCCGGGCGGCGTCTTCTCGAGCTGGTAGCCGCAGTCGGTGTAGGGCGAGCCCACGGTCCAGTCGCGCCGGCCGTCGCCGTTCACGTCGGGAATCGTACTGATGGCGATGGCGTCGATGTCCTCGGCCCCGAGCGCCTTGCAGGCGGCCTCGCGGGCGGCGACCTCGGCCTTTACCGCAGGGGGCGCGTCCTTCAGTTCCGGGTCGAGGGCGGGGATGGAGCCGGCGACGAGGAGGGCCAGGCCCTTGCTGTTGGGGGTCTCGACATAGGCGTTCGAGCCGCTGTCCCAGCGCCAGGCCCGCAGGCATTCGTCGGCCCCGAAGCTGCCGCAGGCGCTGCCGTGCAGGTTGACCTCCAGCTTGCGGGCGCTGCTGGGGCCGGTGAAGCGATAGTCGCCGCCGCTCTTCACATAGACCTTGCGGACCCCGCCACCGGCCTCGCCGACATAGAGGACGTTGCGGCAGCCGCCGGTGCCGCAGAAGTAGGAGGCGTTGGGGGCGAACTCGTAGTTGACCCGCCAGTCGGCCAGCTTGTCGCCGTTGATGTCGACCTTGCTGAACATCTTGGGGTCGGTCTTCAGCATCCAGGCGGGGAGTTCCTTGATCTCCTCCGGCGTCGAGCCCTCGGTGACGTTGGCGTAGATCTCCCGGCGCGCCTCCTCGACGATGGCGGCCGGCGGCGCCGCCGCCGTGGCGGCGCAGGCGGGCAACAGGGCCAGGGCGGCGATCAACGGCAGGCGCATCGAGGAACTCCCAATCTGGCGCCGATCTAGCCATGGCCGGCCGGCGCGCGCACGGCCTGTTTGGGGGGTGGCTTGCCCCTTTTTGGCGATTGGCCTAACCCTGCCCGCCCAAATTCAAGGAGCCCAACCATGTCTCTCGCCTTCGTCTTCCCCGGCCAGGGCAGCCAGGCCGTCGGCATGGGCGCCGATCTGGCGCAGGCCTTCGCGGCGGCGCGTGAGGTGTTCCAGGAGGTCGACGACGCCCTGAACCAGAAGCTCAGCAAGCTGATGTGGGAGGGGCCCGAGGACGAGCTGACCCTGACCGAGAACGCCCAGCCGGCGCTGATGGCCGTCAGCCTGGCGGTGACGCGCACCCTGGAGAAGGAGTTCGGCGTCGGCGTCGATCGCGCCGCCTTCGTGGCCGGCCACAGCCTGGGCGAATACAGCGCTCTGGCGGCGGCGGGCTCGATCGCGCTGGGCGAGACCGCCAAGCTCCTGAAGCTGCGCGGCCAGGCGATGCAGCGGGCCGTGCCGGTGGGCGAGGGCTCGATGGCGTCCTTGATCGGCAAGCAGACCGACGTGGCGCTGGCCGAGGCGGCCGCGGCGGCGGGGGCCGAGGTCGGGGTCTGCGTGGTGGCCAACGACAACAACACCGGCAACGTGGTCATCTCCGGCGCCAAGGCGGCCGTCGAGCGGGCCATCGAGAAGGCCGAGGAGCTGGGCGCCCGGGCCATCCGCCTGAACGTTTCGGCGCCGTTCCACTGCCCGCTGATGCAGCCGGCGGCTGACGAGATGGCGGCGGCGCTGGCCGGCGCGACCATTCTGGCGCCGCGCGCGCCGCTGGTGGCCAATGTGACGGCGCGGCCGGTGCACGACCCGGAGGTCATCCGCCGCCAGCTGGTCGAGCAGGTCACCGGCCGGGTGCGCTGGCGCGAGACCATGGACTGGCTGGCCGGGGAGGGCGGGGTGACCCGCTTCGCCGAGGCCGGGGCCGGCAAGGTGCTGTCAGGGATGATCAAGCGCAGCGTGCCGGACGCGACGGCGACGCCGTTGAATTCGCCGGCAGATCTGGAAGGGTTTGCGAAGTCGTTGTGATGCGGATCGGGTGTCGCCCGCTTACGGTCGATGAGTCGATACCGGGTCTCGTTATCGTCGGAGCGGAGTTCTCCGATGGCTCAGGCTATCTTCTGGTGCAGTTGCCGGGAGAAGGCGACGAGGGGGACTGGTTCGACGCGGATCACTACGTTGAGGTGAACGATCAGCGCTACGGGCAGTACGGCGGCATCAAGAGGCTGGAGGTCGGCAAGGACTCGCTGGTATTCACGCTATCAGGCGCGGCGGACCTCTTTGGCGAGCCCATCGAACTGGTGCTTTCGGAACCATTGGCCGATGAGGCCGTCAATAAACTGAGCCTGATAGGCTCCGCCAACTACGGGAAGTCCTGAATGTTCGACCTCACCGGCAAGACCGCGCTCATCACGGGCGCCACCGGCGGCATCGGCGGCGAGATCGCCAAGGCCCTGCACAACGCCGGCGCCCATGTGGTGCTGTCGGGCACCCGCCAGGCGGTGCTGGACGAGCTGGCCGCCGGCTTTGGCGAGCGCGTGTCGGTGGCCGCCGCCAACCTGTCCGACCCGGCCAGCGTCGATGGCCTGGTCGCCGCCGCCGAGGCCGCCGCTGGCCAGGAGCTGGACATCCTGGTCGCCAACGCCGGCATCACCCGCGACGGGCTGATGCTGCGGATGAAGGACGACGACTGGGAGCAGGTGATTCGGGTGAACCTGGAATCCTACTTCCGGCTGTCGCGCGCCGCTCTGCGGGGGATGATGAAGCGCCGCTGGGGCCGGATCATCGGCATCACCTCCATCGTCGGCGTTACCGGCAACCCGGGCCAGGCCAACTACGCCGCCTCCAAGGCCGGCATGATCGGCTTCTCCAAGGCCCTCGCCCAGGAGGTCGCCAGCCGCAACGTGACGGTCAACTGCGTCGCCCCCGGCTTCATCACCAGTCCGATGACGGACGAGCTGAACGAGGTCCAGAAGGCGGCGCTTATGGTGAAGATTCCGGCCGGTCGCCTGGGGGCCGGCGAGGACGTCGCGGCGGCCTGCGTCTATCTGGCCAGTCAGGAGGCGGCCTATGTCACCGGCCAGACCTTGCATGTGAACGGCGGCATGGCGATGATCTGAACACGCAAATGTTAGCGTATGAGAGAAACCTTCTCGTGCTGGCAAGCCTGAATAAAACCTGCTAGCGAGACACCCGATTTCCGCCGCCAGCGTTGGCGCGGACCTTTGAAAAGACCAAGAGGGACCATAGCGAATGTCCGACATTCTCGAGCGTGTGCGTAAGATCGTCATCGAACATCTCGATGCCGATCCCGAGAAGGTCACCGAGAAGGCGAGCTTCATCGACGACCTGGGCGCCGACAGCCTCGACAACGTCGAGCTGGTGATGGCGTTTGAGGAAGAGTTCGATATCGAAATCCCGGATGACGCCGCCGAACATATCCAGACGGTCGGCGACGCCGTGAAATTCATCTCGGAGAAGACCGGCGGGTAATTCCGCCCAGGCAGTTTCTGTTACGTTGGCCGCCGCGCCGCATGGGCTTAAACCTGATGCGCGCGGCGGTCTTCGTTTCTGCTAGGCTTTTTATCTAAAAGTTTCTGGGCTTTACGGAGCTTTCTTGAAATGCGTCGTGTTGTTGTCACCGGTATCGGCCTGCTCACCCCGCTCGGTCAGGGCGCGGAGCTCAGCTGGGAAGCCATCAAGGCCGGCAAGTCCGGCGCCGGCAAGATCACCACCTTCGATCCGACCGGCTTCGGCTGCGAGATCGCCTTCGAGGTGCCGCGCGTCGATGGACGCGGCGGCGGCGGGCCGGACGTGCCCGGCAGCTTCGACCCCCTGGGCACCATGGCGCCCAAGGAACAGCGTAAGGTCGACGACTTCATCCTCTACGGCATGGCCGCGGCCGACGAGGCCGTGCGTGATTCGGGCTGGGTCCCGGAGACCGATGAGGAGAAGGAACGCACCGGTGTGATCATCGGCTCCGGCATCGGCGGCCTGGCGACCATCGAGAAGACCTCGCTGGAGATGGCCGAAAAGGGCCCCCGCCGGGTCAGCCCCTTCTTCATCACCTCGGCCCTGATCAACCTGGTCTCGGGCCAGGTGTCGATCCGCTACGGCTTCAAAGGCCCCAACCACGCCGTGGTCACCGCCTGCGCCACCGGCGCCCACGCCATCGGCGACGCCTGCCGGCTGATCAAGTACGGCGACGCCGACGTCATGCTGGCGGGCGGGGCGGAAGCCAGCGTCTGCCCGATCGGCATCGCCGGCTTCGTGGCCTGCCGGGCCATGAACACCGACTACAACGACAATCCGACTGCCGCCTCGCGGCCCTACGACAAGGACCGCGCCGGCTTCATCATGGGCGAAGGCGCCGGCATGGTGATGCTGGAGGAGTACGAGCACGCCAAGGCGCGCGGCGCCAAGATCTATGCCGAGGTGATCGGCTATGGCCTGGCCGGGGACGCCTACCACATCACCGCCCCGGCCGAGGACGGCGACGGCGGCTATCGCGCCATGAAGGCGGCCGTGAAGGACGCCGGCATCGACGCGGGCGACATCGACTACATCAACGCCCACGGCACCTCGACCATGGCCGACTACCTGGAGCTGGGGGCGGTCGAACGGCTGATGGGCGATCGCGCCAAGGGCAAGGCGATGAGCTCGACCAAGTCGATGACCGGGCACCTCTTGGGCGCGGCCGGGGCCATCGAGGCGATCTTCTCGATCCTGGCCATTCGCGACAATATCGCGCCGCCGACCATCAACCTGGACAACCAGGAGCAGGAAACCGCGCTCGATCTGGTCGCCAACAAGGCGAAGCCGATGAAGATCGACATCGCAATGAGCAATAGCTTCGGCTTTGGCGGCACCAACGCCGCTGTCATTTTCCGCCGGATCTAATGGCTCGGGCGGAGCGTCGGGGCGGGGGCCTTCCAGCTTTGCGTAGATTGATGATCATGCTCATCAGCGGCCTGCTGACGCTGGCCCTGGTGGCGGCGCTTGGCGGCATCTGGGCGCTGTGGACCTATCAGGGGCCGGGACCGGTCGCCAAGGGTGGTCCGGTGCATGTGGTGATGCTGCGCCGGGGGGCGGGCCTCAACGAGATCGCCGCCTCGCTGGAGAAGGCGGGGGCGGTGCGTTCGGCCCCGGTCTTCCTGGCCGCGGCCCAGATCACCGGCGCGGCCCGCGAGCTGAAGGCGGGGGAATACGAGTTTCCGTCCAAGGCCCCGATGAGCCTGGTGCTCGACTACATCCGCAAGGGCAAGGTGGTGCGCCATCAGGTGACCATTCCCGAGGGCTGGACCTCCGACATGGTCGTCGAGGCGCTGATGAAGGAGACGGCCCTGACCGGCGAGGTGGCGACACCGGCCGAGGGGACCATCCTGCCGGAAACCTATGACTACGAACGCGGCGAGGAACGCGCCGCCGTCCTGCAGCGGATGATGGACGACCGCGACCGGCTGCTCGCCGCCCTGTGGGACAAGCGCAAGGGCGGCCTGCCGATCCGCACGCCGGAGGAGGCCGTCACCCTGGCCTCCATCGTCGAGAAGGAGACCGGCGTCGCCTCGGAGCGGCCGCGGGTGGCGGCGGTGTTCATGAACCGCCTGAACCAGGGCATCCGGCTGCAGAGCGATCCGACCATCATCTATGGCCTGAACAAGGGCCGGCCGCTGGGCCGCGGCATCCGCCGCTCGGAGCTGGACGCGCCCAACCCCTACAACACCTACCAGATCGACGGCCTGCCGCCGGGGCCGATCGCCAATCCCGGCCGGGCCAGCCTGGCCGCCGTGCTCGATCCGCCGGACACCAACGAGCTCTACTTCGTCGCCGACGGCAGCGGCGGCCACGCCTTCGCCTCGACCTTGGAAGAGCACGCCCGTAACGTCGAGCACTGGCGTATGATCGAGCAGCAGAAGGCGGCTGCGAAAGCCAAGGGGAACTGATGGCGCTTTCCGGCATGACGGGTTTCGGGCGGGCCGAGAGCGCGCAGGGAGCCTGGAGCTGGGCGGTCGAGGCGCGGAGCGTCAACGGCCGCAATCTGGAGATCCGCTTCAAGGGACCGCCGGGCTTCGATGCCCTGGAACGCGGGGCGCGCGAGGCCGGGCAGGCGCGGTTCCAGCGCGGCCAGGTGTCGCTGACCCTGCAGGCCAAGAAGGGCGAGGCCGGCGTTGGCGCGGTCAGCGTCAATCTCGCCCAGCTGGAGCGCTACCTGGCGGCGGTGGCGCCTTATGTGGCGTCCGGCCAGGCGACCGCCCCGAGCGCCGACGGCCTGCTGGGCCTTCGCGGAGTGATCGAGACGGCCGACGCCGAGGAGACCGGCGAAGAGGACCGGGGCGCGCTGGAGGCGGCGATGGCGGCCTCGGTGGCCCTGGCCCTGGACGGCCTTAAAGCCGCGCGGCTGGAGGAGGGCGCGGCCCTGCTGCCGGTGCTGTCGGGCCTGGTCGACCGGATCGAGGCGCTGACGAGCAGCGCTGCGTCGCAGGCGGCCGAGCAGCCGCCGGTGATTCGCGACCGCTTCCGCAAGCGGCTGACCGAACTGGCCGGCGAGGCGGCCAGCGAGGAGCGCATCCTGCAGGAGGCCGCCGCCATGGCGGTGAAGGCCGATGTGCGCGAGGAGCTGGACCGGCTGGGTGGCCATGTGACCGCCGCCCGGCTGCTGCTGACCGGCGAGGGGCCGGCCGGGCGGCGGCTGGACTTCCTGACGCAGGAATTCATGCGCGAGGCCAACACGCTTTGCTCGAAATCGGCCACGCCCGCCTTGACGGCGACCGGCCTGGAGTTGAAAGCCACCATCGAGCAGTTCCGCGAGCAGGTGCAGAATGTCGAGTGAGAAGCCCCGGACGCGCGGCCTGTTGATGATGGTCGTGGCGCCGTCCGGCGTCGGCAAGACCTCCCTGACCCGCCGGCTGGTGGCGGACCATTCGGACCTGCTGCTGAGCATCTCGGCGACGACGCGCGACCCGCGGCCGGGCGAGCATGAGGGCCGCGACTACCACTTCGTCGATCGGGCCGAGTTCGACACCATGATCGCCGGCAATGAGTTCCTCGAATGGGCCGAGGTCTACGGCAACCGCTACGGCAGCCCGCGCAAACCGATCATGGCGGCGCTGGAGCGTGGCGAGAGCGTGCTGTTCGACATCGACTACCAGGGGGCTATGTCGATCCATGACCAGGCGCCGGAGGATTCGGTGCTGGTCTACATCCTGCCGCCGTCGCTGGCCGAGATGAGCCGCCGGCTGCATGCGCGCTCGCAGGACAGTGAGGCGGTGATCGCCCAGCGCATCGCCCGGTCGAAGGACGAGGTCGAGCAGTGGAAGACGTTCGACTACGTCCTGCTCAACGAGGACTTCGACAAGGCCTATTCGGACTTGGCGCACATCTACCATGCCGAACGGATGAAGCGCGGGCGGAACCTGTGGATCGCGCCGTTCGTGGACGAGCTGCTGAACGAGGACGTTTAGCGCCGGGAGATACGGGGAGGTGTTAGACCTATCTCGGAGCCGAGACCGTTGGCGAGTTTCGGGGACACTATACTTAATTCCCTTCCCCGTCCTTGAGGCGGCCACCAGCCGGGCCGGAATTAAGTATAGTGTCCCCGAAACTTGTCACCGCCGGTTGCCCGAGATAGGTCTAACACCTCCCCGTATCTCGCTGACCTCGTAGCGCCTACAGCGCCTCCGCCAGCCTCAGGAACCCCGCGACATCGATGGTCTCGGCGCGGGCGTCGGGGTCGATGCCGGCTTTCTCGCACAGCGCCGCGCCGCCCAGCTGTTTCAGGCTGGAACGCAGCATCTTGCGGCGTTGGCCGAAGGCGGCGGCGGTGACCTTTTCCAGGGCGGCGATCACCTGCGCCGACGGCGCGTTCTCCAGCGGATCGAGCCGGACCACGGCCGAGGCCACCTTCGGCGGCGGGGTGAAGGCTTTGGCCGGAAGGTCCATGACCACCCGGCAGCGGCAGATGGCCTGGCTGATGACGCCCAGCCGGCCGTAGGCGTCGGCGCCGACCGGCGCGGCGATGCGGTCGGCGACCTCCTTCTGGAACATCAGGCTCATCGAGACAGGCCGCCACGGCCCGGTCAGCCATTTGATCAGCAGGGGGGTGCCGACGTTGTAGGGCAGGTTGGCGACGACCAGGCCTTCACCGGCCCCTCCAAAAGATTTGGCCAGGGCCGCCTCATCGACCTTGAGGGCGTCGGCCTGGACGATGGTCAGGACGCCGCCGGAGGCTTCCGACAGTTCGGTGAGCAGGGGGACGAAGCGGGGGTCCTTCTCGACCGCCACCACCCTCGCGCCGGCTTCCAGCAGGGCGCGGGTCAGGCCGCCGGGGCCGGGGCCGACCTCGATGACGGTCTTGCCCTCCAGCGGGCCGGCCAGGCGGGCGATCTTGCGGGTGATGTTGAGGTCGAGCAGGAAATGCTGGCCGAAGGCCTTCTTGGCCAGCAGGTCGTGCTGTTCCAGGCTTTCGCGCAGGGGCGGGAGGTCGCCCAAAGACAGGGGGATACTCATGCGGCGGCCAGGGCCCGGCGGCCGGCGATCTGGCCGGCCAGCTTGATGGCGTTGATCAGGCTGTCGGCCCGGGCCAGGCCGCGGCCGGCGATGTCGAAGCCCGTCCCGTGGTCAGGCGAGGTGCGCACGATGGAGAGGCCGAGCGTCACATTAACGCCGCCCCAGAAATCCAGCATCTTCAAAGGGATGAGGCCCTGATCATGGTACATGCAGAGCACCGCGTCATAGCGCCGCCGGGCCTCCGGGTGGAACAGGGTGTCGGCCGGGGAGGGGCCGGTCGCCTCGACGCCGAGGTCGCGCAGGGACCGCACCGCCGGACCGATGATGTCGATCTCCTCGCGGCCGATGCCGCCATCCTCGCCGGCATGCGGGTTGAGGCCGGCCACGGCCAGCCGGGGCTGGGCGATGCCGAAGTCCTGGCGCAGGGCCTGGGCGGTAACCAGGCCGGCGTTGACCAGGCCCTCGATGGTCAGGCTGCCGGCCACCTGGGCCAGCGGCGTGTGGATGGTGGCCAGGCAGACGCGCAAGCCGCCCCCTGAGCCGGACGTGGGGCCATGATCCGGCGCCGCCAGCATCATCACCGGGCCGCGCGGGCCCTCCTGGCTCCGGGCGGCGGTCAGTTCGGCGAGGAATTCGGTGTGGCCCGGAAAGCCGAAGCCGGCGGCGTACAGCGGGGCCTTGGCGATCGGGGCGGTGACGATGCCGCTGACCGCGCCGGTCAGGGCCAGGCCGACGGCGGTCTCGATCCAGCCGATGATCGCCTTGGCGTGGCCGGGGGAAGGCTGGCCGGCGACCACCGGGGCCGACATCGGCTGGTGCAGCACGGGGATGGCGGTGGTGAACACCCTGGCCGCCTCGGCCGGGCTGGAGATGGCCTGCACCGGCGTGCCGAGCCCGCCGGGGGCCGAGCGCAGGCAGCCGGCGTCGCCGACCACCAGGAAGGGCTGGCCCTCGGCGCGCAGGGCGTTCCAGGCCTTGACGATGATCTCCGCGCCGACGCCGGCCGGATCGCCCAGCGTGACGGCGAGAGGCCGGCCGGTCACCGGTTTTCGATCGTGGCCTGCATCTTCAGGTCACGCATCACGCGCTTGGAGACGAGATCCAGCTGCTGGCTGAACAGCCGCCGTTCGATCTGGTCGGCGGTCGGCAGGCCGCCGGCGGCCGAGCGCTTGCCGCAGACCATGACCAGGTGGAGGCCGGCGTCGCTGCGGATCGGCGTCGCCGACAGCTGGTTTTCCGGGGTGCTGGCGGCGGCCTCGGCGAAGCCGCCCGTCAGGCTGGACAGTTCCATCTCGCCCATGTCGCCGGCGACGACTGGGGGCGCCTGGCCGGCCTTGGCTTCGAGATCGGCGCAGGTCGGGTTCAGACCGCGAAGCTTCAGCAGCGCCTGAGAGGCGGTGTCGACGGCCGCCTGGTCGGCGCCCGGGTCGAGGGCGACGGCGGCCTGCTTGAGGGTGACCAGGTTGGACTCGGCCCCGGCGCGCTTATCCCGCACCAGGATGATGTAGACGCCGTCCTGGGTGGGAATCGGCGGCGACAGCTGGCCGGGGCGAACGTCGGCGATCACGGCGTCGACCTCGGGCGGCATCTCACCAGGCGAGATCCAGCCCGCGTCGCCGCCCGAGGCGGCGGTGGGCGAGGAGGAGAACTGGCGGGCCACCTGCGGGAAGGGCGCGCCCTGCTGGATCTGGGTGATCAGCGACTGGGCGCCGTTGAAGGCCACGTCCGGGCCGCCGACCCGGGCGTTGTCGATGAAGATCTCACTGACCTGGTATTGCGGCTTGCTGGCGGCTTCGGCCAGACGCTTCTGGACGGCCTTGATCTGATCCTGGCCGACGCGCAGGCGGCTGCCATAGCGGCCGCGCATGTACTGCTGCCAGCTGAATTCGATGCGGGCCTGCTCGCGATAGGTGTCGCGGCCGATGCCCTGCTGCGCCAGCTGGGCGTAGAACTGTTCGGGGGTGACCTTGTACTCGCCCTGGATGGTCTCGGCGATGACCTCGTCGATCTCCTGGTCGGTGGCGAGGATGGTGGTCTTGTTTTCCTTCTCGACCCGGCGCAGCTCCTGCCGCTTCAGCCGCTCTTCGATGAGCTGGCGCTGGGCCTCGGCCTGCAGCTGGGGCAGGGTTTCCTGGGTGGGCTGGAAGCCGGTGGTCAGCATGACCAGCTTCATCCGCTGGACCAGGTCGTAGCTGGAGATGATGTCGTCGTTGACGATGGCGGTGACGCCCTCGGCGATCTCCGGCTGAGCCGGAGCCGGGGGCGCCTCCTGAACCGGAGCCTCCTGCGCCAAGGCGGCCGGAGTCATGCCGGCCGTGACCAGGGCGATGACCGATACCGTGGCCAGGATCCTGCCCGTTACCTTAAGCGTCGGATGCAAATTCGTCGTTCCCATAGTGCAAGTCCGCCGGCGCATTGGCGCGCTCGGCGGGGAAGGTCACCGCCTGTAGCCTTTATCGCCCAATGTGGCGAGCGTTAGGCGCAGAACCACCGCGTCGGATGGTCCCAGGGAGCGGTTGAAGGTCTCCTCGTGGATCCAGACGACCCCCAGGTCGAGGCAGTCGTCGCGATAGAAGACGCCCAGTTCCTGGCGGCGCCAGACGTCGTTCTCGATATCCCAGATGGCGGCGGCGGTGACGCCGAAGGTCTTGGTGACCATGACGTCGGCGGCGAAGTCGACGTCCTGGCGTTCGACGCCGGTGATGTCCTGGTTGTCGTGCAGGTAGCGGACGTAGCCGTTGGCCCGCTCGAAGCTGGCGTTGACGCCGATCTCGACGCGCCGCAGGTCCAGCGTCTCCGAATCGAAGCGGGCCCGGCCGTACATCGTCAGCTGCTGGAAGGGCTTGGCGTCGCCGGCCACGATCCAGTCGCTGGCCTTGCGCTGCAGGCCGCTGCGAGCGGGCAGCGTAGTGTCGTCGTTGTCTCGGAAGCTGCGGCCGACCAGCAGGCTGAAGGAGCGGCCGTCGTCGAAGGAGACCGTCGCCCGGCCCCCGACGTTAAGCCGCAGGCCGCCCTCATAGAGGTCGAAGCCCGGCGACTTGTTGGCCCGGAACAGGTTGGTCTCGTCGAACTCCAGGACGACGGAGTCCTCGTTGGGGATGCGGGCGTCCAGGTCGCTGTCGGGCGACAGGGCGATCTGGGCGATGGGCTCGATGACGATGGTGCGGTCGCCGTCGCGGCGGAACAGCGGATAGGTCAGGTCGACCCCGACCACGCCCAGGGCGCGGCCGAAGCTGGAGCTGTCGCCGGCGGCCGGATAGTCGGCGATCGAATAGTAGTCGGCGCGGGCTTCCAGGAAGGGCGAGGCGCGCAGGCCGCTGGTAAAGGTGAAGTTGGTCCGCCAGTCGGCCTGGAAGGTGGCGCGGCGCGAATCGGCGCCCGGATCGCTGGCCACGAACTGCGACTGCTCGCGGGTCAGGACGACGCCCGAGCCCTGCATGCGGAAACGGCCGCCCAGCACCGGCATCGGCAGCTCGAAGCGGCCCTCGATCAGCGGGGCGATCATCGGGAAGGTGCGGTCGTTGTCGGTCGGGCGCAGGCCCTGGACGCTGATGGCGTTGACCGAGAACCAGGACAGGTTGTCCTGCCGGGTGGCGAACAGCTGGCTGGTCAGGCGGCGGTTGTCGCTGGCGGCCAGGCCGCGCTGGCGGGAGACGTCGCTGATGTCGTACTTGTCGAAGATCAGGTCGTCGCTGGCCCGCTCGGCCGCGAAGCCCCACTTCCAGTTCTTGTCGATGTCGAACAGGCCGTTGGCCAGCACGTAGGAGCGGTGGGTGTTGTCGCCGATCCGGCTGCCGTTGCTGTCGAGGTCCTTCTCGTAGGTGTAGCCGAAGCGGGCCTCGATCTGGCCGCTGTAGAAACGCTGGCGGTAGTCGAGGTTCACGAACGGATTGACCTTGGTGTTCAGCTGCGGGCTGATCGTCAGGTCGGAGTAGGGGTTGATGACCCAGAGATAGGGCTGCTCGTAGGAGAGGCCGCGCCGCGCGGAGGCGACGATGGTCGGCGGCAGCAGGCCCGACATGCGGTCGGCGCCGGGGTCGGCATGCCAGAAGATCGGCGCGTAAAACACTGGAACACCGAACATTTCGATCACGGCGTTCTTGTAGTAGATCAGGCTGTTCTCGCCGTCCTGCACCACCTTGTCGGCGCGGATCGACCAGGTCGGGTCCTTGGTCTTGTCCTCGGCGCACAGCTCGCAGGGGGTGTAGATGCCCTTGTTGAGTTCGGCGGTGTTGTCGTCGCGGCGGACCAGGGTGTCGCCGGCGATCTTGATGTTGTCCTGCAGCCGGGCGGAGAAGCCCTTGGCGACGCCGGCCCTAAGTTGGTCGTCCAGCACCACCTCGTCGGCGAAGGCGGTCGTGCCGTCGCGCTCGACGATGACCACCTCGCCGGTGGCGACCACCACGCCGGTCGTGCGATTGTAGACCACCCGCTCGGCCCGCAGGGTGCGGCCCTGGTTGCGGATCTGAACCTGGCCCTCGGCGGTGACCGTGCCGGCCTTGTCGTCCTGGATGACGGTGTCGGCTTCCAGGTAGTAGCCCTGATCACCCAGGCCGTCGTCAGGCCGCGGCGCCGCGGCCTCCGGCGCGGCCGCCATGGCCGGCAGGGCGGTGGTGATGGCCGCATCCTCGTCCGCGAAGGCGGGCAGGGCGAGGGCCGTGAACACGAGCGCCGTCGCGCCGGCCAGCAGGCGGGCGCGAGTGTTGCGCGGATCGGTGCTGTCCAGCCTCATGAAACCCCTGTTCCCTCTCGCTGACTTACTCAGGCCGCGAGTCACCCGTCTTCCGTATAGCAAAGCAGGGTCAGCCCCGACAAAAGCGCCAGCAGCGGCGGCGCCCAGGCCGCCAGCATGGCCGGTATGATCTCCGCCCTGCCGAGCGCTATGCACATTTGGTTGAAGAAGAAGAAGGCGAAACCAAGGACCACCCCCGATCCGGCCAACGCCGGCAGGCCGCCGAGGCGCATCAGCCGCAATGAAAAGGCGGCGGCGAGCACCGACATGGCCGAGAACAGGATCGGCGTGGCGAGCAGCTGCTGCAGCCGCAGCCGGTAGGCCAGGGCCGAGAAGCCGGATTTCTCGGTGCCGACGATGGTGGCCGGCAGGCGCCAGAAGGCGATGGCCTCGGGGGTGGTGAACCGCTCGATGGCCGCCTGGTCGTCAAGGGTCGAGGGGATGGTCAGGCTTTCGGAGCGCACTGAGCCGGCGCCCGGCGTCGCCTCGCGCACGTCGGTCAGCCGCCAGTATCCGGGCATCAGCTGGGCCTCGGCCGCTTCCACCCGGCGGGCGAAGGCCAGACCGCCGTCGGGCTCGATGCGGTAGATAAACATCGACACGACCTTCAGCCGCACCACGCCATTGACCTCGTCGTGGCTGCGGGCGCGGATGACAACCTGGCTCTTGTCGTCGGTCTGGCGCAGCCAGGTTTCCTTGGGGGCGTTGGCCAGATAGTCGTCCATCACCGAGGTGCGGGCCTGCTCGAACTTGACGTTCATCCAGGCGGCCATCGGGTTGAGCACGGCGACGGTCAGGGCCCCGACCACGAAGGCGGCGGCGGCGGCCGGCAGGATGAAGCGCCAGGCCGAGACGCCGGCGGCGCGCATGGCGATCAGCTCGCTGCGCCGGTTGAGGCCGACGAACGCCGCCAGGGTGCCGAACAGGAAGGCGAACGGCAGCAGGGTCAGGATGGTCGAAGGCGCTTTCAGCAGGGTCAGCCACAGCAAGACGACAAAGCCGGCGTCGGCCCGACCGCCGACGTTGCGCGACACGTCCACGAAGTCGATCAGCAGGATGACCGCGGCGATGATCGCCAGGGCGCCGGCCACCGAGGTCAGGGTGCGGTTCAGCACATAGCGTTCGAGACGGCCGGGCATCAGTCTCATGCGGCGGCTCCAATCGGCGGTCTGGGCATGCGCATGAAGGGGATCCAGGCCTGCCAGCCGTGGCGGCTCTCGACCGGGCGGAACACCTGGTCGAAGCCCCAGATCATCGCCCCGATCGGGATCGAATACTGCAGCACGTTGAAGGCCACATTGTCCTCGCAGGCGGCCTGCACCGCGAAACCGATGATCCGCACCAGGGCGGCGGCGGCGCCGATCATGGCGATGCGCTTGCCATAGCCCATGCGGTTGAACCCGGCCCCGACCACGGCGGCCAGCGCCATGGCCATGAAGGCCAGGGCATACAGCGGCGAGGCCAGCCGCGAGTTGCCCTCGGCCAGCATCCGCTTGCGGTTCTTCTTCTCGTAGTCCTGGCTGAGGTCCGGATAGAAGAGCTCATGCAGGTAGCGGTCCGAGGCCTTGAAGCGGATCGATTCGCGGCTGTTGAGGTAGGGTCTCAGGTCCAGGGCGTATTCGTCGAAGGTCAGGTAGTTGAGCACGCCGCGCTCGGAAAACTCCTGGGTCGAGCCGTGGCGCATGAGCAGCAGCGGCGCGCCGTTCTTGAACAGCACCTGGCCTTCCTTGGCCGTGTAGGTGGTCGCCTGGCCCTCCTCGGTCATCTGGTGGATGAAGAGGTTGTGGATGGCGCCGTTGCTGTCGACGGTCTGGCCATAGACGGTCAGGCGCGGGGCCGGGTCGGTGAACTGGCCCTCGACCACCAGCATGGCCGCCAGGTCGGTCTTGGCCTGGAAGATCAGCTTGCGGTACTCGCGATAGGCGGCCGGCTGGACCCACAGGTTGATGACCAGGCAGGTCAGGGTGGCCAGCACCGCCAGCTTGACCGCCGGGCTGATCACCCGCCAGCGGCTCATGCCGCCGGCGTAGGCGACGATCAGCTCCTGGTCGCCCTGCAGCTTGTTCAACGCCACGAAGGCGGCGACCAGCACGGCGATCGGGATGATCAGGTTGGCCAGTTGCGGCATGGCCAGCACGATGATCTGCAGATAGATCCAGGCGCTCTGGCGCTGCTCGATGATGATGTCCAGCTGGCCCAGGCTCTGGCTGAGCAGGCCCACGGCCGCGAGCGCCGCCGTCGCCAGCAGCGTGGGCCATAGCAGCTGGCCAAAGAGGTAGCGTTCGATCAGGCGCATGCGGACTTTGGAACTCGGCCTCTGTCGGGCCGCCGGAGGGTTGTTAGTAGTGCGCGTTGGCCCCGAACGGAACCCGGCCGAACGCGATTCCTTGGCCTGACGGGCGAAATCCTCCCTGCTTCCCCAATGGCACGGAAAAGCCTATCTCGCCCCCCAAGACATTTTGAGGAGCGCTTCATGCGTATCGAGTTCGTTGCCGTCGACCGCGCCAATCCGCCGGCCGAAGGGGCCGTCGCCACCGCCATCATCGACGGCGGCAAGCTGTCGGCCGGGGCAGGCGACCTGGACAAGGCCACCAGCGGGGCCCTGGCCCGCGCGGTCGCCGCCGGCCGCTTCAAGGGCGCCAAGGGCGCTAGCCTGGAGCTGATTGCCCCGACCGGCCGCGAGAACGCCCGCATCACCCTGCTGGGCGTCGGCGACGGTCAATGGAACGCCGAGTCGGCCGAGACCTTCGGCGCCTCGGCCTATGCCGCGGTCAAAACCAGCGGCGCCGCGACCCTGACCCTGCTGCTGCCGGAAGCCAGCGGCGAGGAGGGGGCTCGCGCCGCCTTCGGCGCCACCCTGGCCAGCTACCGCTTCGACAAGTACCGGACCACCGAGAAGGCCGACAAGAAGCCGTCGATCGAGACCGTCAAGGTCGCCGTCGACGATCCGGCCGCCGCGCAGGCCACCTGGGGTGAGCTGAAGACCCTGGCCGAGGCCATCTTCTTCAGCCGGGATCTTGTTTCCGAGCCACCGAACGTGCTGCACCCGGAAAGCTACGCCCAGCGGATCAAGGCGCTGGAATCGATGGGCCTGGAGGTCGAGATCCTCGGCGAGGCCGAGATGGCCAAGCTGGGCATGGGCTCCCTGCTCGGGGTCGGCCAGGGCTCGATCCGCGACAGCCAGCTGGTCGTCATCCAATGGAGGGGCGGCGGCGACGCCCAGCCCATCGCCTTCGTCGGCAAGGGCGTGACCTTCGACACCGGCGGCATCTCGATCAAGCCGGCCGACGGCATGGAAGACATGAAGTGGGACATGGGCGGCTCGGCCGCCGTGGCCGGCCTGATGCACGCCGTCGCCGGCCGCAAGGCCAAGGCCAACGTCGTCGGTATCCTCGGCCTGGTCGAGAACATGCCCGACGGCAACGCCCAGCGTCCGGGCGACGTGGTCACCTCGATGTCGGGTCAGACCATCGAGATCATCAACACCGACGCCGAAGGCCGCCTCGTGCTGGCCGACGCCCTCTGGTACTGCCAGGACCGCTTCAAGCCGCAGTTCATGGTCGACCTGGCCACGCTGACCGGGGCGATCATCATCTCGCTGGGCAACGACGTCAGCGGCCTGTTCAGCAACAACGACGCGCTGTCGGAGAACCTGCTGGCCGCGTCCAAGGCCACGGGCGAGCAACTGTGGCGGATGCCGCTGCCGCCGGCCTACGAAAAGCAGATCGACAGCATGATCGCCGACGTGAAGAACACCGGCGGCCGCGCGGGCGGGTCGATCACCGCCGGCCTGTTCCTGCAGCGCTTCGTCAACAAGACGCCCTGGGCGCACCTGGATATCGCCGGGACCGCCTGGAAGAAGCCGTCGACGGACCCGACCATTCCGGACGGCGCCACGGGTTTCGGCGTGCGCCTGCTGAACCAGATGATTGCCGACAACTACGAGGGCTAGACCGCTGACCGCCACCGCCTGCGAGGTCTGGTTCTACCACCTGGAGCGTTCGACGCTCGATCAGGTGCTGCCTGAACTGTTGGCCAAGACCCTGCAGCGCGGCTGGCGGGCGCTGGTGCGCAGCACCGAGTCCGAGCGGCTGGATCAGATGGATACCTTCCTCTGGACCTTCCAGGAGGATGGCTTCCTGCCGCATGGCGTGAGCAATGAGCCGTTCGCGGATCATCAGCCGGTGCTGCTGACCACCGGCGAGGACAACCCGAACGGCGCCCAGGCGTTGTTCCTCATCGACGGCGCCCAGCCGGGCGATCTTGCCCCTTATGAGCGCTGTATCGTCCTGTTCGACGGTCGCGACGAGGAAGCGCTGGCCGGGGCGCGGGGGCTGTGGAAGTCTGTGAAGGCGCAGGGGTTGCCGGCTTCGTACTGGCGCCAGGGCGAACGCAAAGGTTGGGAAAAGCAGGCATGAAGACGTTGCGCGTAACAGTCTCGGTTCTCGGCCTGATGGCCCTGTTCGCCTGCGCCACGCCGGAGCCGGAGCCGGCCCCCGCGCCGCCGCCGCCCGCCCCGAAGGTCGAGGCGCCGCCGACGATGCCGGCCGAGGAGCCGAAGGACAGCTGCGGGGCCAAACCGCTGCAATACCTGGTCGGCAAGCCGAAGAGCGAGATTCCGGTGCCGGTCGACCCGACTAAGCGCCGCGTCACCTGCACGACCTGCGCGGTGACGATGGATTACAGCCCCGAGCGCCTGAACATCGTCTTCGACGTGGACACGGGCATCATCAAGGAAGTGAAGTGCGGCTAGCTCCGTCCCTCCCCGAATGGGGAGGGCAGGCCGAAGGCCGGGTGGGGCAGTGGGCAACCGCCGCCTCCGCCCCCTAACGCCTTGCCGCCGCGGTCTGTGGCCGACTTCCCCACCCGGCGCGCAACGCGCGCCTGCCCTCCCCATTCGGGGAGGGAGGTTAGCTCACCGCTTCGAGCGCTTCCGCGGCGGCCATCCAGGTGGCTTCGGCTTCATCGACCTGCGCCTGGATCTTCACGCGGCGCTTGCCGAGGTCGGCGGCAGCGGTGGGATCGCGGACGTAGATGTTGGGATCGCCCAGCTTCTCGTCGATCTCCGCCAGCTGCTTGGTCACCCGCGCCAGGGTTTCCTCCGCCGCCGTCAGCTTGCGCTTCAGCGGGCCGGCGGCTGCGCCCGGGTCACGGTTGGACGAGACCGGGCCCTTGTTGTTGACCGCCGGCTTGGGCGCCTCGCCCTTCACCTGCGTCGGGCTGCGGGCGGCCACACGGGCGCGGTCGAGGACGAACTTGGCATAGTCGTCCATGTCGCCGTCGAAGGGCTTCACCCCGCCGTCGGCGGCCAGCCACAGCCGGTCGGCGACCAGTTCCATCAAGGAGCGGTCGTGGGTGATCAGGATGACGGCGCCCTCGTAGTCGTTGAGGGCGTCGAGCAGGGCCCGGCGGCTGTCGATGTCGAGGTGGTTGGTCGGTTCGTCGAGGATCAACAGGTGCGGCGCTTCCATCGCCACCATGTTGAGCAGCAGGCGGGCGCGCTCGCCGCCGGACAGGTTGGCGACGGTGGTTTCGGCCTTTTCGTAGCCGATGCCCCACTGGGCCAGTTTCGAGCGCCGCTGCGACTCGCCGCTCTCGGGCAGGGCGCGGCGGATGATGTCCATCGGGGTGTCGACCGGGTCGAGGGCCTCGATCTGGTGCTGGTGGAACCAGCCGACCTTGATGCGGCGGTCGCGGTGCAGGTCGCCCGACTGGATGGGCAGGGCGCCGGCGATCATCTTGGCGAAGGTCGACTTGCCGGCCCCATTGACGCCGAGCAGGCCGATGCGGTCGTCGACGTCCATCCGCAGGTTGAGGTTCCTGAGGATCGGCGGGCCGCCGTAGCCGACGGTGGCGTTGTCCAGCCGCACCAGCGGCGGGGCCAGGGGCCGGGTCGGGGAGGGGATGGTGAAGGGGGCGGTGCGCTCCTCCAGGGTCATGGTCACCGGCGGCAGCTTCTGCAGCATCTTCAGGCGCGACTGGGCCTGCGTCGCCTTCGAGGCCTTGGCGCGGAAGCGGTCGACGAAGGCCTGCATATGGGCGCGCTTGGCTTCGATCTTGCCGCGCATGGCCTCGGCCAGGCGGGCCTTCTCGGCGCGCTGTTCCTCGAAACTGTCGTACCCGCCCGTATAAAGGTCGAGCTTTCCCTCGCGAACATGCAGGATGTAACCGACGGAATTATTGAGCAATTCCCGGTCGTGGCTGATGATCAGGGCGGTGTGCGGATACTTCTTCAGCCGCGCCTCGAGCCACAGGGCGCCTTCCAGGTCGAGGTAGTTGGTCGGTTCGTCGAGGAGGAGCAAGTCGGGCTGGCTGAACAGGGCGGCGGCCAGGGCGACGCGCATCCGCCAGCCGCCGGAAAACTCGGCCATCGGGCGGGCCAGGTCTTCGTTGCTGAAGCCCAGGCCCGACAGGATTTCCGAGGCGCGCGAGGGGGCGGAGTCGGCGTCGATCTCGATCAGCCGGGTCCAGATGTCGCCCATCTCCTCGGGATCGGCGGTTTCCAGCCGGGTCATCAGGCTGTGGCGTTCCTCGTCGGCCTCCAGAACCGTATCGAGCAGGGAGACCGGGGTCGCCGGATGTTCCTGGGCCACGGTGCCGATCCGGGCGTGCTTGGGGATCTTGATCTCGTCCTCGCCGCCGTGCAGCTCGCCGAGGATCAGCTTGAACAGGGTCGACTTGCCGATGCCGTTGCGGCCGACCAGACCGATCTTCCCTCCGGTCGGCAAGGTGACGCTCGCCTTGTCGAAGAAGCGTCTGCCCCAGGCGTTGAATGTGAGTTCGTTGATCTGGAGCATGAAACGCTTTGGGGGTGTTGGCGTAGGGGAGGGTCGCCGCTATAAGCCCGCGACCTCCCAAATCCCACCTCTTTGTAGGCTGAAAGAAAACTAGGCCATGACCGAACGCACCTTTTCCATCATCAAGCCGGACGCGACCGAGAAGAACCTGACCGGCGCCGTGAACGCCGTCATCGAGGCCGCCGGCCTGCGCATCGTCGCCCAGAAGCGCATCAAGCTGAGCCAGGCCCAGGCCGAAAAGTTCTACGAGATCCACAAGGAACGCCCGTTCTTCGGCGAGCTGGTCGAGTTCATGACCCGCGGCCCGGTGGTCGTGCAGGTCCTGGAAGGTGACAACGCCGTGGCCCGCTACCGCGAAGTCATGGGTGCCACCAACCCGGCCCAGGCCGCCGAAGGCACCATCCGCAAGCTCTACGCCGACAGCGTCGGCGAGAACTCGGTGCATGGTTCGGACAGCCTGGACAACGCCAAGATCGAGATCGCGCAGTTCTTCACCGACGACGAGATCGTCGGGTAAGCCAGTCGACGGTTCAAGGGATGGAGCCGGTGGGGCGACCCACCGGCTTTTTCTTTGCGCGTTAGTCGGACGCTAAAGTCCCTGTGGTTGTGTGCCGGCTCAAGACAGGCGGAGGCGGGCATGCGCTGGATAGCGATTTTCTTGGCGGCCGCGGCGTTGGCGGGCTGCGAGATGGCCGAGTTGGCCAGGAAGCCCGACGATCTGCGCTTGGCGGTCACCGCCTATCGCCAGGGCGACGTCGCCGCGCTGAACGCTCTGACCGCGTCCACGGAAGCCCAGGCCGATCTGGAGCTGGCGGCGGAAGGTGGCGACGATCCCTGCACCGACCAGGGCATTAAAGCTTCGAAGGCGGCAGCGGTGGCCTTCATCATCAAACGCATCAATCACCCGACCGTCGTCTCGATGTCGCCCGAGGCGCGCTATGTCTATCTCACGCGCCTCGGCAAGGGCGGCATTGCCGAGAGCGAGGTCCCGGCGACGATCCGTGTCTGCAAGAGCGAGCAGAGCAACGTCAAACTCGTGCGCGACATCATGACGGCGATGAGCGTCGCCAAGGTGATGCAGGCCGAGAGCGAGGCCTGGGCCGTCGCCTTGCAGGCCCAGTACGGCGCCGAGTACCAGCCGCGCATGCGCGCGGCGCGGATCACCCTGGCGCGGAACGGGGTCCTTGGCCGACACGAAGCTCGGGCTTGGGGCGCGCGATAAAGGCGCTGAGCGCCGCTGGGTAGAGGCGGTGCTCTTCGGCCAGAACGCGAGCGGCCAGGGAGGCGGGATCTTCGGCCGGCAGGATGCGGACGCTGGCCTGGGCGAGGACAGGTCCCTCGTCGACGCCGGTCGTGACCAGATGTACTGAACAGCCGGCTTCGGCGTCGCCCGCTTCGATGGCCCGGCGGTGGGTGTCCAGCCCCGGATACTTCGGCAGCAGTGAGGGGTGGATGTTCAGCATCCGGCCCTCCCACGCCCCGACCAGAAACGGCGTCATGATCCGCATGTAGCCGGCCAGCGCCACGTACTGGCAGTCGAATCGGCGCAGCGCCGCGTCGAGGGCATGCTCGTGCGCCTCGCGGTCCTTGCCGAACGGTGTTTGATCGACGGCCACGACGGGAACCCCGAGCGCCTCCGCCCGGGCCAATCCTGCCGCCCGCGGCCTGTTCGAAATCACCACCGCCACCTCATAGGGGCAGCCCGGCGCCCGCGCCGCCTGGATCAGGGCTTCCATGTTGGAGCCTGTTCCGGAGATCAGGATGCCAACACGGGCTTTGGTCATGCCTTGGCGAGCTCGCCGCAGACGAAGGCGTCCTCGCCGGCGTCGAGCAGGGCCATCAGCACCTCCGGCGCCTGGTCCTTGGCGACGATCAGCAGCAGGCCGATGCCGCAATTGAAGGTGCGGCGCAGTTCGTGGTCGTCGATGCCGCCCTCGCGCTGCAGCCAGTCGAACACCGGCGGCAGGGGCCAGGCGTTCCAGTCGAACCTGGCTTCGAGACCCTCGGCGATGGCGCGGGGCGGGTTTTCGATCAGGCCACCGCCGGTGATGTGGGCGACGCCCTTGACCTTGCCGGCCTTGAGCAGCGGGTGGACGCTCTTCACATAGATGCGGGTCGGGGCCATCAGGGCCTCGGCCAGGGTGCCGTCGCCAAACGGGCAGGGCGCGTCCCACGACAGGCCAGAACGCTCGACCACCTTGCGCACCAGCGAATAGCCATTGCTGTGCGGGCCGCTGGAGCCGAGGCCGATCAGCACGTCGCCGGGCCGTTGCTCGTCGAGACGCGGCAGGACGCCGTCGCGGTTCACGGCCCCGACCGTGAACCCGGCCAGGTCATAGTCGCCCTCGCTGTACATGCCCGGCATCTCGGCCGTCTCGCCGCCGACCAGGGCGCAGCCGGCCAGCTTGCAGCCCTCGGCGATGCCGGCCACCACGCTGGTCGCCGTCGCCACGTCCAGTTTGCCGGTGGCGTAGTAGTCGAGGAACAGCAGGGGCTCGGCGCCCTGGGCCAAGAGGTCGTTGACGCACATGGCCACCAGGTCGATGCCGACCTGGCCGTGCAGGCCGGTGTCGATGGCGATCTTCAGCTTGGTGCCGACGCCGTCGGTGGTGCTGACCAGCAGCGGATCGTCGTAGCCGGCCGCCTTGAGGTCGAACAGAGCGCCGAAACCGCCCAGGCCGCCGGACACGCCGGGGCGGTTGGTGGCTTTCGCCAAAGGCTTGATGGCTTCCACCAGGGCGGCGCCGGCATCGATGTCGACCCCTGCCTGCGCATAGGTCAGCCCGTTCTTGCGGTCGGTCATGGCGCCATCCAGGTCACGAGAAAACGAGAATCGAAACGGTGGGCGCTCAAAAACTTGCAGACTCGCCCGCGCGCGGGGCTATAGCTGCCGCATGACGCCTATTACAACCACCGCCGACCTGGCGGCGTTCTGCAATCAACTCAAGGGCCAGCCTTTCGTCGCCGTGGACACCGAGTTCATGCGCGAAACGACCTACTGGCCGATGTTGTGCCTGATCCAGGCCGCCGCGCCCAACGGGGCCGAAGCCTGCATCGATCCGCTGGCCGAGGGCATCGACCTGAGCCCCTTCCTGGACGTGCTGCGCGACACCTCGATCCAGAAGGTGTTCCATGCCGCCCGCCAGGACGTGGAAATCTTCAACAACCTGGGCGCCATGCCGAGGCCGTTGTTCGACACCCAGATCGCCGGCATGGCCGCGGGCTTCGGCGAGCAGATCGCCTATGACGCCCTGGTCCGCCAGATGCTGAAGATCGACCTCGACAAGTCGAGCCGCTTCACCGACTGGAGCCGCCGGCCGCTGAGCGACAACCAGCTGACCTACGCCATCGCCGACGTCACCCATCTGGCGCGCCTCTATCCGATGCTGCGCGGCAGCCTGGAGAAGGCCGGCCGCCTGGCCTGGGTCGAGGAGGAGATGGAGGCTCTGACCGATCCGGAGCTCTATGACGTCAATCCCGAGAACGCCTGGAAGCGCCTGCGCCCGCGCAAGCACTCGGCCAAGTACATGGCCGTCTTCAAGGCCGTGGCCGCCTGGCGCGAACGCACGGCCCAGAGCCGCGACCAGCCGCGTGGCCGGATCCTCAAGGATGACGCCATGGACGAACTGGCCGCCCAGGCCCCGACCGACGCGGCGGCAATGGACCGGCTGCGCGGTGTGCCCAAGGGCTTCTCGGGGTCGAAATTCGGCCCTGACCTGATGGCCGCCATCAAGGAAGCTCTGCGCGATCCGGAAGCCTACGCCCCGGTCGTCGAGCGGGAGAAGGCCAGCCACAACCCGGCCGCCGGCGCCGTGGTCGAGCTCCTGAAGGTGCTGCTCAAGGCGCGGGCCGAGGACGCCGGCGTGGCCTCGAAGCTGATCGCCACCGTCTCCGATCTGGAGAAGATCGCCAACGACGACAAGGCCGACGTCGGCGCCCTGACCGGCTGGCGCAAGGACGCCTTCGGGGCGGACGCCCTGAAGCTCAAGCGCGGCGAGCTGGCCCTGGTGCTGGACGGCACGCGGGTGCGGGTGGTCGAGGTGCGCAGGGCGCCGAAGCAGGCGGCGGCGGAGTAGTCTGCCGTCTCAGCGGTCTTCGAGGCCGTGGAGGATGCGGACGATCCGAACATCCGCTTCTTTCACTTCGTAGCGGATGACGTAGCCGCGTTTGCCGAAGGCGACATGGAGATGCCTCATCCCGAGGCCGGCCAAGTAGCCTCGGTGCGGAAACTGATCCAGTGATCGGATCGCGCCGACAATGGCTACAACGGCGCGGTGACCTGCGTCAGGGTTCTTCTCAAAAAGCCATGCTTCGAGCCTGTCGATGTCGTCCGCCGCTTCAGGCGTGACGACTATCCTCAAAGCTTTCGGACCTGCGGTCTCGGGAGTGGGCTTTCGGTTCCCCAAGACATCATCCACGCCTCGACCTCTTCCCACGGCACGCCCATACGTGTTCGTTGGAACTCATCGAGCGCTGCGCGATCCGCCTCCAGGTCAGGACCAATCCAGCCCGTGGTGATGTCCTCAGAGAAGCCGGAAAGACGCTTGGCAAGTTGCTCAGCGATGATCCGCACGGCAAGTTCCTCGAGTGTCACGCCCTCATCGGCGGCCATATCGCGCAGACGCCGTTCCAGGTCCTCGCTCAGCTTCAGTGTCAGTTCGCCGTCGACCATGTGCGAAGCCTAATCCCGATCCCGATTTCCCGCAAACCTTGCCAATCGCCCCGGAAAGGTGATTCACAGTCCCTCCAAGCAACCGCCTTTTGAGCGCTTCATGTCCAAGCCCCGCACGACCGCCATCATCTACGACTTCGACGGCACCCTGGCCCGGGGCAACATGCAGGAGACCAGTTTCATCCCGGCGCTGGGGATGACGCCCAAGGAATTCTGGAACGACACCGTCCGGCCACAGACCATCAAGTCCGACGGCGACGACATCCTGATGTACATGCAGCTGATGCTGCAGACGGCCCGCAAGGCCGGGCTGACCGTCACCCGCGAGATGCTGCAGGAACACGGTAAGGGCGTCCTGCTGTTCGATGGCCTGCGCGACAACAGCTGGTTCGAGCGGATCAATGCCTTCGGGGCCAACTACGGCCTCGACATCAAGCACTACATCCTCTCGTCGGGCCTGCAGGAGATGGTCGAGGGCTGCCCGATCTATCCGGCCTTCGAGCACGTCTTCGCCAGCCACTACGTCTACAACGACGAGGGCGAGGCCGAGTGGCCGGCGGTGGGCATCAACTACACCACCAAGACCCAGTACCTGTTCCGCATCAACAAGGGCGTGCACAACAACTGGGAGCACGAGAAGATCAACCGCTTCATGCCCGACGAGGACCGCCCCGTTCCGTTCGAGCGGATGATCTTCGTCGGCGACGGCGACACCGACGTGCCGACCATGAAGATGATGCACACCAAGGGCGGCCACTCGATCGCCGTCTACGACCCGCGCACCGAGCCGAACGACCAGACCAAGCTGCACCGGCTGATCGCCGAGGACCGGGTCAACTTCGTCGCCGCCGCCAACTACACCGACGGCAGCGCGCTGGACCTGATCGTCAAGGGCATCCTCGGCCGCATCGCCATCCATGAGGGGACGATGCCGGCCGACTAGTTCGCCCGGATCTCCACCTTCGCATCCAGGTGCCCGGCCAGGGTCGCCGCCCGGCGGCCGGTCTGTTCGCCGAGCAGCAGGTCGGCGCGTTCGGCGTCGGTGGTCAGCAGCAGGCGTTCGCCCTTCAGGCTGAGGCGGGTGTGGGCCAGGAGCACCGAGTCCCGGGCCGTCAGGTCGCAGCCCAGCCGGATCGCCGCCCCCAGGGCCCGGGCGCGCTTGCGGGCCTCGTCAGGCAGCAGGCGGGCGATGGTTGCCTGCTCGGGGGTGTTGTTGGAGCTGGTGTGGCGGCTGAAGGCGGCCATGGCCAGAAAGGCCCGCTCGGCGTGGTTCTGGCCGGCGACGGGCGCGCGCAGCACCTGCTCGAAGACCAGGTCGGCGCGGTGGTCGGGGTGGAGCTGGGCGCCGAGATCGGCCAGCCGGCAGGCGGCCGACAGCAGGACACCGTCGCGGCCCGGGAAGATCGGCGCCAGGGCGTCGAACACCGGGGCCAGCCAGGCCTCCAGGGTCGGCCCCAGGGTGGCGTCGGCGCCGGTGCGCACCGACAGGGCGGCGCAGCCCTCGACCAGGGGGTCGAGGGCCCGGGTCGGGGCGTCCATCGCCTCGAACAGCATGCCCTCGCGAACCCCGTAGGCCGACAGGACCACCGTCTGGATGTCCAACGCCAGGATCAGCCGTTCCAGCACCACGGCGGCGTGGGGCAGGGTCTCGGCCCGCTTCTTGGAGACCCCTTCGACAGCTTCCAGCGAGCGCCGCGACTGGCTGGCGACGAAGCGGCAGGCGTTCAGCGCCTCGGCCCGGCTCAGCTCGTACTGATGCACCACCCGCAGCGGATAGCCGGTCATATGCATGTGGATGAGGGCCAGGTTGCGCCAGGCCCCGCCGACCGCGTGGAAGGTGGTGGTGTGGAACCGCTCCAGGCCGCCGATACGCTCGTCGACCTCGCGCCGGCGGATTTCCGCATCATCGTCGGGGAAGGCGCCAAACGAAAACGGGCCCAGTGGCAGGGTGACCCCTTCGCCGGCTCCCTTCGGCCCGATCTGCGTCAGTTCCAGGCTGGCGCCGCCCAGGTCGCCGACCACGCCGTCGCCGGCCGGGGCGCCGGCCAGCACGCCCAGCGCCGCGTAGCGCGCCTCCTCGGCGCCGCTCAGCACCCGCAGGGTCAGGCCGGTCTCGGCCTGCACACGCTCGGCGAAGGTCGGCCCGTCGGCGGCCTCGCGAATGGCGGCGGTGGCGGCGGTGAACACCCGCTCGGGCGGCAGCCGCTCGATGACCATGCGGAACCGCTTGAGGGCGCTGAGGGCGCTGGCCGCGCCGTCTTCACTGAGCCGGCCGGTCTTCTTGAGATCGCGGCCGAGGCCGGCCAGCACCTTTTCGTTGAACACCGTCCACATCGAACGGCCCTCGACCCGGTACAGCACCAGGCGCACCGAGTTGGACCCGACGTCGACGACGGCCGCGTCGTGGCTAGCGTTCATTGTCGAGGTCCAGGGCGCCGGGCAGGTCGCGAACGTTGTGGCCCCGGCCCGACAGGCTGGGGTTGGTCATGAAATAGTCGTGGGCCGAGAAGGCCATGCGCTTGTTCCAGGCCGGATCGCGGGCGTAGCCGCCCTGGCTGTCCAGGACCCAGCTCTGGGCCTCGTCGTTGAGGTTGGCGACCATGATCTGGCTCAGCACCTGTTCGTGCACGGTCGGATTATCGACCGGCGTCAGGGCTTCAACGCGCCGGTCGAGGTTGCGGGGCATCCAGTCGGCGGAAGAGATGAACACCCGCGCCTTCTTGCTGGGCAGCACCTCGCCGTTGGCGAAGGCGGCGATGCGCGAATGCTCCAGGAACCGCCCGACGATCGACTTGACGCGGATGTTCTCCGACAGCCCGGCCACCCCCGGCTTCAGGCAGCAGATGCCGCGGATCACCAGGTCGATCGGCACGCCGGCCTGGCTGGCCCGATAGAGGGCGTCGATGAGTTCCGGATCGACGAGCGCATTCAGTTTGGCCCAGATGCCGCAGGGTTTGCCGGCCCGGGCGTTGTCGGCCTCGGCGGAAATCATGCCCAGCAGGTCCGGCTTCATGGTCTCGGGCGAGAAGCTCAGCTTCTCCAGCCGCTCGGGCCGGGCGTAGCCGGTGATGTAGTTGAACAGCCGGGCGCTGTCGCGGCCGAGCGCCGGGTCGGTCGTGAACAGCGACAGGTCGGTGTAAACCTTGGCCGTCACCGGGTGGTAGTTGCCGGTCCCGAAGTGGCAGTAGGTGCGCAGGGTCTCGCCTTCGCGGCGCACCACCAGGCTGAGCTTGGCGTGGGTCTTGTACTCCACGAAGCCGAACACGACGTGGACCCCGACCTTCTCCAGGTCCTTGGCCCAGCGCAGGTTGTTCTCCTCGTCGAACCGGGCCTTGATCTCGACCAGGGCGGTGACGTTCTTGCCGTTCTCGGCCGCCTCGATCAGGGCGGCGATGATCGGGCTGTCCTGGCTGGTGCGGTACAGGGTCTGCTTGATGGCCAGCACCTGCGGATCGCGGGCCGCCTGGCGGAGGAACTGGACGACCACGTCGAAGCTCTCGAACGGGTGGTGGACCAGGATGTCCTTCTCGCGGATGGCCGCGAAACAGTCGCCGGCGTGGTCGCGGATGCGTTCGGGGAAGCGGGCGACGAAGGGCGGGAACTTCAGGTCGGCGCGGTCCTTGGGGATCAGCTCCGACATGGCGGCCAGGCCCAGCTTGCCGTCGATCAGCACCACGTCGTCGGGCCGCGCGTCCAGGCCGTCGAGGATGAACTCGCGCAGGTCGTCGGGCATGGTGGTCTGGACCTTGACCCGCACCACCTCGCCCATGCGGCGGCGCTTCAGCTGGGTCTCGAACTCCAGGACCAGGTCCTCGGCCTCTTCCTCGATCTCGATGTCGCTGTCACGGATCACCCGGAAAAGGCCCCGGCCCTCGACCGTGTAGCCGGGGAACAGCTGGTCGAGAAACAGGATGATCAGGCTTTCCAGGGCGATGAACCGGCGCTCCTTGCGCCGCGCCGGGCTCGGCAGCTCCCAGAACCGCTTGACCTGCTGGGGCACCGGCACCAGGGCGAACAGCGGCTTGCCGTCTGCCCGCCGCATCTTCAGCCCCAGGCAGAAGCCGAGGTTGGGGATGAAGGGAAAGGGGTGGGCCGGGTCGATGGCCAGGGGGGTGAGCACCGGGAACAGCTTGTTCTGGAAAATCTCCTCGCAGCCCGGCCGGTCGACGGCGGTCACGTCGCGGGCGTCCAGCAGGCGCAGGCCCTCGTGACCCAGCTCGGCCCGCAGGGACCGCCAGATGCGCTGCTGGTCGTTCATCAGCTCGGCAGTGGCCGCGTTCAGCCGGTCCAGCTGTTCGAGGGGGTTTAGGCCATCCAGACTGACCTTGCGCACGCCCTCGCGCACCTGACCTTTGAGGCCGGCGACGCGGACCATGTAGAATTCGTCGAGGTTGTTGGCGCTGATCGACAGGAATCGCAGGCGCTCGAGCAGTGGGTGGCGGGGGTTCTCGGCCTCTTCCAGCACCCGCCTGTTGAAGGCCAGCCAGGAGAGTTCGCGGTTGAAGAACCGCTCCGGCGAGGCCAGCAGGGTCTCGTCGAGGCTGAGGTCCCGAAGGGCCGTCGGACTTCGGTGCGAAGAGCGGGCGGTCGCGGACTTGGGCATCGGGACTCTGTGAGAAGGCTGCGCCACCTTTGGCGCATGCCCGTGACAGATTCAACGGGTATAGGCGGGGGCGGTGATCGCCGGCTTAACGGTGCGCGCGCGATGAATGATCCGGGGACTGACGTGTTTTTCAGAGCCGTGCTGATGCTTGCCGTGATCGCCTGTCTGGGCGCCGCCCCGGCTATCCCGCCCATTGGATACACGATCTCGCCGGTGCTTGAGGGCGGCCGCCTGACCGCCCTGTCGGTCGTCATGGAGGCGGACGGGGACGAGGACGGCGAGACGCGGCTGATCCTGCCCTCCAGCGGAGTCGCCGACGGCGAGCCGGCGCCCTACCTTGGCGTGGTGCAGGTCACCGGCGGCGAGGCCCGTCCGCACGGCGCCTCGGTCCTGGTCGTCACCCATGAGCCGGGGGCCCGGCTGACGGTCCGCTACCGTCTCATGACCGGCTATGACGGCGATCCGCCCGGCCAGCCGTTCCGCCCGGTCGTCAGGCCCGACTGGTTTGTCGTCCATGGCGAGGCGGCCTTCGTCCTCATCCGCGAACGTCCGGACACCCCCGTCCGCCTGACCTGGTCCGGCATGCCCAAGGGATGGCTGGCCCGGTCGACCCTGAGACCGGTCGATACGGCGGACACCGTGGCCGACAGCATGCTCTTTGGCGGCGCCGGCTGGCGGCGCGAGACCCGGCCGATGGGCTCGGCCCGGCTCTCACTCTATTTCCGCGAGGCGGGCTGGCAGGTCTCGCCGGCCTTGGCGACCGACATGCTGGCCTCCACTCTGAAGGCCGACTTCGACTATTGGGGCGACCGGCCGCGCGATATGACCGTGCCCGTCATCCAGGTGTCCGGCGGCGATTTCGGCGGGCGCGGACTGGCCGGCGGCTTCTCCCTGTTCGCGGGCCCGGACGCCGACCTGCGCACCCTGCGCCGGATCGTGGCCCATGAGCATACCCACAGCTGGATCTCCCGCCAGGTCGGCGGCTTCCCGATGCAGGATGACAATCTCTCGGCCTGGTTCAACGAGGGGTTCACCGAGGCGGTGGCGGCCCGCGCCCTGCTGCGCTCGGGCCTCTGGTCGCTGGAGGACTTCGAGGCTGATCTCAACGAATCCCTGCTGCGCTATGGCCTGTCGCCGGCGGTCGAGGCCAGCAACCGGCGGCTGGCCGACGAGCGGTTCAGCGACTTCGACGTGGGCAAGATGCCCTACGACCGCGGCCGCCTGCTGGCCATCCTCTGGGACCGCCAGTTCCGCAAGGCGACGAATGGCAGGATGGGACTCGATGCCGTCCTCGCCGAGCAACGCCGTCTCGCCGCCGCCGATGAGGGCGGCGACCACACCGTTCCGGCCAACGAGCTGTTTCCGTGGGCGGCCCAGCAAGTGACGGGCATCGATCTGCAGCCGGACATCCGCCGGCGCGTGGACAACGGCGAGCGCATCGAACTGGCCGCCGATCTGTTCGGCGACTGCGGCCGCATCGTCGAGGTCCGCCAGCCGGCCTTCGAACGCGGCTTCGACCTGATTGGGACGCTGCGCAACAAGGGCCGGATCGTGGGCCTGGTCGCCAGTGGCCCAGCCGAGCGGGCCGGCCTGCGTGAGGGCGACCGCATCCGGATCAGCGAGGTTCCCTCCCGCGACAGCCAGACGCCGCTGACCTATCGCGTGGTGGACGATGCGAAGACGACGCTTCGGACCGTGACCTATCTGCCGGTCGGCGAGGGTGAGGTGCGGTTCCAGCGGTTCGCGCTGACCCGCGGGATGTCCCCGGCGGGGCGTCAGGCCTGCGTGGCCATGCTGAGCGGCTGAACCTAGACCTCCTCGAACAGGTCGCTGGTTTCCTCCAGCAGCTCCCGCGCCAGCGCCCGGTTGATGGCCCGGCCGCGCGAGGCCGCCGCCTCGTCCATCCTGGCCGCCAGGATGCGGGCCGCCGTCACGGACCGCTCCATGCGGGTCAGCAGGTAGGGATAGAGGTCATCGTCGGGCTTGATGTGGCGGGCCTTGAACAGGGCCTCCAGCACCGCCCGCAGCTGGGCGTCGTCCGGCGGGTCGATCTCGGCCACGGCCAGGGCGTTCAGCCGCGAGCGCAGGTCCGGCAGGCCGGCCGGCCAGGCCAGGGGCCGCTCGCGCCCGGTCAGCAGCACCGCCCGCCCGGCCTGGGCCTGGTTGAGGAGGTGGAACAGCGCCTCGTCCTGGCCCAGCAGGTCAGCGTCCTCGACCAGCACCGGCCCCGTGCCGTCGAGGCTGGGGACGCGGCCGGGGAACACCAGCTGGGCGCCGGCGGCGTCGGCCCAGGCCTGGGCCAGGTGGGTCTTGCCGCTGCCGGCCGGCCCGATCAGGGCCAGGGCGCCGCGCGGCAGGCTCGCCCAGTCGTCGAGCGCCAGCACCGCCGAACGGTTGGCGTCGGACAGCACGAAGGCGTCGCGCGTCCAGCTGGTCGCGGGCTCGAACGGCAGACGGAACTGGGCGGCGGTCACTGAAGGGTTCTAGCAACCGGCGAGGGGATGGTCACGGCCGGGCCGCAGGAGGGGCGGGGAGAACCGGCGGCGGGCTGTGGACAACGGGCATGGCGGGACGGCACAAGAGTCGGAATGCCGGCCGGATTCCTTCGCACTTTCGCCAAAGTCGCCACGATGGACGAGGCGCTGGCGGTCGCGCGGGCACTGCTGGCGGTGATCGGGCCCGCGGCGACCGTGCAGAGGGTGAAGGTCGAGCCCTACTACAAGGAAGAGGGCTGGATCGAGGTCACCCCCTCCTTCAGCGAGATCGATCTTCAGGCGGTCATGAGCCGGTTGGCGGACGACTGGGTTGAGGCCGGGGGGTGCTTCGTGTGGAACCCGGAGGCCCACTGGAACCGAGGGGAAGGGGTCTCTTTCGCGGTCCCGCACATCGTCTGGGCGCTGGTCGAAACCCTCGACTGAGACGCCGTTTGCCTTGACTTTCACAGGCCCACATGCGCCCTTCCGCGCCTCTCGAAATTCCGACTCCAAAGCCAAGATTCATGCACGCCTATCGCACCCATACCTGCGGCGCCCTGCGCGCCACCGACACCGGCGCCGCGGTGCGCCTGTCTGGCTGGATCCATCGCAAGCGCGACCATGGCGGCCTGCTGTTCATCGACCTGCGCGACCATTACGGCCTGACCCAGCTGGTCCTGCACCCGGGCACGCCCGGTTTCGACGTGGTCGAGCGGCTGCGAGCCGAGAGCGTCATCCGGGTCGACGGCGAAGTCGTCGCCCGCTCGCCCGAGACGGTAAACCCCGGCCTGGCCACCGGTGAAGTGGAAGTGCGGGTCTCCGCCGTCGAGGTGCTGTCGGAAGCGGCCGAACTGCCGCTGCCGGTGTTCGGCGAGCCCGACTATCCCGAGGAAATCCGCCTCAAGCACCGCTACCTCGACCTGCGCCGCGAGACGCTGCACAAGAACATCATCCTGCGCTCGAAGGTCATCGACAGCATCCGCAAGCGGATGGTCGGCCAGGGCTTCCTGGAGTACCAGACGCCGATCCTTACCGCCTCGTCGCCGGAAGGCGCGCGCGACTTTCTGGTGCCCTCGCGGCTGCACCCCAGCAAGTTCTACGCGCTGCCGCAGGCGCCGCAGCAGTTCAAGCAGCTGCTGATGGTCTCGGGCTTCGACCGCTACTTCCAGATCGCGCCCTGCTTCCGCGACGAGGACCTGCGCGCCGACCGCTCGCTGGAATTCTACCAGCTCGACGTCGAGATGAGCTTCGTGACGCAGGAAGACGTCTTCGCGGCCATCGAGCCGGTGATGCACGGCGTGTTCGAGGAGTTCGCCGACGGCAAGTCGGTGACGCCTTACCCGTTCCCGCGCATCCCCTACCGTGACTCCATCGCCTGGTATGGCAGCGACAAGCCCGACACCCGCAACCCGATCAAGATGTCGGACGTCTCGGAAAGCTTCCGCGGCGGCGGCTTTGGCCTGTTCGCCCGCATCCTGGAGACCGAGAAGAACGCCGTCTGGGCCGTGCCGGCGCCGGGCGGCGGCTCCAGAGCCTTCTGCGACCGCATGAACAGCTGGGCGCAGGGCGAAGGCCAGCCGGGCCTGGGCTACATCTTCTGGAGCGCCGACCAGAACGCCTGGGGCGGGCCGATCGCCAAGAACCTCGGCGAGGACAAGACCCAGGCGCTGATGACCAGCCTTGGCCTCGGTGAAGGCGACGCGGCCTTCTTCGTGGCCGGCGATCCGGGCGTCTTCTACAAGTTCGCCGGCTCGGCCCGCACGCGGGTGGGCACGGAGCTGAAGCTGATCGACGAGGGCCGGTTCGAGTTCTGCTGGATCGTCGACTTCCCGATGTTCGAATGGTCGGACGAGGAAAAGAAGGTCGACTTCAGCCACAACCCCTTCTCGATGCCGCAGGGCGAGCTGGAGGCGCTGGAGACCAAGAGCCCGCTCGACATCCTGGCCTACCAGTACGACATCGTCTGCAACGGCTACGAGCTGTGCTCGGGCGCGATCCGGAACCACAAGCCGGAGATCATGCTCAAGGCCTTCGAGATCGCCGGCTATGGCGCCGAGGTGGTCGAGGAGCAGTTCGGCGGCATGCTGAACGCCTTCCGCTACGGGGCCCCGCCGCACGGCGGCCTGGCGCCGGGCATCGACCGGATCGTCATGCTGCTGGCCGGCCAGACGGCCATCCGCGAAGTCATCGCCTTCCCGCTGAACCAGCAGGGGCAGGATCTGTTGATGAGCGCGCCGTCGGAAGTGTCGGATAAGCAATTGAAAGAACTGCACATCCGCCTGGCCCCGCCGCTCAAGGCGTAGTCCTCACCACCCGTCATCCTTCGGCCGCGCACCGCGCGGACCGGAGGACCCATGGCGGGCGGAGGAGCACCTGGAGGCGGCAAGCCGTCATCGACGGCCGCAGCACCATGACCCAGGCCGACATCGCCGAAGCGCTGGGCTATGCCGACCCGACCAGCTTCAGCCGGTCATGCCGTCGGTGGTTCGGGGCGGAAAGGCGGCGCTAGCGACGCGGCGGCTTGGGCTCGACGGGCGGGGCCGGCGGCTTGGGCGGGCTGGCCGCGTTGTTGATCACGATCATGCGGCGGCCCTTGCAGAGGCGCGGCGTCAGGCCGCTGGGCAGGCGGGTGGAGCTGTCGCCGCAGGCTTCGCTGACCTGGCGCTGGGTCAGGTTGCGGGCCCGGGAAAGGTCGGCGCCGTAGAGCACCGCGCCTCGAAGGTCGGCGTCGCGGAAGTCGGCGTTGTTGAACGTGGCCCGGGTCAGCACCGCGCCGTTGAGCTCGGCGTCCCGGAAGTTGGCGCCGCTGAAATTGCTGCCGATCAGGCTGGCGCCATTCATTTCGGCGTCGCGGAAGCTGGCGTTGCTGGCGTCGACCTTGGTCAGCATGGCGTGGGGCAGCTCGGCGCCCCGGAAGTTGGCGTTCACCAGCTTGGCGCCGGTGAAGTTGACGCCCGGCAGCTCGGCCCCTTCGAGGCTGGCCCGGTTGAAGTTGGCCTTGTGGAACACCGCCCCGGCGCCTTCGACGCCGTCGAGCTCGGCGCCGGTGAAATCGGCGTAGGAGAAGTTGGAGCCCATCATCTCGGCGCCGCTCAGGTCGGCATCGGCGAGGTGGGCGCCCTGGAAGTTGGAGCCGATGAAGCTGGCCCCGCGCATGTCGGCCCGGATCAGCACCGCGCCGCCGAAATCGGCGCCGGTGAAGCGGGCGTTGACCAGCTTCTTGCCGGACAGGTCGCAGTTGCGGCAGGCGCCGCCGAACGACAGCTGACGGGGGATGTCCTTCTCGTCCGGAATGACCCGGGCCTCGGCCACGCCAGCGGCGGCGGCCATGAGGGTGAAGGCGGAAAGGGCGACTGCGAGCTTGTTCATCGAGGGTCAGTGTGTGACCCACGCCCGGCAACAGCGCCACTTAATTCGCGGTAAGGATTGGGCTTTTGCCCGTTCTGGGTCAGCAGCGGGGGATGCGCAGGCCCCTGGGGAGCTGGGTTGCCTCATCGCCGCAGGCCCCATCGAGCTGACGCTGGGTCAAGCCGACGGCACGGTCCATCTCGGCGCCGGAGAACACCGCCCCGGTCAGGGTGGCGCCGCTGAAGTTGGCGCCCTGCAGGTAGCTGCCGACGAAGTTGGCGTTGGTCAGGTTGGCGCCGGCGAAGCTGGCCCCGCCGAACACGGCGGCCGAGGCGTCGACGTCGCGCAGGTCGGCCCCGGCGAAGCTGGCCCGGTTCATGACCACGGCGGTCAGGGTGGCCTGGCGCAGGCGGGCCTTGCGGAAGTTGAGGCCGGGTCGCTCCATGCCCATCAGGTCGGCCTGGAACAGGTTGCAGCCGGGGCAGCTGGCCCCGCCGCGCACCCGCGCGATCTGGCCGGCGTTCTGGGCGGTCGCGGGGCCGGCGAGGGCGGCGGCCGCGAGGATGAGCAGGGCGAGGCGTTTCATGGGCCGCAAACCTGGCATGGCAGGGGTCTTTGTTCGGTTAATGCGCGGAAGGCTTATCGAAGCGGACGTTCATTATAGCATTTCGAGGTTTGGGTAGGCGAAAAACGTCAATATATTCAATTGGAAAGACGTGGTGGTGGCGGCGGGAAAAGGTCGGGATGGCGTTATGGAAGTGTTGTGGTCGGATGGGGAAACCATGGGGGAAGCATGGGTGATGGAGCAGGGTGAGTCGTCGCCGCCCGCCGTCGGGGCCGCGAGGGTCTCGAAAGCCGTCGGAATTTTCCCTGGGTAGAATTGTTCAGGACGAGGCGTTCTGCTCGACGACCACGCCGCAGGTGTCGCAGACGCCGCTGAACACCGACTGGTCGCCGCAGCTGGGACAGACGCTGGCGGCGCGGGGGTTGTCGATCATCAGCTCGCCGGGGCGTTTGCCGAAGGGCAGGAAGACCAGGTTGTCGGGGGCGGCCCCGCGACTGAAGCCCTTGGAGATGAAGCGGCTGGCCGGTTGCGGTTCGGCTTCATAGGCGAGCGCGTCGTCGGCCTTGCCGCGGCCCAGGCCGTCGGCGTTGAGTTCCTCGCCATCGGCGTTGGAGAGGTCGTTTCGGCCGAGGTAGCTGACGCCCAGTTCGCGGAAGACGTAGTCGAGGATGGAGGTGGCGCTGCGGATGGTGTCGTTGCCGGTCACCGGGCCGGCGGGCTCGAAGCGGGTGAAGACGAAGGCGTCGACGAACTCCTCGAGCGGCACGCCGTATTGCAGGCCGATGGAGATGGCGATGGCGAAGTTGTTCATCACACTGCGGAAGGCGGCGCCCTCCTTGTGCATGTCGATGAAGATCTCACCGAGTTCGCCGTCGTCGTACTCGCCGGTGTGGAGGTAGACCTTGTGGCCGCCGACGGCCGCCTTCTGGATATAGCCCTTGCGGCGGTCGGGCAGCTTGCGGCGGGTGCGGTCGCGCTCGACGACCCGCTCGATGATGCGTTCCTGGGCCGGGGCGGCGCGGGGCGCTTCGGGGGCGGCTTCCTCGGGGATGGCGAGATGGAAGGCCAGCGGGGCTGATGCGCGGTCCAGGCGCAGGGCGCGGACGCCGGCGGCCAGGGCCTGGGCCTGCAGCAGGGCGGCCTCGGACGGCAGGGCGGTGAAGCTGAGCGGCAGGCGCAGCGGGCCGGCGTGGCCGCAGGCGTCCTCAATGGCGGCGTGCAGGGCCAGGCGGGCGGCGAAGGGCTGGTCGGGGTCGAGGATGGCCCGGGCGGCGGGGGAGAGGTCGGTGGCTTGGTCGAGGCTGGCTGAGCCGAGGACATAGGCGTTGGCCTCGGCGATCTGGCGGTCGGTGAAACCGGCCAGGCCCAGGGTGTCGAAGCCGGACTGGCTGAGGGCCTCGGGATCGGCGCCGAGGATGTCGCGCAGGAAGCCTTCGCCGACGACCAGGGGGCTGAAGGCGTCGCGCAGGTCGCTGACCAGCGGCAGGACGGCCTGGACGGACTCGGTCTCCAGCACCGTGAAGCCGAGGGCGGCCAGCGAGGCGGTGTTGATGTGCGGCGCCTCGGCGAAGTCGCGATGGCCGAGCAGGGCCAGGCGCAGGGCGTCAGGGTCTTCGCCCAGGTAGGCCAGGGCGTCGAGGGCCGGTTCGGCGATGACACGGACGGTCTCGCCGTCCTGCGTCTCGGCCAGGGTCAGCGGGCCGGACCAGGGGGCGGCGGCCATGGCGGCGGCGCCCAGGCGCAGCTGCAGGGCGGCGTCTTCCAACGGGGCGACGTCGGCCAGGCCGCGGGCGGCGGAGGCGGCGCGGCTCCAGAGGTCGGCGGTGAGGTCGCGGGCCTCGTCGCTGTCGTAGGCCAGGCCCCGGGCGACGATCAGGGCGGCGGTGTTGGCCAGGGTGACGGTGGCCGGTGCGTCCGGGCCGGCGTCGAGGCGGACGGCGGCAGCCAGCAGGCGGGCGGCGGCCTCGAAGCCCGGCATGTCGAAGGCGCGGCCGTCCTGGAAGGCGATGAGGTCGAGGGCGGCGACGGGGCCGGCGGCGCGGGCCGACAGGGCGGCGGCGTCCTCGGCGGTCAGGGCCAGGGTGGCGGCGCCGGTGCGCCAGCCCAGCGCCGCCAACTCGCGCTCCCGGCCGGTGTGGGCGCCTTCGGCGGCCTGCAGGATGACGGCGGGGCGGTGGGCCGGCTCGGCGGCCGGCAGGGCGGCGGAGAGGCCGCAGAGGCCGGCGCCGATGGCGTCGCTGATGGCGGCGT
>NZ_JBXASF010000010.1:0-225360 GCF_058809015.1 Caulobacter sp. GW821-FHT11A05 | reverse complement strand
GGACGGGTCATGACCCGTCCAGCGGCAACCGCGAACTTCGCAGATTTCAGACACACAAGGGGGCTCACCGGCCTCCAAAGCGTCTGTAGGAACCGCCTGATCGCAGTTTGAGGAGTCATCGACCCCTCATCCGGTCCTTCGGACCACCTTCTCCCACAAGGGGAGAAGGGAGACCCGAGGCGAACTCACTAACCACCCCGCCCGCTCCCCGATTCCGGGAATCAACGTTCTGTTCACACCCCGTTTACAGCCCCCGCTCCCCCCAGGGTGTGTCTAGGGCCCCAGGCGCGCCTCCCACCGGTGCGCCCAGACGCAACCCCCAGCCGTCCCCAGCGGCCAGGGCGCGTCGCTGGGGGAGTACGGCATGCTTGCATTTGCACACCCGTCGGTCCGCGCCGCCCGCGCGCCGCGCTTCCCCACATCCCACGCCCTTGCCCGCCGCCCGGCCCCCGCCGGCGCGGCGGCGCACGTCTAAGGACAGCCCCCGATGCCCAACCAGCGCACCGAATCCGTCGTCAACACCACCACCGCCGGCCATCAGAACTATCCCACGGTCGCCACCCTGCCGGACGGCGGCTATGTCATCGTCTGGATCTCGTCCGGTCAGGCCGGCGACGCCAACGGCGGCATCTGGTTCCAGCGCTACAATGCCGCCGGCCAGAAGGTTTCGGCCGACGGCACGGTGCTCGGGGCCCAGGAGGTGCTGGTCAATTCGACGACGGACGGGCTGCAGTACTATCCCGACGTCACCGTCCTGGCCGACGGCAGGTTCGTCGTCGTGTGGAACAGCTACGACGGCCAGGACGGCTCGGGCGAGGGCATCTACAGCCGCCTGTTCGGGGCCAACGGCGTGGCCATCGGCGCCGAAGTCCTGGTACCCGTCACCACCGCCGGCCGCCAGTCGGACCCGATCATCTCCGCCCTGGGCTCGGGCTATGTGATCAGCTGGGTCTCCAACACCGGGCCGGGCGACGCCAGCACCTACCGCGTCTACGCCCAGCGCTTCGACGGCGCCGGCAATTTCGTCGGCTGGGACGGCGCCGCCAACGGCAACAGCCGCGCCGAAACCCTGATCAACACCTCGACGGGCAATGAACAGGGCTGGACCAACCAGGTCGTCATGGCCGACGGCAAGCTGCTCATGCTTTACGGCAGCCGCCATCTGGCCGGCAACGTCGACATCTTCGGCAAGCTCTACAACACCGACGGCTCGGTCGCGACGGACGAGTTCCGCATCAGCCAGTATACGCCCAGCGAACAGATCTGGCCGGCCGCCACCCGGCTCGAGGACGGCCGCGTCGTCGTCGTCTGGTCCAGCTACGGCCAGGACGGGGACGCCTATGGCGTCTTCGCCCGGGTCCTGACCGCCGGCGGTGTTCCGACCGGCGCCGAGTTCCAGGTCAACACCTATGCCGGCGGCTCGCAGTCGAACGGCCCGGTGCGCGAGGGCGCCCAGGTCGAGGCCCTCAGCGACGGCGGCTTCCTGGTCGTCTGGCACAGCGCCGACAACCACGGGGCCGGCGTCTTCTACCAGCGCTTCGACGCCGAGGGCGACAAGGTCGGCGGCGAAGTGATGGCCAACACCGGCAACTACATCGGCGACCAGTATGTGCCCCAGATCCGCGCCTTCGAGGGCGGCTTCCAGCTGATCTGGCACTCGACCAACGGCGATGGCGACGGCTGGGCCGTCTACCAGAAGACCTATGCCCTGGAGGACGCCATCGTCCGCATCGGCGGCGAGAACCTGGTCAACACCGCCACCGGCTTCAACCAGCGCATGCCGCAGATCGTCACCGACGACGACGGCTCCTACGTTGTCGTCTGGCAGAGCCAGACCACCTACAACAGCGGCGACGGCTCGGGCCTGAGCCTGGTCGGCCAGCGGTTCAACACCGACGGCTCCAAGGCCGGCGGCGAGTTCATCGTCAACACCACCACGGCCGGCGACCAGCCCCATGACGCCGGCTGGCAGCTGACCCGCCTGGAGGACGGCCGCTTCGTGGTCGTCTGGGGGACCTACAACCAGTCGGGCGACGGCGACTACGTCTCCATCGGCCAGATCTTCAACGCCGACGGCAGCAAGTCGGGCGGCGAGTTCCGCATCAACACCGCGACCGGCGGCGAACAAATCTATCCCGCCGTCAGCGCCCTGGCCGACGGTGGCTTCGTCGCCGTCTATCGCGCCTACTACCAGGACGGCGGCACGAGCTATGATGTCTTCGCCCAGCGTTTCGACGCCACCGGCGCCAAGGTCGGCTCCGAGTTCCGCGTCAGCGTCGCCGACAGCGTCAACACCTCCGACAGCTCCGAGCACCAGGGCCGGGTCCTGGGCCTGGCCGATGGCGGCTTCATCGTTCTGTTCCAGGACAGCGGCAACGACGGCTGGTACGAGGGCCTCTACGCCCGCCGCTACGACGCCTCCGGCACCCTGGTTGGCGGGACCAACTTCGACGGGACCCCGGCGGCGGCCAGCTGGCGCGTCAACCTGCAGTTCGAGTACAGCCAGTACCAGAAGTACAATTGCATGGCGGCGCTGCCCGACGGCGGCTTCGTCATCACCTTCAGCTCGGAGCACAGCGACCAGTCGGGCCTGGCCGTCTGGGCCCAGGTCTACAATGCCGACGGTACGCTTCGCGCGCCCCAGTTCCGGGTCAACGGCGGCCAGTACGGCACGCAGGCCGATCCTTCGATCGCGGTCCTCGCCGACGGCAGCTTTGTGGTCGTCTGGATTTCCGAACAGGTCGACAGCGGCGACGGCCAGGAGGTCTACGCCAAGCGTTTCGCCGCCGACGGCAGCGCGCTGAACGAGGAATTCGTCGTCGACACCGTCCACGACGTCGGCCACCAGCGCTGGCCCTCGGTGGCCGCCACCGCCGACGGCTTCATCGTCGTCTGGGAACATGAAACCAGCGAATACGGCCAGACCTACGACGGCTCGGGCGGCAGCATCTGGAGCCAGCGGTTCACGGTCGATGGCCTGAACGCGACCCTGGACACCGCCCATCGCCCGATCCTCGCCGCCGCCAACGCGCAGGGCGGCGAGGACACCGCCATCGCTCTGGACGTCACCGCCGCCCTGTCGGGCGCGGCCGTGGGCACGGAATCCCTCGGCCTCGCCGTCTCCGGCATCCCCGTCGGCGCCACGCTCAGCGACGGCAATGGCCACAGCTTCACCGCCACCGCCGCCCTGACCGGCGTCGATGTCACCGGCTGGACCCTGTCCGGCCTCAGCATCACGCCCGCCCCGGACTCCGAAGCCGACTTCACCCTGCGCATCCGCGCCACCTCGACCGACAGCGCCACCGGCGACACCGTCACCAACGAGGACCAGATCCTGGTCACCGTCGACGCCCGCGCCGACACCATGGAGATCGGCGGCCGCTCCGAACGGGTCAACAGCTACACCGCCGGCGACCAGCTGTTCGATGTCGGCGGCGACCAGGTCTCCCGCTCGCCGGTGGCCAGCTGGGCCGACGGCTCCTACGTCATCGTCTGGCAGTCCCGCGACCAGGACGGCAGCGAATGGGGTGTCCACGGCCAGCGCTACGCCGCTGACGGCACGGCGGTCGGGACAGAGTTCCAGGTCAACAGCTTCACCGCCGGAACCCAGATGGAGGCCTCAGTCGTCACCCTGGCCGGCGGCGGCTTCGTCGTCACCTGGAGCAGCTTCGGCCAGACGGCGCCGACCAACGTCACGACCGACCCCTACTATAGCTACAACGATGTCTATGCCCGCGTGTACGACGCCGCCGGCAATCCGGGGGCCGAGACCCACGTCAACACCTACTCGCCCTTCGCCAGCCAGCAGTTCCATTCCGACATCACCGCGCTGAGCGACGGCGGCTACCTGATCGTCTGGCATTCCGAGCCGCAGGACGGCGCGAGCTACGGCATCTACGCCCAGCGCTACAACGCCTCGGGCCAGGCGGTCAGCCGCGACGGCGTCAGCGCCGGCGCCGACGAGTTCCGCCTCAACACCACCAGCGCCGGCGAACAGAGCTGGCCCTCGATCCAGGGCCTGCCGGGCGGCGGCTTCGTCGCCGTCTGGAACAGCAACGGCCAGGCCGGCGGGACGCTGCACGATGTCGTCGTCCAGCGCTTCGACAACGCCGGCCAGCCGGTCGGGGCCGAGGCCACGGTCAACCAGACGATCGCCGGCCAGCAGTTCCACGCCAACGTCACCGTCCTCGCCGACGGCGGCTTCCTGGTCGTCTGGCAGAGCGACAGCGGCGACGGCTCCAGCTGGGGCGTCCACGGCCGCGTCTACAACGCCGACGGCACGGCCCGCGGCGACCAGTTCCTCGCCAACCGCGTCACCAGCGGCGACCAGAGCAAGGCCCAGGCCGTCGCCCTGGCCGACGGCGGCTTCTTCATCGCCTGGCACGGCCAGAGCGAAGACATGAGCGGCTACGGGGTCTTCGGCCAACGCTTCAACGCCGACGGCGACGCGGTCGGCGGCGAGTTCCCGCTCGACGCCAGCCGCACCTACGGCGATCAGACCTTCCCCTTCCTGGCCGCCGGCGCGAACGGCAGCCTGATCGCCGTCTGGCAGGGCAACGATCCGGCCTCCGACAGCTACTGGGGCGACGGCTCCGGCTGGGGTGTGTTCGGGACCCGCTTCCAGCTCGACGCCCAGCCGGCCGCCCCGACCGGTGGTGAGAGCCAGGTCAATACGAAGTCGGCCCACGACCAGTCGGGCGCCGACATCGCCACCTTGGATGACGGCAGCTACATCGTGGTCTGGCGCAGCGCCCCCAGCCGCGGCGTTGGCGACATCTCCTCCAACGGCGTCTTCGCCCAGCGCTATGGCGCCGACGGCCAGCCGATCGGCGCGGAATTCACCGTCAACACCACCCTGACCGGCGACCAGACCAATCCCCAGGTCGTGGCCCTGGACGGCGGCGGCCATGTGGTCGTCTGGCAATCGGGCCAGGGCGACGGGGCGGGCTATGGCATCTTCGCCCAGCGGTTCGACGCGGCGGGCGCCGCCGTGGGCGGCGAGTTCCAGGTCAATTCCGGGGCCGGCGGCAACCAGTACGACGCCCAGATCACCGCCCTGACCGGCGCCAACGCCGGCGGCTTCGTCGTCACCTGGCACCAGGACAACGGCGAGGTCGAGGCCCGGGTGTTCGACGCGGCTGGTAACGCGGTTGGGACCGACCTGTCGGTCAACCTGCAGGTCCCACGCCTCAACGGCGGCGACGGCTCCGAATACCTGCCGGCCATCGCCGCCACCGCCGATGGCGGCTTCGTCATCGTCTGGCGCGACAACGACTCCGACGGCTACGGCACGGCCGTCTATGGCCAGCGCTATGGCCTGAGCGGCGGCGTGGTCACCCGTCTCGGCGGAACCAACCCTGACGGCACGGCGGCGGCCGACAACTTCCGGGTCAACGACCAGACCTATGGCAACCAGTACGATCCGCGCATCATCGGTCTGGCCGGCGGCGGCTTCGTGGTCGTCTTTCAATCCGACGTCGCCGACAGCAGCGGCGCTGCCCTGCTCGGCCAGATCTACAGCGCCGCCGGGGCGCGGGTCGGGACCGAGGTCGTCCTGACCAGCCACGTGGCCGGAAGCCAGACCCTGGCCGACGTCGTCGCGACGCCGGACGGCGGCTTCCTGCTCACCTGGCAGAGCGACCACGCCGACGGCTTCGAAGGCGTCGATGTCTTCGTCAAACGCTTCGCGGCCAATGGCGCCGTCCTGGGTGAGGAGCAGCGGGTCAACAGCTACGGCGCCGGCTACCAGGGCGACCCGGCCATCAGCGTAGTTGGCGACGGTTTCACCGTTGTCTGGACCTCGACCGGCCAGGACGGCAGCGGCAACGGCGTCTTCCAGCAGCACTTCACCTTCGACACCGGCCCCGCCGGCGCGGTCGCCGACCGCCCGACGCTGCTGGCCATCGATGCGACGGGCGACGAGGACACTGTCATCGCCCTCAGCGTCAGCGCCGCCCTGACCGACACCGACGGCTCCGAGGTCCTGACCCTGGAGGTCAGCGACATCCCGATCGGCGCCACCCTCAGCGATGGCGTCAGCAGCTTCACCGCCACCGCCGCCGACCGCACCGTCGACATCGCCGGCTGGACTCTGGCCAGCCTGACCATCGCCCCGGCCGCCGACAGCGACGCCGACTTCACCCTCAGCCTGCGCGCGCAGTCGCGCGAGACCGTTGGCGGCGACATCGCCTGGAACACCGACAGTATCCGGGTGACGGTCAACGCCGTCGCCGAAGTTCAGCTGCCCTACAACGACGAGTTCACCGTCAACGCGACCCTCGCCGGCTCGCAGTCCGACCCCAACGTCGCCGCCTTCGCCGATGGAAGCTACGTCGTGGTCTGGACCAGCGACAGCCAGCCGGGCGGCGGGGCCGAGGACATCGTCGCCCGCCTGTTCAACGCCGACGGCACGCCGCGCGGCCCCGAACTGCTGGTCAACACATACGTCGACTACTACGAGAACCGCGCCGACGTGACGGTGCTGGCCGACGGCGGCTTCCTGGTCACCTGGACCCAGCTCGACAACAACAGCTGGGGCGTCTTCGGCCAGCGCTATGACGCCACCGGCGCCCGCCTGACCCTGGCCGGCGGCGCCGGCGGCAGTCCGGTCCGCATCAACGACACCCAGGCCCGCGAACAGTACTGGCCGGAAGTCACCGCCCTGGCCGACGGCGGATGGATCGTCACCTGGCAGTCCTACGACCAGGAAACCGCGCCCGGCGAACCGGGTGACGAGACCTGGGGCATCTACGCCAAACGCTATGCCGCCGACGGCTCGGTGGTGCAGATGTACGACGCGGTGGGCGTCGGCGCCGACGAGGCGCGGATCAACGTCACCGTCGTCGGCCACCAGCAGCACGCGGCCGTGGTCCAGCTGGCCGGCGGCGGCTTCGCCTTCACCTGGAACGGCCCCGACGGCAGCGGCGTGGGGGCCTATGTCCGCCTCTACGACGCCTCGGGCCACCCGGTGACCAGCCTCGGCAATGCCGGCGAGATGCTGGTCAACACCACCACCACGCATGACCAGGGGGCCGAGGGCGGCGCCCTGGCGGCCCTGGCCGACGGCGGCTTCGTCGTCACCTGGCACAGCAATGTCCAGGACGGCAGCAACTTCGGCATCTACGGCCAGGTCTACAACGCCGACGGCACGACCCGCGGCGGCGAGTTCCACGTCTCGTCCTATGCCTACGACAACCAGCAGGAGCCCAAGGTCGCGGGCCTGCCGGACGGCGGCTTCATGGTCACCTGGACCAGCTACTACCAGGACGGCGACAGCTGGGGCGTCTACGCCCAGCGCTTCGACGCCACCGGCGACGCGGTCGGCTCGGAGTTCCGCCTCAACGAGGTGGCGGCGGGCGACCAGAGCACGCCCTCCATCGCCGTGCAGCCCGACGGCTCGGGCGTCATCATCGTCTACGAAGGCCAGGACGGCGTCGGCTCCGGTATCATCGGCAAGCGCGTGCCGCTGCCTGACGCGGCCACCGAGCTGGCGATCGATACGGCCGGCGTCGAACAGCAGGTCAACAGCACGACGACCTCCGAGCAGCAGTTTCCATCGGTCACCAAGCTCGACGACGGCTCCTACGTCGTGGTCTGGCAGAGCGCCAACCAGGACGGCTCGAGCTGGGGCGTCTACGCCAAGCACTTCGACAGCGATGGCGACGCCATCCAGCTCACCGATTCCAACGGCGATCCCCTCTGGGTCCTCGACGGCAACGGCGACCCGATCCTGGTCCCCGACGGCCAGGGCAACCAGGTGCAGGTGCCGCTGACCGAGTTCCGGATCAACGACTACACGGGCAGCGAGCAACGCAACGCCCAGGTCGTGGCGACCGGCGACGGCGGCTTCGTCGTCGTCTTCCAGTCCTACGGCAACGGCGCGGCCGGCGATGGCGACTGGGGCGTCTACGCCCGCCGCTACGACGCCGACATGCATGTGGTGACCCTGGCCGACGCCGGCGGGATCCCGCGAGCGGAGCTGCGCCTCAACGCCACCACCAACGACTACCAGGAGTCCCCGCGCGCCGTGGCGCTGGCCGACGGCAGCATCGTCGTCGCCTTCCAGTCGCACGGGGCCGACGGTTCCAGCTGGGGCGTCTACACCCACCGCATCGACGCCTCCGGCCAGCTGGCCGCCGGCGGCGACGTCCTGGTCAACACCACCACCGCCGACCAGCAGGCCCACCCCTCGATCAGCGCCCTGGCCGGCGGCGGCTATGTCATCGCCTGGAGCAGCGCCAACCACGACGGCAGCGACTGGGGCATCTACGCCCAGGCCTTCAACGCCGACGGCAGCCCGGACGGCCAGGAGTTCCTGGTCAACACCCTGACCGACAGCACCCAGCTCTATCCGACCGTCACCGGCCTCGCCGACGGAGGGTTCGTGATCGCCTGGCAGACCTACACCGGCGCCGACAGCGACAACCACGGATACGGCATCGGCGGCCAGCGCTACGACGCCGACGGCCAGCCGGTGGGCGGCGAATTCCTGATCAACGGCGTCGCCTACAACGACCAGACCGGACCGATGGTGGTCGCCGCCCCCGATGGCGGCTTCGTGGTCGCCTGGACCAGCTACCAGGCCGACGGCTCCAGCAATGGCGTCGTCGCCCGGCGCTTCGACGCGGACGGCAATGCGACCGAGCCCTACGGCGACGACGTGCTGGTCAACAGCTACAGCCTGAACGACCAGTCGGCCGCGGCCATCGCCATGCTCGACCGCGGCTTCGTCGCCGTCTGGCATTCGCAGGGCCAGGACGGCAGCGGCTACGCCATCGAGATGCAGCGCTTCCAGGGCCAGGGCCTGGAGCCGCCGCCCCTGATCGTCGACGCGGCCCATGGCGGCGACAGCGGCATCGACCTGATCTTCGCCACCCTGCAGGAGGCGCTCGACGCCGCCGAGGACGGCGACACCGTCATCCTCAAGGGCGGGACCTACAATCTGGCCGCCACGGCGGTCGTCGATGTCGATGACCTGCGGATCAAGAACGCCGCCGGGGAGACGGTGATCATCAACGGCCCGGCCGGGGCGGCGGCGCTGGAAATCGGCGCGGGCCTCAACGTCAGCCTGCGCGGCGACGCGGTCGAACGGCTGGTGTTCAACGCCGGGGCCGGCGCCGACGCGGCGGTCGACTTCCTGGGGACCAACAGCGGCACGGAAATCCTGCGGGTCACCATCAACGCCAATGGCGACCACGGCCTGCGCTTCGCCGGCGGCCAGAACGGCGTCACGGTCAGCGACAGCACCTTCGGCGGGACGGCCTCGGTCGCCCTGGTGCTGGTGCGCGGCGCGGCCAGCGGCGTCGCCGCCTCGACCGGCGTCAATGTGCTGGACAGCCTGTTCAGCGGCGCGGGCGGCTCGGGCCTGGTCACCGAAGCCACCGGCGGCCAGATCCTTGAGAACGTCTTCAGCGGCGACTTCGCCGAGGGCTTCGCGGCGCTCGTCGCCTGGGCCGGCGGCGGCGACATCCAGGACAACAGCTTCAGCGGCCCGGGGGCCGGCGCCTGGTTCTACGATCTGGCCAACGCCTACACGGAATCGACCTTCATCAGTCAGAACGCCTTCCCGGCCGGCTGGACCTGGGTGCAGGAGCGCAACGGCGTCTTCTCGACCCTGGAAGAGGCCCTGTCGGCCGCCCAGGCCGGCGACACCGTGCAGGCCACGGCCGGCGACTATTCGGCCGAGACCGGCCTGACGGTCGCCGACGACAACCTGACCCTCAACGCCCCGGCCGGCGCGACCGGCATCGTCCTGACCCTGGGCGGCGGCGTCACCACCGTCACCTTCAACGACGCGGCGGCGATCGACGTCACCGGCAATGGCGCGGCCAACATTGTCCATGCCGGTTCAGGGGCGGATTCCGTCCACGGCGCGGGCGGCGATGACCAGCTCAATGGCCGCGGCGGCAACGACCAGCTGTTCGGCGACGCCGGCGGCGACGTCCTCACTGGCGGCGGCGGCGACGACGCCATGGCCGGCGGGGCGGACAACGACCGCTATGTCGTCGGCATCGGCGAAGGCCACGACACCGTCACCGACGCCTCGGGATCGGCTGACGTGCTGGCGCTCTACACGACCAACTCCGGCGGCGGCGACAGCCTCGTGCTGTCCGGCTCGGTGGGCTCCACGACGGCGACCTTCAACGGCGACGCCACGGCCAATGTCACGGCCACGGGTGTCGAGCGGGTCGAGGTCACGCTCGACAGCAGCGACGGCGTCAGCCTGACCGGCGCGGTCGGGGCGGGCGGCGTGGTCATTCTCGGCGGGGCCGGCGCCAACACCATCGACGCCAGCGGCCTGACGTCGGCCACAGCGGTCACCTTCACCGGCGGCCGGGGCGCCGACAGCTTCACCGGCTCGGCCGGCGACAACGACACCATCGACTATTCGGGCGAGGCCGATCCCGGCAACGTCACCGTCAACCTGGCGGCGGGCACGGCTACCGACACCCACGGCGACAGCGATACCCTGAACGGTGTCGAGAATGTCATCACCGGCAATGGCGCCGACAGCATCACCGGCTCCAGCGTCGCCAACCGCATCGAAGCCGGGGCCGGCAACGACAGCATGGCCGGCGGCCTCGGGCGCGACAGCTTCATCTTCCGGGCCGGCTTCGGCCAGGACACCATCAGCGACTTCACCGCTTCCAACGAGTTCCTGCGCTTCGACGCGGCGGTCTTCGCCACCGTCGAAGACGTGCTGGCCGCGGCCAGCGCCTCTGGCGGCGACACGGTGATCACGGCCGGGGCCAACACCCTGACCCTGACCGGCGTCAGCCTGGCCCAGCTGGGCGCCTGGAACATCGACATCCTGGGGTCCAACGACGCCCCGACCCTGCGCGCCGGCGCCCCCAGCGCCACCCTGCGCGAAGTTGGCCAAGGCGTGGCGGGCGTGGCCTCGTCGAGCGTCGCCCTGACCGCCGACGATGTCGACGGCACGGTCTCCTACGACGCCGTGGCGCTGGCCGCCGACGGCTGGGTGCAGAGCCCGGCCGGCGTCTGGACCAAGGATGGCGTCTACGGCCAGGCCGTCCTGACCGTCGCTTCCAACAGCCTGGCCTATGCGCTGGACAACGCCCGCGCGGCCACCCAGGCCCTGCAGACCGGCCAGACGGTCACCGAGGCCTTCACGGTTCCGGTCCGCGACGACGGCGGCCTGACCGCCAGCCGCGGCGTGACCTTCAGCATCGACGGCAGCAATGACGCCCCGGTCGGCGTCGTCGACACCGGCACGGCGGTCGAAGCCGGAACCAGCGCCGGCTCGAACGCGACCGGCAATGTGTTGACCAACGACACCGACGTCGACGCCGGCGACGCCAGGACCGTCTCGGCGCTGTCCTTCGGGGCGACCAGCGGCACGGTCGGCTCGGGCCTCAGCGGCGCCTACGGGACCCTGACGCTGAACGCCGACGGGACCTACAGCTACGCCATCAACAACGCCAACAGCTCGGTCCAGGCCCTGCGCACGGCGGCCCAGACCCTGACCGAGACCTTCGCCTACACGGTGCGGGACACGGCCGGGGCGACCAGTTCGACAACCCTGACCATCACCATCCAGGGCGCCAACGACGCGCCCGTCGCGGTGGCCAACACCGGCATCGCCAACGAGGCCGGCGTCGCGGCCGGCTCCAACGCCACGGGCAACGTCCTGACCAACGACACCGACGTCGATGCGGGGGACTCAAAGACCGTCTCGGGTGTCGCCAAGGGCGCCACGACCGGCACGGTCGGCCAGGCCCTGACGGGGACCTACGGCGCGCTCACCCTCAATGCCGACGGGACCTACAGCTACGCCGTCGACAACGCCAACGCGGCCGTGAACGCCCTGCGCACCACGGCCAACACCCTGACCGACGCCTTCACCTACACGATGACGGACGCAGCCGGGGCGACCAGCAGCACCACCCTGACCATCACCGTCCGCGGGACCAACGACGCCCCGGTCGCCGTCGCCGACACCGGCACGGCCGTCGAGGCCGGCGTCATTGCCGGCTCGAACGGTTCGGGCAACGTGCTGACCAACGACACGGATGTCGATACCGGCGACGGCAAGACCGTCACCGGCGTCTCCAAGGGCGCGACCAACGGGGTCATCAGCCAGGCCCTGCAGGGCGACTACGGCTACCTGCAGCTCTACAGCAACGGCACCTGGACCTACGTCGTCGACAACGCCAACGCGACCGTCCAGGCCCTGCGTCTGGCGGGCGAGACCCTGACCGACACCTTCGGCTACACGATGCAGGATACCGCCGGCGCGACCAGCGCCAGCACCCTGACGGTGACCATCCAGGGCGCCAACGACGCCCCGGTCGGCGTCAATGACACCGGCTCGGCCACCGAGGCCGGCACGGCGGCGGGCGCCAACGCGACCGGCAATGTGCTGACCAACGACACCGATGTGGATGGCGGCGATACGAGGACGGTCTCGGCTCTGTCGGGCGGGACGGTCGGTTCGGCCCTCAACGGAACCTACGGCGCCCTGACGCTCAACGCGGACGGCAGCTACAGCTACGCGGTCGACAACGCCAACAGCACGGTCCAGGCCCTGCGCCAGGCCTCCGACACCCTGACCGACAGCTTCACCTACACGGTGCGGGACACGGCCGGGGCGACCAGCACCGCGACCCTGACCGTCACCGTCCAGGGCGCAAACGACGCGCCGATCGGGGTCAATGACAGCGGCACGGCGGTCGAGGCCGGGACGGCGGCGGGCTCGAACGCCAGCGGCAACGTCCTGACCAACGACACCGATGTCGACGCCGGCGACAGCAAGACCGTTTCGGCGGTCAGCGGCGGCACGGTCGGCTCGGCCCTGGCCGGCGCCTACGGCAGCCTGACGCTGAACGCCAACGGGACCTACAGCTACGCCGTCAACAACGCCAATGCGGCGGTGGGCGCCCTGCGCACGGCCTCCGACATCTTGACCGACGTCTTCACCTACACGGTGCGCGACACGGCCGGAGCGACCAGCACCGCCACCCTGACCGTCACTGTCCAGGGCGCCAACGACGCGCCGATCGCGGTGGATGACGCCGGCTCGGCCAGCCTCGGCGTCGATGGCGGTCCGGCCAACGACGCGACCGGCAACGTGCTCGACAACGACACCGACGTGGACGGCGGCGATACGAAGACCGTCACTGCCCTGACCGGCGGCACGGTGGGCGCGGGCCTCGCGGGCCAATACGGAACCCTGACGCTGAACGCCGATGGTTCCTATGCCTACGTCATCGACGAGCTCGATCCGGCGGTGGTGGCGCTTGGGCCCACCGACAGCATCTCAGAGACCTTCACCTACAGCATGACCGACACGGCCGGGGCGACCGACTCGGCCGTCCTGACCATCACCGTGTTCGGGGCCAACGAGTCGCCGACGGCGGTGGCCGATGTCGGCACGGCTGTCGAAGCCGGCGTCGCCGCCGGCTCGAACGCCACGGGCAACGTGCTGAGCAACGACACCGATCCGGACGCCGGCGACAGCAAGACCGTCACCCAGGTGAAATTCGGCGCCGCGACGGGCGTGCTGGGCTCGGCCCTGGCCGGCGAATACGGCAGCCTGACGCTCAATGCCGACGGGACCTACAGCTACGTCGTCGACAACAGCGACGCGGCGGTGAACGCCCTGCGGACGGCTTCGGACACCCTGACCGAGGTCTTCACCTACACGATGCGCGACACGGCCGGCGCGACTAGCACGACCACCCTGACCCTCACCATCCAGGGCGGCAACGACGCTCCGGTGGCGGTGGCCGATGTCGGCACGGCGGTCGAGACGGGCGTGGCGGCCGGCTCGAACGCCACGGGCAACGTGCTGAGCAACGACACCGACGTCGACGCAGGCGACGGCAAGACCGTCACCGTCCTGACTGGCGGCACGGTGGGCTCGGCCCTGGCCGGGACCTACGGTAGCCTGACCCTGAACGCCAACGGGACCTACAGCTACGCCGTCAACGACGCCAACGCCGCGGTCCAGGCCCTGCGCACGGCCGGCCAGACCCTGACCGACAGCTTCACCTACACGGTGACCGACACGGCCGGGGCGACCAGCTCCACCACCCTGACCATCACCATCCAGGGCGCCAACGACGCCCCCGTCGCGGTGGCGGATGTGGGCTCGGCCACCGAGGCCGGAACGGCGGCGGGCTCCGGCGCCAGTGGCAATGTGCTGACCAACGACACCGACGTCGATGGCGGCGACAGCAAGACCGTCTCCGCCCTCAGCGGCGGCGCGGTCGGCTCGGCCCTGAATGGGACCTACGGGGCTCTGACCCTCAATGCCAACGGGACCTACAGCTACGCCATCGACAACGCCAACGCGGCGGTGAACGCCCTGCGCCTCAGCACGGACACGCTCGCCGACAGCTTCACCTACACGGTGACCGACACGGCCGGGGCGACCAGCAGCACGACCCTGACCATCACCGTCCACGGGGCCAATGACGCCCCGGTCGCCGTCGCCGATCTCGGCACGGCGGTGGAGGCGGGCGTGGCCGCCGGCTCGAACGCCACGGGCAACGTGCTGAGCAACGACACCGACGTCGACGCAGGCGACGGCAAGACGGTCACCGCCCTCAGCGGTGGTACGGTGGGCTCGGCCCTGGCCGGGACCTACGGCTCGCTGACCCTGAACGCCAACGGGACCTACAGCTACGCGATCAACAACGCCAATAGCGCCGTCCAGGCCCTGCGCACGGCCGGCCAGACCCTGACCGACAGCTTCACCTACACGGTGACCGACACGGCCGGGGCGACCAGCTCCACCACCCTGACCGTCACCATCCAGGGCGCCAACGACGCCCCGGTGGCGGTGGCCGACACCGGCTCGGCCACCGAGGCCGGGACGGCGGCGGGCTCCGGCGCCAGCGGCAACGTGCTGACCAACGACATCGACGTCGACGGCGGCGACAGCAAGACCGTCTCCGCCCTCAGCGGCGGCGCGGTGGGTTCGGCCTCGGCCGGGACCTATGGCTCACTGACCCTCAACGCCAACGGGACCTACAGCTACGCCGCCGACAACGGCAATTCGGCCGTCAACGCCCTGGCGGCTGGACAGAGCCTGACCGACGTCTTCACCTACACTGTGACCGACACCGCCGGCGCGACCAGCCAGGCGACCCTGACGATCACCGTCCAAGGGGCCAACGACGCCCCGGTCGGCGTCGCCGACGCCGGTTCGGCCACCGAGGCCGGCGTGGCGGCCGGCTCCAACGCCAGCGGCAACGTGCTGACCAACGACACCGATGTCGACAGCGGCGACAGCCGCACGGTCTCGGGCCTGAGCGGCGGCGCGGTCGGCGCGGCGCTGGCCGGTGACCACGGCAGCCTGACCCTCAATGCCGACGGCTCCTACAGCTACGTCGTCGACAACGGCGACGGGGCCGTCAACGCCCTGCGCACGGCCGGCCAGACCCTGACCGACAGCTTCACCTACACGGTGCGCGACGCCGCCGGCGCGACCTCGACCGCCGTCCTGACCGTCACCGTCCACGGGGCCAACGACGCCGTCGTCGCCGTCGATGACGCGGGCACAGCCAGCAAGGACGGCGACGGCGTCCCCATCGACGCCACCGGCAACGTCCTGACCAACGACACCGACGCCGACGCCGGCGACACCAAAACCGTCACTGCCCTCAGCGGCGGTACGGTCGGCGCCGGCCTGGTCGGCGAGCACGGGACCCTGACGCTCAATGCCGACGGTTCCTACGCCTATGTCACCGACGAAGCCGACCCGGGCGTCCTGGCGCTCGGTCCCACCGACAGCCTGACCGAAACCTTCACCTACACCGTGACAGACACGGCCGGGGCGACCGCTGCCGCCGTGCTGACCATCACCGTCCACGGCGCCAACGAGGCTCCGGTCGCGGTCGCCGATGTCGCCACCGCCGTCGAGGCCGGCGTCGCCGCAGGTTCCGACCCAGCCGGCAACGTCCTGACCAACGACACCGACGAGGACGCCGGCGACACCCAGGAGGTCACCCAGGTCCGGTTCGGCGCCACCCTCGGCGCGGTCGGCACGGCCCTGGCCGGCGCCTACGGCTCTCTGACCCTCAATGCCGACGGCGCCTACAGCTACGCCGTCGACAACGCCAACGCGGCGGTGAACGCCCTGCGCACGGCCTCCGACACCCTGACCGAGGTCTTCACCTACACGATGCGCGACGCCGTCGGCATCACCAGCTCGACCACCCTGACCATCACCCTGCAGGGCGCCAACGACGCCCCCGTCGCCGCCGACGACCTCGGCGACGCCACCGACGGCGGCCCCAACGGCTCGGGCAATGTCCTGACCAACGACAGCGATGTCGACACAGGCGATGCCAAGACCGTCTCGGCCCTGACCGGCGGCGCGGTCGGCTCCGCCTTCGCCGGCCAGTACGGGACCCTGACTCTCAACGCCAACGGAACCTGGACCTACGTCGTCAACGGCGCCAACGCCGCCGTCGCCGCCCTGGGGGCCAGCCAGACCCTGACCGACAGCTTCACCTACACCGTCGCCGACACAGCCGGCGCCACCGACACGGCCAGCCTCGCCATCACCGTCCACGGCATCAACGACGCCCCGGTCCTCGACCTGCAGGCCAGCCGCGGCGGCGCCGGCACGGTGGTCGGCTTCGGCGACAGCACCGGGGCGGTGGCCATCATCCCGGCCGACGCCGTCATCGACGACCCGGACGACACCACCCTGACCAGCGCCACCCTGCGCCTGACCAACCCCTCCACCGGCGACCGCCTGGGGATCAGCAACGCCTCCGCCCTGGCGGCGCTCGGCATCACCGCCTCGGCCTACGACATCGGCACGGGGATCCTCACCCTGACCGGCCCGGCCAGCGAGAGCGCCTGGGCCCAGGCGCTGCACCTGGTCACCTTCAACAACATCCAGCCCAGCCCCCCGCTCGGCGACCGCACCATCCAGGTCACCCTCACCGACGGCCTGGCGACCAGCAACATCGCCGTCGCCACCGTCCAGGTGGTCAGCCGCGTCACCCTGGTCGGCACGGCGGGCAATGATGTCCTGACCGGCAACGTCGGCGGCGACACCCTGTCGGGCCGGGCCGGCGACGACGTCCTGCGCGGCATGGCCGGCAACGACCTGCTGAACGGCGAGGCCGGCATCGACCGCCTCTACGGCGGCGAGGGCAATGACCGCGCCCAGGGCGGCGACGACGCCGACAGCCTCTACGGCGAGGCCGGCGACGACACCCTCTACGGCGACGCCGGCGACGACAAGCTGTACGGCGCCGACGGGGCCGACATCATGAACGGCGGGGCCGGCAAGGACGTCCTGACCGGCGGCGCCGGTTCCGACACCCTGCGCGGCGACGACGGCGACGACACCCTCAACGGCGAGGCCGGCGGCGACCGTCTCTATGGCGGCAATGGCAATGACCGGCTGAACGGCGGCGTCGACGCCGACAGCCTCTACGGCGATGCCGGCGACGACACCCTCACCGGCCTGGACGGCGACGACACCCTGACCGGCGGCCTCGGCCTCGACAAGATCTATGCCGGTCTTGGCAATGACCGGGCCTATGGCGGCGACGACAACGACCAGATCCTCGGCGACGCGGGGGCCGACAGCCTCAGCGGCGACGCCGGCGACGACCAGCTCTATGGCGGCGCCGACAACGACACCCTGACCGGCGGCACGGGCAATGACGCCCTGCGCGGCGAGGCGGGCGTCGACAAGCTGTCGGGCGGCGACGGCAATGACGACCTCGGCGGCGGCGATGGCGCCGACACCGCCGGCGGCGGGACCGGCGCCGACCTGATCCACGGCGACGCCGGCGACGACCAACTGTCCGGCGACGCCGGGGCCGACCGGCTCTACGGCGGCGACGGAACCGACAAGGTCTATGGCGGCGACGACAACGACCAGGCCTGGGGCGACGCCGGGGCCGACGTCATCCTCGGCCAGCTGGGCGACGACACCCTGTGGGGCGGCGCGGGCCTGGACAGCCTCTACGGCGGCGAGGGGCTCGACCAGATCCACGGCGGCGACGACGGCGACTACATCGGCGGCGAGGCCGGCGCCGACGCGCTTTACGGCGATGCGGGCGACGACCGCATCCTCGGTGGGGACGGTGACGACGTCCTGGTCGGTGGGACCGGGCTCGACACCCTGACCGGCGGTTCGGGTTCGGACCGGTTCGTGTTCACCGCGATCACGGACTCCGCACCGGGGGGTGCGGACCGGATCACCGACTTCAACGGCGCCTTCGACACCGTCGACCTCAGCGCCCTGGACGCCAACGCCAACCTCGGCGGCAACCAGGCCTTCACCTGGGCGGCGGCCTTCACCGGCGTCGCCGGCCAGGCGGTGCTGACCTACAGCACGGCGACCAAGCTCACCACCCTGACCCTCGACAACACCGGCGACGGCGCCGCCGACTTCGCCCTGACCTTCACCGGCCAGGTCACGAACGCCGCCGGCTTCATCCTCTAGGCGCGGGGGACCTGCCCCGCCGGGACTTGGGGCGGCGGGGCAGGCTTCTAATTCACACCACGATCCTTCTCCCGCTGGTCGGGAGAAGGTGGCCCCGAAGGGGTCGGATGAGGGCAGCGTTGGCGCGGGAAGGTGTTGGGAAGGTGGGGATACACCCACTTTTGCGTCACAGGACCGCGTTGGCGTTCTGGTCCCGGATCGATCTGGACGGTCGCGAATAGTGGTGTGTGTCCTCCTTTCCCCGCCATCGCCCTGCTGACCGCTGGAGTCGTGTTGCGCGGGCTTTGAGCGGTTCTAGCACCAACGTACTCGGCCCCTCTTAACCCAGAAGTGAGCGCCGCAGCCACTGTCGCGCCATACCGATGGGTAGAGGCTCGGACGGTTCTTCCGGTCGACGGTCAAGTGCCATCTGGGCCGGGCTTCGGGGATCAGCATTAGCTCCAGGACTTCCCCGCACCCGCAGGGACAGGATAACCCTGCCGCCCAATCTTCGACGCCGTCCCGGGCAACGACCAAATCGCGCCGCGGCATGGTGGCGGGGAGACTGTCGTCGGCATGGACTAGAAGTTTGCGCGCCGGCCTAAGCCACTCGCCGAGATTCTTAATCCAACGCATGACACCTCCTGTTCAGGATTGGAAGGCCGAGCAGCGGTTCGCGGCTACCACCCCCAGCCAGAGGGTTGGCTGTTGCCGCGAACTCGTCTTCGGACAGAAATTCCTGATCACCGGAGGCTAGGTCGAAAATCGTGCGTGCATGGTCTCGATTGCTGTCATGTCGGAACGGGTAGGCCCGGGCGATGAACTCCATCATCGCCGCTGAAGCGGCGCGCATATTGAGGGCGATCACTGAAGGTGCTTCCTCCGCGCGACCCTTCATGTAGCCGTCACGAACCTCAGAGGCATGCTGATCTGGCGCGACGCGGGCAATGTATTCCTCGGCCACGCTTTGAGGGGAGTAGACCTCGCGGTCCTCGAGCGACGCGCCGAGCGGCTGGACATAGTCAATTCTGCCGTAAACCCCGCCGATCCGGTGATGTCCTAGTGGATCTTGCCTCACCGGAATTTGGACTCCCATGTCGATTAGCGGAATGGCGAAGGCAGCGGCGATCAGGTCGCAAAGCTGCCGCCCCTCATGGCTGTCCACACAGCAGAACAGAACGTCAGATTCGGCGGCGGCAAGCACCACCTCGCGGTCGAGCAGAGAATGGATGAAGGTCCGGACATGGGCTTCTGGCGCGTAAGCCGCAGCTGCCCTGGCAAACATCGTTACCTTGGGCGTGGCCTTTTGAGCATCAGTGATTGTGGCATTGAGGATGCGGTTGAGGTTCTTTAGTTCGATCCGGTCGGGGTCGCACAGGCCGACGTCGCCAAATCCCATCCGCAAGGTTTGCTCGGCGATGATCGAGCCTGTGCCGGAAACGCCGACGACAAAGGCCGAGAGCCTAGAGAGCTCCGCCGTCATGTCGGCGGTGAAGGCTAGTGGCCGTGCCATGGGCGAACCAGAAGCGTCACTCCAGCAAAGGCGAATATCATCACCAGCAATGACGACGAGTTCCACGTCGATCATGACTTTTCCGTCGTAAACGCGAGCCCGCACAGCGCCGTCCGGAGTCATGAGGGCCGAGCCGTGGTCGGTGTCAATGGCCGCCCGAAGGCCGGGAAGAGCTTGCTCGTCGGACGCATCGTCGATGGCGGAATAGGAAAAGAAGCCCCTAGGATGGCTGTGCATCAGGAAAAGGCTGTCGCCCTGCGGCTCGGCCGTGTCGATTGCTTCTTCGAGATGATCACCGGGCCAGGTCAGCCGGTCGCGCGTCCGGACTGGGCATGCCTCGTATGGCACGGGCATGATCGAGCGGACGATGAAAGTTGTGCGCCGACCCGTGAGCCGCGAGCAGATTAGGATCGCGGCCGCTTCCAGGCCGTCACCGGGGAAGAGATGGCGTATCAACTGGTCGTGCTGAGAGCCGGCAATCCGGAGTGTAGGGCCACGACGAATCACGACTCCACCTCGCGCGAGAGCGACTCCTCGACCAAAGCCAAGTGCGTCACTACGTTGTCCTTGTGCCGATCCCAGCCTCCGTCAGGGCGATGCCGCGACCAGCGTTGGTAGGGCTGACCCAGTACTGCGACACGGTGTTGGGTCTTCGGGATTGAACCTCCCGAGACCAGAGTCAGGTGGGGGTAACAGTAGAACATGTCGATCTGGCCTGCAGGGTAGGTGATCGGTATTTGGAGGCCGAGCGAGAAGCTGGTCTGGTCATAGCCAACCGGCAACGGGTAGCCGTGGATCAGGAGCCAGCGGACGCCCGCATCGGTGAAAGTTTCCCAGAAATACCCAGCGCGCTCGAGGAAAGTCTCATCGGCCGGCAGGAGGTCAAATTCCTGCCGGCGCATCGGAGCTTCGCCGTTGCTGATTTGCTTGGGCGTGAGGCGGAGTTTCTCCACCCCCGGATCGGTGAGGTCGATGATCGTGTCGAGTTCGACCGGACGCTTGGGCTGGCCGGCCACTCGCAGGATCATGATCCAGGGTTGGCTGATGTCGAAACCCGCCTCTTTCATAGCTTCCTTCACCGCAATCGTCGGCTCGGGCCATTCGATGGTCACGCCTTGGACATTCAGCTTGTAGGGCTTGGCCGGCTTGGACTTTTCCGGCTGGCGCCCGCCGGCCTGTTCATTGGATTCGACCACATCACACTCCCTTGCCAATTCGGTTTTCGATTGCGATATTGCAATCAATATGCCCAGTATTGCCAAGTTGGGTGAATTGCAAGAGTGAAATTCAATGTCGAAAGCAGAATTTGATGGTGCGGGCTTCTACCGCGCTCTCGACGCTGTGCGTGCGTCGCGCAAGCTCAACTGGAAGCAAATCGCCGAGCAATCGGGAATTAGCGCATCGACCTTAACCCGATTGGCGCAGGGGCGTCGGCCTGACGTAGATAGCTTGGCGGCGCTCGTCGCATGGGCCGGTCTGAGCGCCGACGACTTCGTCAATGCCAGGGGGGGCGTGGCGCCAGAGCCGATTGGCCAGATTGCCTCCTACCTCAGCAGCGACCCCCGCCTCAATGATGAGGGTCGCGATGCGATGATGCAAATTATCGTCGCCGCCTACGGTCGTTTCAGAACAAGCGATTGAGCGCGCCGCGAGGCCCGATCAACCATTCGTTGCTTCGTCCGCGATTCTGCGTGTAATTAAGAACTTGGCTATTTTCACGGCCTATTTTGCTTGACCGGGTAGGTGGGGGGCCCGTATCAGGTGTCGCTTAACTGCCCACAAGCCGGGTGCAACTCTCACCATCCACACGCGTTTCTCGTGGATGCCGGATAGAGCAATGGCAGACGCTAAAGACAAAACCGAAGCCCCCACCGCGACGCCCATGCGCGCCAAGGTCGTGGAGGTTCCGCGTCTGACGCCAGACCAGCTTGAGTTCTTGAGAAATACGAACCTCCGACCAGGCTCCTTCGATCGCAATGTTGTGGTCGGCGGTCCAAGCCGCGTTCGGCGACCGACGGCCTGAAGGCCGGCGTCACCCCTATATTGCGGCAAAGAGCATGTGGTCTGACCTCGCCGTCGTCGGCGCAACGGTCGCCTGTAGTCCTCCCTATTCCTTCTACTTCGATCTGATCGAGAAGGTCTGGAAGACAAAGGCCGCCAACAACTTGCCGCTTCACCGGCTGTGCACCCTCGCCCGAAAGCAGGGTGCGCGTACAATCATCATCGAGCCGGCGGCTCGCTTGCCGCACGTCGCGCAGGAAATCGACGAACTCGATCGGATGCATGCTGGTGGCGGCGGCGCGGCGGAGGCGATCGCGATTTCGTTCTTCGCCTGCGACATTGCCGAAGATGGCGATCTTGCAGACGTGACCGAAGGGGCGTTCCTCGGGCAGGCGGTCATCATTAACTATCGGCCGCCCGGACGAGCCGAATTTGAGGTGTCTTACGTCTTCGAAGGCATTCTGCCGCCGCCAACGCTTTCCCGAGAGGAGGGCCGCAGCTTTCTGTTGAACAACTATTTGGCACCCCATCACACCTACCAATGCACCGTGAGAGACCGAACCTTTACGGTCGAGGGCGTCTACTACTGCCAACAGAACAGCCTGACACACGTTTGCGCCCATGCCTGCTTGCACATGGCGCTGCGTACCAGCGAGGCCGACGATCTGACTACCAAGCAGATCAACGACAAATTGGGGGTCACGCCCCCCTGCCAAGGTCTGTCTCTGGGACAGATCGTGGATGTCATCGAGAGCCGCGGCCTGGAGGCCGACGTGACGGAGATCAAGGGCGATCAGAAATACATGCCCCTTCTCGCCTCAATCATCGAGAGCGGTGACCAGGCGCTGCTGATCTTTAGGACAGGCAATGGAGCTGACGGCCCTGACGGAAAACAGGAAGAGCATGTCGTGCTCGTCTTCGGCCATACGCGACATTCCGACGAATGGCACCCTCAGGCCATCCCCGTGTACGCTGGTCCCGGTTCGTCTCAGTATCTGCAAGCTTCAGCTTGGATCGACCATTTCTTGATCCATGACGACAACCTCGGGCCCTACTACACGCTCAGTAGCCAAGCCCTAGAATTCGACCCGGACGTCAGCGCGCACTGGATCATTGCGATCCGCCAGAAAACTCCAAATCTCACGGCTGAAGGCGCGGAGGCGATTGCCGCCCTCATGCTGACCAATTTGTTGCCGGTGCTGGCGACGTCCAGTTCCGGGCGGTGGTTCGACTACATAACCCAGAACACTTGGCGCTACGTCCTGCGGACGATCCTACTGTCGCGGGAGGACTATCTAGAGCATCTACGCAGCGCACACGGGCACGACGAGAGCTCGGCCACGGCCGAAGAACTTGAGGTTCTCGGCACTCTTCCTGAGCGAATCTGGATGGTGGAATTTACACTGCCGTCTTTGTTCACGGGCAACCGCGCCAAGCTCGGCGAAGTACTGCTGATGGCGGACTCCGTGAATCCGGACGATGTCGACGACGTCTTTCTCGGACTGCGTCTTCCCAACTTGCTGGTAGTGAAGAACCCGCAAACCGGCGAAATGGTTCAGAGCGACTGCTCCCTCCAGTCGCACTCAGCCCTGTTTCGGCGAACTAACTGCGGCGTCGAATGGTAATCGCTCGCGCCTGTCGCTAGGGCAGAAAGATGCCCTTGATCGCCTTGGGGTTTCGCACGGCGATCTGTGTGTGGGTTTTGGCGAAGAACCCGCCTTCTGGATAGGCAAGGCCGCCTTCTGGAAAGAGGCCACGCACTGTGTCGAAGGGCTCGGCGCCGGTAACTCCCAACACCGCCGCGTCTTCGACGCTCGCGTGCACCTTTTCAATCACCGCGAAGTCGAGGAACCGCAATAGCTTATTCTCGAACGGGTCACCCGGTACATCTTTGTTGACCGGCATCTCTAGGTGGGCGGCCTGCGTCTCGGCGAGAAGGCCCTCATAGCCGAGAGTCAGAAGGTCGATGTTCTCGCGCACGACAAGATCCAGGCAGTTGCCTAGATCAATGACTGCGCCGATGACGAACGGCTCTTCGTAGTCTCCGCGAGCGGCCTTCCATTCGGCCCATTCGCGGGCCCTCTGCGGATCGGCTTCCCAGAAGTAGATGCCCTTTCCGAGCCAATCGAATCCCTTGTCGCCGCTTGGTTTAAGTACGGTCTGACGCAATAAAGCCGCCATGCCGACGGCCTTGTCGCAACCATGATAGCCAAGGACGAAGGAAGTCGCGAGCCGGCTCACTGCTTTGGCTTGCCGGCTTTCTTTTTGGGTTTGCCGCCATAGGCAGGCGTCAGTTTTCCATCCGCCGTGTAGACCCCGCGACGAACTAACGATTCACGCGCGGCCTCCTCACTCACCGTATTCTTGGCGGTGTGTTGACGGATCAACTGCTTGATCTGGTCTCGAGCTTTATCGTTCAGCACGGAATCATTTTCTCCACCGATCAAATTAGAACATCTACGAATCGATTGCAAGAATGCAATCGAGCGCCTCTCACGCAACCTACATGGCGTTGAGCTTATCAGCGCGTGAAGGTCTACAATGGGCTCCTGTTGTTCCTCCAACAGGGGAAACGAAGTGCTCCCCCTCACTCAAACACACTCCCTCCGTCCGCAAACTCCGCCGCCCCGAACCCACTGTTCACCCCCGGCTCCCAAACCGACCCGCAGTCCGCAAACTCTGGCAACGGCCGCCAGTGCGCCACCGGCGGCGTCAGCCGGTCCACCGCCCGCCCGATCAGCGACAGACAGTCCACCTCGTCGTCATACCGCCCCGTCGGAAACGCCACGCACTCGTCCACGAAACAGTCGCCGTCCCCGTCGTCGCGCACATAGACCCGCCCCTCGCGCACCAGGGCCTGGGCGCCCCGCGCCCGCGCCACCTTGTCCTGGCCCGAGCTCAGCCACTCCAGGGGGCAGCTCAACCGCCGCTGGCGCATCTTGGCGACCAGCATCGGCTCCACCGCCCGCTGGATCACCCCGGCCTCGCCGAACCAGCGCCGGATGCCGCCCCCGGCCCGGCGGAAGTCGGCGATCAGGTCGCACTGGCGCTCGATCCACTGGTCGCTGCTGGTCTGGCCGCCCCAGCTGGCCACCCGCCACAGGTTCATCGCCTCGTCGACGCCCCACACCGTCAGCCGCGTGAAGTCGCCGCCACCGTCGGTCACCGCATAGTCGCTGGTCCCATAGTAGCGCAGCACCTTGGGCAGCTCATGGTCCTGGAACCGCCGGAACCACCCCCGCTCGAAATAGCTGCCCTCCTCGGGCCGCGGCCGCTGCTGGTAGAGGGCGTTCCACGTCCGCGGGTTCAGCCGGAACTGCGGCCAGTGGTCGGCGCCCCAGTATTCCGGCCACAGATAATCCCCCACCGCCCGCCCCAGCGGATCGTCCGCCCGCTCGGCCTGGGCCGGGATGCTGACCACCTCCCAGGTCTCGCCGTCGCGGCACAGCACCGGGCCCGAGCGCCCGTCATAGTCGGCCGGCAGCAGGCTGCCGGCCAGGTCGTCCTCGTGCCAGCGGGTCTGGATCAGCACGATCCGCCCGCCGCTCTTCAGCCGGGTGCGCACCGTGTCGTCGAACTCCTCGCGGGTCCGGCGCCGCACCAGCGGGCTATCGGCCTCGGCCCGGCCCTTGACCGGGTCGTCGATGACGATCAGGTCGGCCCGGTTCCCCGTGATGCCGGCCAGCATCCCGGCCCCCATCCATTCGCCGCCGTTGCTCAGGGCCCAGTCGACGGCGCTGGCCCGGCCCTTCTCCGGGGTGACCCCGAACAGCGACTGGAACATCGGCTGGCGCGTCACGCTCCGGGCCTTGCGCCCGCGCCGCCCGGCCAGGGCGGTGGCGTAGGTCACCACCAGCACGCTGCGGTTCTCGCCCCGCGCCAGGAACCAGGGGGTGAACACATCCACCGCATAGGTCGACTTGGCCGACCCCGGCGGCATGAACCCCATCAGCCGCCGGATCTCGCCGCGCTCGACCGCCTCCAGCTTCTCGAGCCACAGCCTGTGGTGGGCGGCCAGCTTCAGGCTCCGCCCGGGCCCGGCCCCGGGGATGTCGATCAGCTTGCAGAAGGCGGTCAGGCCGCCGGCCTGGCTGCGGACCAGCCGTTGCTGGCGCGCGCTGGCGGCCGGCGGCGGGGAGGGCGGCTGGGCCTTGCCGGGCCGCAGCGCCGCGCAGGCCGCCGCCACCTCCTCGCGGCTGGTCGCCAGGCCCAGCTCCACGAAGCGGTCCCAGAAGGTGTCCGGCACGCCGCTGTTCTTCCAGACCGAGACGGTCGACTGCGACTTGCCCAGCGCCGTACCGACCTGGGTCGGACCGCCGCCGTGGTCGATCATGTCGGCGATCGAGCGTGGCCCGCCGGTCCAGGCCGCCAGCCGCGCCTTCAGCTCCTCGACCGTCGGCGGCGGCAGGTGTTTCTTGACCCCCGCCGCGATGGAGGCCTGCCGCAGCTCCTCCTCGCTGGCCCAGCCTCGCGCGACGAAGAGGGGCCAGACCTTGTCGGTGACGCCGTTTCTCTTCCACGCCAGGACGGTCGCCGCCGCCATGTCGAGCGCCTTCCCGACCACGGCCGGGCCGCCGGCGTCCTCGACGATGCGCGCGGCCGTGCGAAAGCCGCCGGCGGGCGCCGGGGCGGAGGGATCGGTGATGTCGGGCATGGTGTGATTGTACGAAACATACAGGCAAAATGCAAGCGAAGATTTGGGGGAGGGGGTCCGGGCCCGTTCCCTCGCGCCCCCACCGACGGGGACGATAATCCGGGGACACTATATAGATTTTCGCCCAGCGTGTGGCCGCTTCCGCGCCGAAAATCTATATAGTGTCCCCGGATTATCTGGCGCGGGCGGCGCCAGGGGGCAGGCTTTCGTTGCGGCGACAGGCCTCCGGACTTCGGCTTTTGGCAGAACCTTGCTAAGGGGCGCATCGACGTCACCGGAGCCCGCCGCCTTGACCCTGTCCGACCACCTGTCGACCGCCCATCCGGCCCTGGCCGACCTCGTGCTGGCCGTGGCCGACGCCTGTGTCGAGATCGCCGGGGTCGTCCGCCGGGGCGGGGCCGAGCATGGCGCCGCCGTCTCCGTCAACGTCCAGGGCGAGGTGCAGAAGGGGCTCGACGTCCTGGCCAACGACATCCTGCTGCGCGTCGCCGCCCGCAGCCCGGCCCTGGTCGCCATGGGCTCGGAGGAGATGGACGAGGTTCAGCCGGTCCGCGATCTGGGTCCCGAGGGCGGGTACTACCTGCTGTTCGATCCGCTCGACGGCTCCAGCAACATCGAGGTCAACATCTCGGTCGGCACCATCTTCTCGATCCTGCCGGCCCCCGGCGCCAGCCCGGCCCGCCCCGCCACCGAGGCCGACCTCATGCAGCCCGGCCGCAATCAGGTGGCCGCCGGCTATGTGGTCTATGGCCCGCAGGTCACCCTGGTGCTGACCCTGGGCGAGGGCGTCGCCGGCTTCACCCTCGATCCGCAGACGCAGGTCTGGACGCGCACGGCCGAGCGGATGACCGTGCCGGCCCGCACCGGCGAATACGCCATCAACGCCTCCAACCACCGCCACTGGGCCCCGCCCGTGCAGCGTTATGTCGACGAGCTGCTGGCCGGCCAGGAGGGGCCGCGCGGGCGGAACTTCAACATGCGCTGGGTCGGCTCGATGGTCGCCGACCTGCACCGCATCCTGACCAGGGGCGGGGTCTTCCTCTACCCGTGGGACAAGCGCGAGCCTGATCGGGCCGGCAAGCTGCGCCTGATGTACGAGGCCAATCCGATGAGCCTCTTGGTGCGGGAAGCCGGCGGCGCGGCCTTCGACGGCGCCGTCGACATGCTTGATGTCGAGGTCACCGGCCTGCACCAGCGGGTGTCGGTGATGATCGGCTCGGCCGAGGAAATCGACCATCTGAAGGCGCTGCACGCCGCCGGCTGACGCATTCCGCCTTTGGGCCGCCGGAAAATCGGCCTGTAGCGGCTTTAGGCAGGGAACTTCCCGCGCAAATCGGGCGTTGGGCACTCACGGTGGGGTGCCGCACGGTCGTGTTTACGCCCCCGACATTTGGGCTCCAGGGGGTTCCATGACGGCTTCGGTGCAGAGCACGCGCGCGGCGTCTTCCAAAGGTCATGCCGACAGGTCGAACGGTCATTACGCGCCGGCCCAGCTCAATCAACGAGAACTGCTCGCCGCCCTCCGCGCGTTTCGCCGGGGGGATTTTTCCGTGCGGTTGCCGCGCAGCCTCGATGGCGTCGACGGCGAGATCGCCGAGGCCTTCAACGAGGTCGTCGAACTCAACGACCGCATGACCAAGGAATTCGAGCGCCTTGGCGAGGTGGTCGGCAAGCAGGGCAAGATCAACCACCGCGCCCGGCTGCCCGCCGCCGCCGGGTCCTGGGCGGCCAGCGTCGACGCGGTCAACAGCCTGATCGCCGACATGGTCCACCCGACCGCCGAAATGGCCCGGGTGATCGGGGCCGTGGCCAAGGGCGACCTTAGCCAGACCATGGACCTGGAGAACGAGGAGCGGCCCCTGCGCGGGGAGTTCCTGCGCACCGGCAAGGTGGTGAACACCATGGTCGGCCAGCTGGGCAGTTTCGCCTCGGAAGTGACCCGCGTGGCCCGCGAGGTCGGCACTGAAGGCAAGCTCGGCGGCCAGGCCCAGGTGAAGGGCGTCGCCGGCACCTGGAAGGACCTCACCGACAACGTCAACCTGATGGCCGACAACCTGACCGGCCAGGTCCGCAACATCGCCGAAGTGACCACCGCCGTCGCCCGGGGCGACCTGTCCCGCAAGATTACGGTGGATGTGAAGGGCGAGGTGCTGGAGCTCAAGAACACGATTAACGTCATGGTTGACCAGCTCAATAGTTTCGCCTCTGAGGTGACTCGCGTGGCCCGCGAAGTCGGCACCGAAGGCAAGCTGGGCGGCCAGGCCAACGTGCAGGGCGTCACCGGCGCCTGGAAGGACCTCACCGACAACGTCAACCTGATGGCCGACAACCTGACCGGCCAGGTGCGCAACATCGCCGAGGTGACCACCGCCGTGGCCCGCGGCGACCTCTCCAAGAAAATCACCGTCGACGTGCGCGGCGAGATTCTGGAATTGAAGAACACAATCAACGTGATGGTGGACCAACTTAATGCGTTCGCTTCGGAAGTGACCCGCGTGGCCCGCGAGGTCGGCACCGAAGGCAAGCTGGGCGGTCAGGCCCGCGTGGAGGGCGTCGGCGGCACCTGGAAGGACCTGACCGACAACGTCAACTTCATGGCCGCCAACCTGACCGGCCAGGTGCGGAACATCGCTGAAGTCACGACCGCCGTGGCCAACGGCGACCTCTCCAAGAAAATTACGGTCGATGTAAAGGGCGAGGTTTCGGAACTAAAGACTACCATCAATACCATGGTTGACCAGCTGAATGCTTTCTCATCCGAAGTGACGCGCGTGGCCCGCGAAGTTGGCACTGAAGGAAAACTTGGCGGCCAGGCCAATGTGCGCGGCGTGACCGGTGCCTGGAAGGACCTCACCGACAACGTCAACCTGATGGCCGCCAACCTGACCGGCCAGGTCCGCAACATCGCCGATGTGACCACCGCCGTGGCCATGGGTGATCTGTCCAAGAAGATCACGGTGGATGTCCGCGGCGAGATCCTCGAGTTAAAGAACACGATTAATGTGATGGTGGACCAGCTGAACAGCTTTTCTTCCGAAGTCACGCGCGTTGCTCGCGAAGTCGGCACCGAAGGCAAGCTTGGCGGTCAGGCGCAGGTGAAGGGCGTCGCCGGAACCTGGAAGGATCTCACCGACAACGTCAACTTCATGGCCGCCAACCTGACCGGCCAGGTGCGGAACATCGCCGAAGTGACCACCGCCGTTGCCCGTGGCGACCTCAGTAAAAAGATCACGGTGGACGTCAAGGGCGAGATTCTTGAACTAAAAAACACGATCAACGTCATGGTTGATCAGCTGAATGCTTTCGCCTCTGAAGTAACACGCGTCGCCAAGGAAGTCGGCACCGAAGGAAAGCTTGGCGGCCAGGCGCAGGTGCCTGGGGTCGGCGGCACCTGGAAGGACCTGACCGACAACGTCAACTTCATGGCCGCCAACCTGACCGGCCAGGTCCGCAACATCGCCGACGTGACCACCGCCGTGGCCATGGGTGATCTCTCCAAGAAGATCACAGTCGATGTGAAGGGCGAAATCCTGGAACTCAAGAACACTATCAATACGATGGTGGACCAGCTGAACAGTTTTTCTTCCGAGGTGACGCGCGTTGCGCGCGAAGTCGGCACCGAAGGCAAACTCGGTGGTCAGGCGCAGGTGCGCGGGGTGGCCGGCACCTGGAAGGACCTGACCGACAACGTCAACATGATGGCCGCCAACCTGACCGGCCAAGTCCGGAACATCGCTGAAGTGACCACCGCCGTGGCCCGCGGCGACCTCAGCAAAAAAATCACGGTGGATGTCAAGGGTGAGATCCTTGAGTTAAAGAACACAATCAATGTCATGGTTGATCAGTTGAATGCTTTCGCATCGGAAGTAACGCGCGTCGCCAAGGAAGTCGGCACCGAGGGAAAGCTTGGCGGTCAGGCGCAGGTGCCTGGGGTCGGCGGGACCTGGAAGGACCTGACCGACAACGTCAACTTCATGGCGGCCAACCTGACCGGCCAGGTGCGCGGCATCGCCGATGTCGTCACCGCCGTGGCCCAGGGCGATCTGAAGCGCACCCTGACCCTCGACGCCAAGGGCGAGATCGCCAGCCTCGCCGACACCATCAACGGCATGATCGAGACCCTCGCCACCTTCGCCGACCAGGTGACCAACGTCGCCCGCGAGGTCGGCATCGAGGGCAAGCTGGGCGGCCAGGCGCGGGTGCCCGGCGCCGCCGGCCTGTGGCGCGACCTGACCGACAACGTCAACGAACTGGCGGCCAACCTGACCACCCAGGTCCGCGCCATCGCCGAGGTGTCGACGGCTGTGACCAAGGGCGACCTGACCCGCTCAATCACCGTCGAGGCCTCCGGCGAAGTGGAGGAATTGAAGAACAATATCAATGAGATGATCCGCAACCTGAAGGATCAGACCCTCAAGAACACCGAGCAGGACTGGCTGAAGACCAACCTGGCGCGGTTCACACGGATGCTGCAGGGCGAGCGCGACCTGTCGACCGTGTCGCATATGGTGCTGTCGGAGCTGGCCCCGCTGATCAACGCCCAGCACGCGGTCTTCTATGCGGCGGACCACGACGAGGACGACCAGGTGGTCCTCAACCTGGCGGCCAGCTACGCCTTCAATAACAGAAAGCACGTGGCCAGCACCTTCCGGCTGCGCGAAGGCCTGGTCGGCCAGTGCGCGCACGAGAAGTCGCGCATCCTGCTCACCAACGTGCCCAAGGACTACATCCAGATCAGCTCGGGCCTGGGCGAAGCGGCGCCGCTCAACATCATCGTCCTGCCGGCCATCTTCGAGGGCGAGGTCAAGGCAGTCATCGAACTGGCGACCTTCGGTGAGTTCTCGGAAACCCACCAGAGCTTCCTCGATCAGCTGATGGAATCCATCGGCATCGTCTTGAACACCATCGCCGCCAACATGCGGACCGAGGGGCTGCTCAAGCAGTCACAGCTGCTGACCTCCGAGCTTCAAGCCCAGCAGGAAGAGTTGAAAAAGACCAACGACCGGCTGGAACAGCAGGCCACGTCCCTGCGCCAATCGGAGGAACTGCTGCGCACCAAACAGGACGAACTGCAGCAGACCAACGCCGAACTGGAGGACAAGGCCCAGCTGCTGTCCAACCAGAACAAGCAGGTGGAAGGCAAGAACCGCGAGGTCGAACAGGCCAAGCTGGCGCTGGAGGAGAAGGCCGAACAGCTGGCCCTGACCTCCAAGTACAAGTCCGAGTTCCTGGCCAACATGAGCCACGAACTGCGCACGCCGCTGAACTCGCTGCTGATCCTCTCCAAGCTGCTCAGCGACAACACCCAGGGCAACCTGTCGGACAAGCAGGTCGAGTTCGCCCGCAACATCCACGACGCCGGCTCCGACCTGCTGGGCCTGATCAACGACATCCTCGACCTGTCGAAGATCGAGAGCGGCACCGTCACCCTCGACATCGGCGAGATGGGCTTCGCCGACCTGCGCGACCAGGTCGACCGCACCTTCGCGCAAGTGGCCCGGACCAAGAGCCTCGACTTCCTGGTTGAGCTCGATGCCGACCTGCCCCGCGCCATGTACACCGACGACAAGCGCCTGCAGCAGATCATCAAGAACCTGCTCTCCAACGCCTTCAAGTTCACCGAGAAGGGCCATGTGAAGCTCAAGGTGAGCCGGGCCGAGGAGGGCTGGAGCGCCGGCAACGACCATCTCAACCGGGCCGGCCAGGTGCTGGCCTTCCAGGTTGAGGACAGCGGCATCGGCATCCCCGAGGAGAAGCAGCGCATCATCTTCGAGGCCTTCCAGCAGGCCGACGGCACCACCAGCCGCAAGTACGGCGGCACGGGCCTGGGCCTCTCGATCAGCCGCGAGATCACCCGCCTGCTCGGCGGCGAGCTGAAGGTCGAGAGCCGCACGGGTCTCGGCTCCACCTTCACCCTCTACCTGCCGCTCAACTTCAGCCCGGCCCAGGCCCCGCTGATGAGCCGGCCGGCCCCGGCTCCCGTGCCGCGGATGATGATCTCCAACACCCTGTCGGACGACGCCCCCGAGCCGGTGGCCGACGACCGCGATGTCATCGCCGCTGGGGACTCGGTGGTGCTGATCGTCGAGGACGACAACCGCTTCGCCGACATCCTGCTCAACCTGGTCCGCGACGCCGGCTTCAAGGGCGTGGTCACGGCCGAGGGGCAGGCGGTCTCGTCCCTGGCCCGGCGCTTCGCTCCTGACGCCATCATGCTGGACATCGGCCTGCCGGATATCGACGGCCTGGCCCTGCTCGACATGCTGAAACGAACGCCCGAGACGCGTCACATCCCGGTCCACCTGATTTCCGGCCACGACCAGAAGGGCCTGGGCTTGTCCATGGGCGCCTACGGCTTCACCCACAAGCCGGTCGAGCATGAGCAGGTGGTCGGGGCGCTGGAAGAGGTGAAGAGCTTCGTCGCCAAGGCCGACCGCCGCGTCGCCGTGGTCGGCGGCGAGGACGAGGCCAGCCTGGTGCTGCGCGGCAGTTTCGAGCAGATCGAGATCGTCGCCGACCTGCCCTCGGTGCTGGCCAAGGCTCCCGCCGAACGGCCCGACGCCGTGGTCATCGAGGCCGGGGCCCTGGCGCCCCACCTGCTCGTCGACTTGCTGAAAGCCGCCCAGGACCCGGCCCATCCGGTCATCGTCTATGCGCCGCGCGACCTGCCGCCCGAGGAGGATCGCCGGCTGCGGCTGGCGGTGTTCGGCGGCCTGGTCCGCCTGGCCCGCACGCCCGAGCACCTGATCGACCAGGTCAGCCTGCTGCTGCACGAGCGCACCGACAACCTGTCGGAAACCGCTCGGGCCAGCCTCAGCCGCACCCGCAGCCACGACGCGGTGCTGACGGGGCGCAAGGTGCTGGTCATCGACGACGACATCCGCAACATCTTCTCCCTGGCCAGCGCCCTGGAGGAGTACGGCCTGGAGCTGGTCTACGCCGAAAGCGGCCGGGCGGGCCTCGACCTGCTCGATGCCGATCCCGATGTCGACGCCATCCTCGTCGACATCATGATGCCGGACATGGACGGCTACGAGACCATGCGCGAGATTCGGGCGCGGGAAGGCTTCGCCGACCTGCCGGTAGTGGCCGTCACCGCCAAGGCGATGAAGGGCGACCGCCAGAAGTGCATCCAGGCCGGGGCCTCCGACTATGTCTCCAAGCCGGTCGACATCGACCACCTGACCTCGGTCCTGAGGGTGGGCATCCAGCGGACGGACGCCATGCGGCTGGCCAGCGACACCGTGGTCTCCCTGATGCCGCAGGCGGGCTGATGACGAATACGGCCCGCACAGGCTGGGCGACGACCGCGCCGGGGCCGGCCCTGGAACCGGCGCGGGCGCGCATCCTCATTGTCGACGACGACGAGCGCAACGCCTTCGCCGCCGTCCAGGCGCTGGAGGCGCTCGGCCACGACCTTGTCGTCGCCCGCTCCGGCGAGGAGGCCCTGCGCGCCCTGCTGGTCGACGAGTTCGCGGTCATCCTGCTCGACCTGCACATGCCGGGCATGGACGGCTACGAAACCGCCCAGATGATCCGTTCGCGGAAAAAGAACGCCGGCACGCCCATCGTCTTCCTGACCGCCATCTTCCGCGACGAGGCCCATGTCTTCCAGGCCTACTCGGCCGGCGCCGTCGATGTGGTGTTCAAGCCGGTCGATCCCTTCATCCTGCGCTCCAAGGTCAACGTCCTGGTCGACCTCTACCTGAAGACCGCTGAGGTCGAGCGGCGCGCCGCCGAGGCCCACCGCCTGCTCGACGAGAACGCCCGGGTGACGGCCGCCAAGGAGCATGCCGAACGGGCCCTGCAGCGCTCGCGCCAGCGGGAGGAGGCCATCCTCCGCTCCCTGCCCATCGTCTTCCACGCCCGCACCGCCGTTCCGCCCTTCGCCCCGTCCTTCGTCAGCGACAGCATCGAGGCCATCACCGGCTTTCCGCCCTCACGCTTCGTGGAGGAGGCGACCTTCGGCGCCTCGCGCATCCATCCCGACGACCTGGAGCGGGTGATCGAGACCGTCTCGGCCGCCGTCCACACCGGGACCTACGCCTGCGAGTTCCGCTGGCAGTGCGCCGACGGGTCCTACCGCCACCTGCTCGACCAGGGCGTGCTGGCGCCGGCCGGGGAGGGCGAGCAGGAAATCTTCGGCGTCATCATGGACGCCACCGAGCGCCGCTCGCTGGAGGAGCAGCTGGCCCAGGCCCGCAAGATGGAGGCGGTCGGCCAGCTGACCGGCGGCGTCGCCCATGACTTCAACAACCTGCTGACCGTGGTGCTCGGCAACGTCGACATGCTGACCCGCCGCGAGGAGGGCCCGGACAAGCGGTCCTCGCGCATCGACGCCGTCCGCCAGGCCGCCGAGCGTGGCCGCGACCTGACCCAGCAGTTGCTGGCCTTCTCCCGCCGCCAGCACCTGACCCCGGTCACCCTCGACGCCTGCGCGCTGATCCGCGACTTCGTCCCGCTGCTGCGCCAGGCGGTCGGCGAGGCGGTGACCATCGACCTGGCCCTGGCCGACGCTCCCCTGCCGGTCCATGTCGACCGCACCCAGCTGGAGACGGCGTTGCTCAACCTGGCGGTCAACGCCCGGGACGCCATGCCCGGCGGCGGCCTCCTGACCATCGCCGCCGAGCGGGCCGGCGAGCGGGTGGTGCTGGAGGTGCGCGACACGGGGCTGGGCATGACCCAGCGGGTGCGCGACCACGTCTTCGAGCCCTTCTTCACCACCAAGGAGGTCGGCAAGGGCTCGGGCCTCGGCCTCAGCCAGGTCTACGGCTTCGTCAGCCAGTCGCACGGCGAGGTCGGCATCGACAGCGCCCCTGGCAAGGGAACGGCTGTGCGGCTGGTTCTGCCGCTGTCGGCGGAAGCCTGCCAGGCGCGAGAAGAGCCGCCGGCCGTCACCGAGGTGGTCAGCGGTCAGGAACGCATCCTGGTCGTCGAGGACGAGGCCACCGTGCGCGACCTGGCCGTCGAGATGCTGCGCTCGCTCGGCTACCAGATCGTCACCGCCGGCGACGCGGCCGAGGCTCTGGAGGTGCTGCGAGAGGACGACGGCATCGACCTGCTGTTCTCCGACGTGGTCATGCCGGGCGGGGCCAGCGGCGTCGGCCTGGCGCAATCGGCCCGTGTCCTGCGCCCTGACTTGCCGATCCTGCTGACCTCCGGCTACGTCGCCGAGCCGGCCATGCTGAACGGCGCCGACTTCCCGCTGATCGACAAGCCCTATGACGTGGTCAGCCTGTCGCGGCTGCTGCGCTCGCTGCTGGACCGACCCGTGAAGGCGCGGCGCGGCCGGCGCCGGGCGCGGGATGGGGCCGCGGCGGCCGCCCAGGCCTGACGGCGCGCCGTGAGCCCTGGCTACTTCTTCGCGGGCGGCGGCTTGCGCTCGGGCAGCAGGGTGACCAGCAGCACTCGGAAGTCATAGTTGACGCCGCTCAGCCGCACGGTGTGGGTCAGGTCTTCAGGGGTGGTGACCGAGACGTCGAACTGATCGGCTTCACGGGGCAGCCGCCAGTGGATCTGCACATAGCCCTTGGTGCAGCTGAAGCGGATGAAGCCCTCGGCGGCGACGCCTTCCTCGGTCGAGATGCTGGTCCATTTGCCCGAGCCCTGCTTGGCGACGATGGCGCCCGGCTTGGGCGGTCCCGGCGCCGCCCAGCTGCCCTGGACGTTCATGCCATCCTCGATCGCCAGCAGCTCCTGCGTGTGGTTCTGCAGCACGACGTCGACCTGGCGCTGGACACGCATGTCAGCCTCTCTTCCGCGTCACGGCGGGCGACAGGGTGACCAGGGCGGTCGGGCTGGCCGGGGACTCCTCGTAGAGCAGCAGGCGGTAGTCGAACTGCCGGGGGTTCACCTCGCGCTCCATGCTGAAGCGGCCGACCCACGGCAGGGCCCAATGCAGCTGGACCATGCCCATGGTCGAGGCCAGGCGAAGGAAGCCCTCGCAGCCGATCTGCAGCTGTTCCGAGGCGCAGGTCAGGCTGGCGGCGCTCTGGGCGGGGATGTTGCCGCCCTTGACGGTCAGGCCGAAGTCCGACTTCCAGCCGCCGTGGATCACCTCGGCCGCCTCGACCGTCATGGCCGATGGCGTACTGTTCTGAATGACCAGATGGACGCTTCTGTAGACTGGCATGACCGACCCTTTGTGGCGTCGGCTACTCGCGCCGGCTCTCGAGCACGGTGGCCAGGATGATCACCGCGTCGGGGTGGCGGTCGTCGATGACCACGTCGAAGCGCAGGCCGGTGACATCCTCGCGGACCACCTCGAACGGGCCGGCCCAGGGCAGCGACCAGCGCAGCAGCGGATAGCCGTGCGAGGTGCCGAACCGGACATAGGCCGAGGTGCCGGTGCCCAGCGCCGTCGAGACGCTGGTCCACTCCACCGCCGACTGTTCGCCGACCAGCATGCCCTGGGTGGGAGCCTGCTTTTCCCCCCAGGCGCCGGACAGCACGGCGAACCCCTGCACGGTCAGATTTTCGTTGGTGCTGTTCTGCAGGACGAGCTTGACGCTCCGGTACACCTGGGCGGTCGCCATGATTCCACCAATTCCTGTGTTTGCCTTGGGACAACTCTAGATTATGTTCGGCCTCTGTCCATTCAAAACCGCCGTTCCAGCACGTGGGCGGCGTCAAGATCGGCTCCGGTGAAGTCGGCGGAGGCCATTTCACAACCCGCAAAAGTAGCGCCGGCCAGTTTCGCCGCCTTAAGGCTGCTTCCGGCGAATCGGCAAGCCAGGAATCGGGCCTCGCGCAGATCGGCGCCGGAGAGGTCGGCGGCAGAGAAATCGACTTCCTCGAAGTCGCCGCCCGTGAGGATCGCCTCGCTCAGGTCCAGCCTCTGGGCCGAGCCGTTGGCCAGCCGCGTCCGCGCCAGGTTGGCCTTGGCCGCCTTGGCGTCGTCCAGCTGGCAGCGGTCAAACGCCGCGCCCTCCAGGTCGGCCCCGGCCAGGTTGGCGCCGGTGAGGTCGCAGCGGCTGAGGGCGGCGCCGCCAAGGTCGGCCCCGCTGAGGTCGGCGCCGGCCATCGGCGTCGCCTTCAGCTGCGCCCCGGCCAGCTTGGCCCCGGCCAGTTTGGCCGTCTTCAGGCTGCCGCCCCGCAGCCGCAGCCCGGTCAGGTTGGCGCCCCGCAGGTCGGCGCCGTCCATCGGATGGTGCGGGATCAGCCGGTAGTCGAAGGCGGTCTTCAGCCAGGGCGCCCCACCCTCGGCGAAGGACTCCAGCTGCTCCTTCAGCGTCCATTCGCTGGAATGGCGTCCACCCGGATAGCGGGACAGGTACCAGTCGACCCCGTCCTTGCAGGCGCCCAGCCGGGCCAGCAGCGGCTCGTCGACATGCCGGCCCTTGCCGGCCGCCGGCAGGGCGTCGGCCAGCGCCTGCAGGCTGGCGAACACCTTGGTCCCGGCCGGATAGGGGGCCGGATCGGTCTTGGCCGCCAGCACATAGATTGGCAGTCCCATGCCGGCCGCCAGCCCCATGCACAGGTGGGCCGCCGCATCGACCGGGTAGAGGGCCACCAGCATGGCGCACTTGGACATCAGCTTCTGGCGCGTCGCCGCCGGGCTGTCCTCAGCCAGCATCACCGGCTCCAGGCCGAGCGCCTCCATCCGGGCCGAGACCTCCCCCTCCAGTCCCCCGGCGTGGCCGGAGACGATGCAGACGCGGACGGGATGGCTCATTTGATGCGCATCGCCTTGATCAGGGTCATGAACGGCGGCTGGTTGGGGGCCGCGTCGGTGACGCCGGGCTTGGACTGCGGCGGCGGGCCGGTGACGTTGGGCGAGGCGTTGTTAGAGGAGGTGTTGATGGTGTGGACGTGGGAGTCGGTCGAGACGCTGCTGCCCGCGATGTTCTGGCCGGCCGTGCCGATCACCGAGGTGGTGTAGCCGGTGATGATGTGGCTGTGGTCGATGCGGTGGGTGTGGTCGCCCAGGGCGTAGCCGTGGGTGTGGCTGGTCGCTCCGCCGGTGGCGCCGATCTGGTCGTAGCTGACCGCGCCGCGCACATAGATGCCGCGCAGGTCCGGCGTCTTGGTCCCGACCAGCGGGCTCTCCGGATCGGTGATCGTCGAACCGTTGCACAGCTGGAAGCCGTCGCCCGTCCAGCCCAGCTTCTGGGCCCCGTTCCACCAGCTGATCACCGTGCCGACGGGAATGGCCGAGACGCCGTTTATCTGATGGCTGCCGTCGGCGAAGATCACCCCCTGCGACAGCCGCACCTCGCCATCGACGCTCAGGCGATAGGGCGGGGCGGCGACCCCGACGCCGACGTTCTGGTTGACCGCCAGCATCAGGCCGGGCGGTCCGTCGCCGGCCCCCGGCGAGCCGCTGTCAAAGACGATCTCGCCGGCTTCGCGAACCTCCAGGATGCTCTTGCTGGCCAGGAAGTTGATGCTGTGCTGGGCGCCGGCGTTGGCGCCGACTGCCTGCACCGAGCCGTCCTGCAGGAAGCGCAGGTCATGCTGGTCGTCGATCAACAGGTCGCCGGCCCGCACGGTCAACCGCGCCGCGCTGGTCCGCCCGCCGACCCCGATCTGACCGTCCAGCGACACCAGCAGGGCGGTGGTCAGCGGATCGCTGCGCACCCGCATGACCGACCCGCGGGCGATGGCGTAGGGCGCCTGTTCGAGCGCCGTCGCGGGGGAGGGGGAGACGGTCACCGTCTGGCCGCTGACCGACTGCACGGTCAGCGACTGGGCGGCCGTCACATCGATGGTCCCGAGGCTGGAGACCGGCGCGGGGGCCAGGATGCGGTCGCCGGCCACCACCGACGACAGCTGATAGGCCCCGTTGCCGAACAGCAGCTCGCCGTCGCTGCTGACGGTTCCGGCGGCGGCCTGCGGCGCGCCGGGCTGCACCGACAGCGCCACGCCGGAGGGGCTCTGCTGGCCGACGCCGACCGCGCCATGCACCGACAGCGCGCCGAACACATCGGTCAGCGGCGAGGTCACCACCAGCGTCTGGCCGGCCGCGTCCAGGGCCATGCTGGCCGCCGCCCCGCCCCCGGCCGGCGGCGCCATCGTCACCTCGCCGACCACCAGGCCGACATAGCGGCGGGTCGACAGGTCCGGCTCGCGCAGCCGCCGCTCGGGGGTGAAGCTGAGGCAGGCCAGCGGCACGGTCCAGCCGTCCATGAGCGGCGGATAGGACGACACCGGCAGCGTCGGAACATCGTCGATGCGGCAGTAGCCGGCCCCATGCGGGAACATGCGGTAGTCGGTGTAGTCCGTCTCCAGGCCGAGGCTCAGGTAGACCGTCGGCGCCACCTGGTCGCCGAGGTCCAGCGTCATCGTCTTGGTGACCAGGATCTCCCGCCCACCGCCGTCCACCGCCAGCCCTGGCGCGACGCTGATCGACTGGCCGTTCGGCAGAACCGTCACCTCCAGCCCCCAGGCCACGCCCCAGCTGTGCAGCGCCGAGCAGCGCAGCGCCTGGCTCTGCAGGTGATAGGTCTGCTCCAGCGAAAAATCGTCCGCCGTCAGCAGGCCGCTGCTCGTGAAATCCAGGCGCTGGCGGCTGTGGTCGGTCATTTGATGCGGATCAGCTTGAGCAGGCCAACATAGGGCGGCAGCGTCGAGGACGGGTCGGTCTGCAGGGTCTGGCCGGAATCGGAATTGGCCGCGCTGGTCTCGGTCGAGGCCTCGCCGACGCTGGCGGTCCATTTGTGCCCGTGGCCGGCGGCGGCGTTGTTGTCGCCGGCCCCGGCCATGCCGTCGTCGTCATTGGCGCCGCCCGAGACGCCGCCGGTGTCGGCGTGGGTGTGGGGAAAGCCGTGGGTGTGGGCCGGCACGACGTAGCCGTGGCTGTGGGTGTCGGCCCCGACGCCGCCATTGGCTTGGCTGTCGTTGGTCGCCCCGTAGATGAAGCGGTCGTCGAGGTTGGGCAAGGTCACGCCGTTAAACGGGCTGTCGGGATCGTTCACCACCCCGCCGGCGCAGATCATGAAGTTGGTCGGCGGCAGCTGGCTGGCAGTTCCCTGCCACCAGTCGATGATGGCCCCGATCGGCACGGCGTACTGGCTGCTGGTCTGGACGCTGCCGTCCGGGAAGACCAGGCCGGCGCCCTGGCCGGTCAGCTGCAGCGTCCCCGCCACGTCCAGCTTCTTCACCGGCGTCATGCCGATGCCGAGGTCGCCGGTCGCCGTCAGCAGCATGCCGAACGGGCCGGTCGCCGGGCCCTGGGGCGCGCCGGGGGGGGACGCCACGCGGCCGGGCAGCCATTGGATCTGGCCGACCTGGTCGAACTGCAGGCGGGTCGGGGCCGGCGTCGCGCCGGTGGCGGCGGGGGTCGTGGTGACCTGGAACTGGATGCTGCTGCCGCCGTCCTGGGTGGTGACCAGACCGTCGCCGCCGAACGACAGGGCCAGACCCGGCCCCGACACCTCGATGTCGCCGGTCCCGACGTGCAGCTGAGCCAGCGGCGGCGACACGCCAAGACCCATCCAGGCCCCGCGGTCGATGGTCAGGGCCGGCTGCCCCGAGGCGTTGCGCACCGAAACCACCAGCGCCTGCTCATAGGTGTAGGGCGCGTCCAGGCAATTGAGCGGCTTGTCGGTCACCGCCTCGGTCGCCGAGGTGATGCTGAGGATGCGGGCCTGCCGGAACTGCCCCTCGCGGTCGGCCAGCAGCAGGATGTCGCCGGGGTGCAGCACCGCGCCGAACTGCTCGTCGTTGGCCCGCACCACGGTGTCGTAACTGGTCAGCTGTCCAGGCCCAGGCAGGGCGACGCTGGGCGCCAGCACATCGAGGCAGGCCTGCGGCGACATGGTGCCCACCCCCAGCACGCCCTCGAGGATCGACAGGCTGGTCTCGGCCGGGGTGAGGTCCGTCGCCTTCTGTGGCGGGGCCGGGGCGACGGTCATCCGGTCGGCGTCGATGCGCAGGCCCCGCAGGCTGTCGCTGCTCCAGGCGACGATGGCGGCGGTGCGGTCGGTCAGCGGGTTGCGGAAGGTCAGCGAGCCGGCCGGGACCCCGGCGTAGACCCGGCCCTGCGTTGTCGCGGCCGAACCGTCCCAGGTCCCGAGCACCAGGTTGATCGAGGGATCGATGTCGGCCGGCGCCTGCCAGGCCAGCACCGGGTCCTCCAGCAACGTGCCGACCACGCCCGGCGGCGTCAGCACCCTGATCTCGCCATAGGTCAGGGTCAGCACATGGCCGGCCCCGTTCGGCGGCGGCTCCAGCCGGGCCTGGGCCAGCAGCACCAGCCGGCCCAGGCTGTCGACCCCAAGCCCCTGGCCGACCTGCAAAGCCCCGCCGCCGGTGGCCGGGCCGATCTGCAGCCCGCGCACGATGCCCCAGCTGTTCAGCGCCTGGCCGCCGGCCCGCTGCATGGCGATCTGGAAGGCCTGTTCGGCGGCGTAGTCGTCGGCGGCCAGGAACTCCCCGGGGAAATAGGCGGTCTCGGCTGGAGCGTTGCTCATCGCGGCCTCACCGGATCCGGATCAGCATGACCAGCCCGGCGCTGGTCGGCAGGCTGCTGGCCGGCTGGGTGTTCTGTCCCGCCAGGGCCGCGTCGTTGGGCAGGGAGGTGGTCTCGGGGCAGTCCTGCAGGAAGATCTGCACCGTGTGGGTGTGATCGGTGTTGCTGCATTTGGAATCGGTGGTGTCGCTGTCGCCGTGCGTGGTGTCGCTGCTGGTCCAGCGCTGGACGTTGGGGTGCAGGTGGATGATCGAATGGGTGTGGACCGGGATTTCCTGGATCTCGTGCACATGGGTCGCCGCGCCGCCGGTCTGGCCGATCAGGCCGTAGTCGTCGGTGCCGACCACCGAGACGCCCACCAGGTTGGGCACGGCCATGCCGTTCAGCTTGCTGAGCGGATCGGTGACCACCGAGCCGTCGCAGATCATGAACTCTTCCGGCTTGGTCACCTTGCCGTTGCCCGACCACCATTCGACGATGCCGCCGACCGGCACGGTGGTGGCGATGGCGGCGGTGTTCTGCAGCACCCCGTCGCCGAAATCGAAACCGTCCTTCATCGCCTGCACCGAGCCGGCGACGACCAGCGCCTGGCCGGGCGCCGCCACGCCGACGCCGACGTCGCCCTGGGCGGTGATGGTCAGGGTCTGCACGCCGCCAGACGCCGCCGCGCCGGAATAGAGATCGATGCGGCCGGCCTCGCTGAAGGTCATCCAGCCGGCCCCGGTCTGCGCGCCCCCGGCCGCCCCGCCCAGCGACAGGGCATGCAGGGCGGCGGCGCTCGGCGTGGCGCCGCTCTGCAGGGCGCCGGCCCCGCCGATGCGCAGGGCCTGGCCCTGCTCCAGGGCGATGGCGCCGGCCACGGTCAGCCGCGCGGTCGTGGTCGGCGCCGTTGGCCCCATGCTGGCGGCGCCGGCCTGGTCGACGGTCAGCACCGCGCCGCTGGCGTTGGACAACTCCATCAGGGTGGGCCGGCTGCTGGTCACGTCGAGGATGGCGCGCGGCTGCTGGTCGCCCAGGGTCAGCGACCCGGCCAGCTCCATCGCCCCGTCGAAGGTCACCGCCGGGGCGACCAGCGACAGCGCCGGCTGACCGGCCTTCACCTCCAGCTCGACGCGGGCCCCGACCGCCGCGGTCGTCGGCCCCTGGAACTCCAGCCGCCCCAGGTCATAGCCGCAGATCCGCCGGGCGATCAGGTCGATCTGGGCGATCTCGCCGTTGTCGGCCAGCACCACCGTGGCCAGGAACACCGCCTGGTCGTCCACCGTCTGGCCGGCGACCGAGAAGGTGGCGGTGGCGACAAAGGCCAGCCGCTTGTAGCCGCTGGCCAGCGAGGCCTGTGACGGGTCGGCGCGGGTCGGCTTGGCCAGCAGGAAGAGGTTGACCGCCTGGCCGCCCAGCCCCGGCGTCGCCAGGGCGATGGCGTCCTCGACCAGGATCTCCTGGCCGGACGGCTGGATGGCCACCCCCGGCGCGATGACCACCGAGCGGTTGTCGGACCCGGCCGTGACGTCCAGCCCCTGGGCGATGCCCCAGGTGTGCAGGCCGCTGTTGTAGAGGTGGCGCAGGCCGTCCAGATGTCCCCGCTGCGCCAGGAAGTCCGCGGCGCCCAGTTCCTGGCCGTCGAAATAGTTGGGCCGGCGGGGCAGCGCGCGGACGGTCATGTGGCGCTCTTGGGTTTCCCTTTCGGGGCGGGGGCGGGAGCGGGCGGAGCGGCGGCCGCCTCCAGGGCCTCGACCCGGTCGGTCAGGGTCTTCACCGCCTCGACCAACACGGCAATCACGGCGTTGTAGGACACCGCATGCAGGCCCTGGTCGTCAGTGTGCACCGCCTCGGGCAGCACCGCCGCCACCGACTGGGCCACCAGCCCGGCCCGCCGCACATGGCCGCCGGCCGGCAGGTAGGTGACGCCGGCCAGGCCGCGGACGATCTTCAGCGAGTCGGCCAGCGGTTCGATGTCGGCCTTCACCGCCGCGTCGCTGACCGAGAAGGCGGTGCCGGTCTGGTCAACCGACCACACCCGCTGGCCGTTGTAGGTCAGGTTGATCAGGGCGTAGCCGCCGCCCGGATTGGGCATCCCCAGGCTGATCACCCCGCCCTGCGAGGCGCCGTTGATGAAGCCGAAGCCGGCCGCCGCTCCGGTCGATCCGTTGGCCCCGAAATCGACCCCGACGCTCAGGGCCGCCGGGCCGGTCGCCCCAGGGCCGGCCAGGGTCGGCCCGACGGTGAGTTGGGTGACAGTCTGGGCGCCGCTGATGGTCGTCGGCTGGCCCGGCTGGGCGGCCGGCGCGACCGCCATGGCCTCGACGTGCGGGTTCCCGCCCGTTGTCGCCGCGGCGGGGGCGGGGGCCGGGGGCGGCGCGGGCGGCGACGGCGGCGGTTGCGAGGTCAGCAGCAGGTAGGCCGTCTGGCGGGTGGCCGTCGAGGGCGGGGGCGTGATCACCCCACCGGCCGCGACCGTCACCTGGCCCAGCACCACGCTCGGCGAGGTGGGGAGGGGGGCGGTGAGCGGCACGGCCACCTGCAGAATCGGCTGCTCGACGATCTTCTTGCCGGACTGCAGCTGCTGGCTGTTGGTCTGGCTGTTGTTATCGCCGTAGAGGATGCAGACGTAATAGGTCCCGGCCGCCAGGTTGGAAGTGGCCAGGTCGCGCATCAGGGCGGCGGCCAGGTAGATCGGCGTTCCAACTCCGTTGAAGGCCAGTCCCGGGCTGACCGTCAGCTGGCTGCCCGAGGCGGACAGGGTCAGCCCGTACACCACCCCCGGCGTGTAGAGCCCCTGGTTCTGGACGGCGACCAGGTCGCGCACATACTGCTGCTCGCGAATGAAGTCGGTCGGGGCCAGCAACTCGCCCTGGTAGTAGTAGGTTCGCGAAAGGGAGCTCTGGGTCATGCCTCTGGCCTATTGATCCGCTGCCATCGGCAGCAAGAAGGTCTCGCCGACGACGCTGTTGACGCCCAGCTTGGTGATCGTCGTGCGGACGTCCACGGTGTAGCTGGTGTGGGCCGGCTTCTCCTGGTCGACCAGCGCCCGGATGGCGGCGACCTTGGCGAGAACCGGCATGGAATGGATGTCGTAGGTCGGCACCGTCAGCACGACCTGGAAGGCGAAGGGCCGAACCCCGCCGACCACCGGATCGCCGCTCGCATAGGCCGCCTTCAGCTGGGTGTTGCGGCCGACGGTCATGGCGGGGGCGGCGACCACATCGTTCACCTTGATGTCGCCCTTGATGAAGGTGTTGAGCAGCTCCTCTAGACCGGCAGCCGTCCCCCGTTGCCGGAATACGGGAAGGATCGTGGCCATGATTTCCCGTTTCGAGTCCAACGTCCAGTTGTTATCGCAGGCCAAACCGATCCAAGTTGATTGCCAGTCGAGAAGCTCGCTCAGCCAGGCGGTGACCGCGGTGTCGACGGTGGCCTGCCAGGTCCCCGGGTCGGTCGGATTGGCGATGCCGAAATAGTCGTTCAGGCTGTTGAACAGCTGGTCGGTATAGGTCGTCGACGGCGGCGGGTTGGGCTGCAGCGGCGGGATGAAGACCTCGTCGCCCGGCGGGAACAGGAAGCTGAGCTGCGGATAGAAGAGCTGCGGCAGCACATCGATGACGTCGGCCATGCCGCGCCGGTTGACCGTGTGGGTGGTGGTCTCGTTCTGGACCGGGGCGTTACGGTCGAGCAGGTTCTGCAGGATGCCCAGATAGGCGTCGAGAAAGGCCTGGTCGCCCGCCCCGCCGCCCGGCTGATAGACCGCCGGCAGGAACTGGATGTAGCGGATCGGCGGATCGGCCATCGTCAGATCCCCGGATACGGCAGCAGGGTGTCGATGCCGACGCGCGAATGCACCCCGACCTGCAGGGTCCAGGTGTCGCTGCTGGCGGTGATCGTCGCCTGCCAGATGCGCGGCAGGCCGCGCTCGTAGCCCGGCCCCAGCATGCTGGTGGCGCCCAGCGTGCTCTCGCCGATGGTGAAGCCGTCCAGGGTCTCGGCGTCGACATGGATCGGCTGGCTGTGGTCGATGCCGGGGACGGCGGCGGCGACGGTCAGCACGTCGTCGTCGGTCAGGTCGCGGCCATAGGGCCACCCCGTCCCGTCCGGCCCGCCGGTGGTCGGCGAGACGAAGGCGACAATGGCGTTGAACACCGCATTGAGCACCGCCTTCGGATCGGCCTGCGGCAGCACCGCCAGATGCATGTTCAGGATCACCGGATTGTAGATCGGCGGCCGCACCTTGACCGGCGTGCCGAGCAGGCGGCGCGGCTCGAGGTACTGGGTGATCGCCATGCACAGGGTGTCGTAGCTGAAGCTGACGTAGAGCAGCTGGCCGGCCTGCAGGTTGGCGGTCAGCACCTGCAGCGCGGGACCGTCGTCCTTGGCCGGCAGCACCGAGACCCCGTAGCCGATCGGGTACATGGTGATCGGGATCACCTCCATGGCCGGCGGCCGGGCGCGCGCCACCACCCGCTCGATGACGTATTGCGGCGAGGTCGCCGGCACGTCCTGGGTGACCTGGAAGGCCAGCCGCACGAAGTCGTCCTCGCTGACCGCGCGGTAGGCGGTGGTCCAGAAGGCGATGGCCCTCTGGCGCAGGGCGGTCAGGTCGAGGGGCGCGCCGTTCTGGATGGCCAGCAGGAACTGCGCCAGCTTCAGGCGCGGCGGATCCAGCGGCACCTCGACCCCGGCCAGGTAGAGGATGTTGCCCTGCGGCTGCTTGAGGACGTCGGACTCGAGGTCGCGCACCAGGGTTTCCAGCGCGTCGCCCGAGGCCCCGACCAGCCAGTAGGCGAAGTTCAGGTAGAGGGCGTTAGGGACCGTATCGATCCGGTAGAGGGTGATGTCGCCCAGCCAGGCCAGCAGCTGCAGCAACGTCGTGCCCGGGTCGGAGTAATTGTAGTCGGTCCAGTTGTCGCTGTAGCGCGGGATCGACGCCGTCAGCTCCTTGACCAGGGTGGCGTAGTCCTTGTCGCTGAGGACGGGCAGGTCGAGCCGGTCAGGCATGGACGAACTCCACGCTGAGCGGTCCTGGCTGGGGCAGCTGGTTGGCCTCCAGGTCGACGGCGGTCAGGTCGTCCTCCAGACTGACCCCGTCGACGAACGCCACGCCCGCCACCGCCCCGGCCATCTCGGCCACCGAAGCGGCCGTCAGCCGCGAGCCGAACCGCCAGCCCTGGCCGTCCGGCCCGCCGGTCAGCGGATTGAGGAACTGGGCGTAGGCGCTGGTCAGCGCCTTGCTGACCGCCGGCTGGGTGGCCCCGGGCGTCAGGGCCACGGTGATGCTGGCGGCGATGGCCGGATAGTCGGGGCCGGCGACGACGATGTAGGGGCTGAGCAGCGGCAGCGAGCGCTGGCAGACCTGGTCCTGGATGCGGCTGGTCAGGTCGAAGCCGGGGGTGGGCGTCTGGCCGGCGTCACGCGGCAGGATGGTCAGCCGCACCATGCCGCTGTCGGTGTCCTCGCAGACCGCCCGCACGACGTCCTGCGACGCTTCCAGCGCCACGTTGGCGAAGTCCGACAGGGTCACCGCCAGCGCTTGGCCGCGCACCTGGGCCGGGGCACGCCAGCGCAGTTCCTCCCGCTTGTCGGCCGCCACGCCGCCGACCGCGTCCATGACGTTGCGCAGGGCGCCAAGGCCGGGAATGGCCGTCTTCAGGGTGTCCAGCGTCCCGGCCGGCACATTGCCGCCCGGCCCGCCGCCGCTGAGGTAGTGGAAGGCCTGGATGTTGCGCTTGCCCTTGGGCGGAATGAGACCCGTGATCCCGTTGCCGAACGCGATCTGCCCGGTGCTGTGGTCGAGGATGTAGTCGCGGCTGCCGGGCTTGGAGAAGTCGAAGTTCGACACCTCGCGCCAGGTCACCCAGGCCTCGACCGGTTCGCCCTTGCCCTTCAGACGGGCGACCGCCAGGTCTTTGTCGAGGGCCGCCTGCAGGTCGGCGTCGTCCTCGGAAAAGATCGCCGGCATCGGCTCCAGCACCTTCACCGACGGGCCCGCCAGGATCGACTTCTGTGGAAACAGGAAGACCTGGTCCGGCCCGCCCGTGCTCGATCCGAGGATGACCAGCGTCTGGGTCACGGCGTTCATGGCCGGGGCGACGTTGGCGTAGATGCCCGACAGCAGGATCGGATTGGCGTCGTCGATGGCCTGCGACTGCATCCGCAGCCAGCGCCAAGTCTGGCCCATCATGGTGATCGGCGGAAACACCCTCGGGGCCTGGAAGATGGCGACGCCGTCGCGGCTGGAGCGGCTGGCCGTGCGGATCGGCGTCAGGCTCTTCCAGCCGTCCGGCGACAGGTAGTCGATGCCCAGGGTTTCGACGAACTGGCCGCCCTTGTCCGACAGCTCGGCCGGCAGGGCGTTCGGCTGGCAGGCCGGGGCGAAGAACAGGGTCATCGGCCCGTCGGCGACCTGGCTCTCGTAAGGATCGCAATCGAGCCCCAGGTAGAAGGTCGGGGTCAGTTCGGGCGGCGCGGTGAACGGCCGCCCATCGACGGATGCGTCGAGCGGCGCGTAGTCGAAGCCGTTCAGAGTCTCCATCAGCTCGGGCCGCTTGACCTGCACGCAGCCGATGGCCAGCGACTGGATGAAGGGCGGGGCCCAGGTCGCCGCCTGATAGACGTAGCCGAAGTTGATCCCCTGCTGGGTCAGGGCGGCGATGGCGGCGGCCTGGTTGGTGACGTAGGGGGCCAGCACATCCTCGACCACCTGGGTGGCGGTCTCGGTGACCACCATCCCAGCCTGGGCGCCGTAGCCGCCGGCGGCGATGCGGGCCCGGATCCAGTAGTTCTTCTTGTTGTTGACCGCCGTCTCTTCGATCTGCGGGCAGGTGAAGCTGACCACGCCGGAGCGGCTGAAATTGTTGGTGCCGTCGATGACGGCCAGCGGGCTCCAGGCCTCGCCGTCCCAGTATTCCCAGGCCAAGGTCACCGGTCCCGGCAGGACGATCGGCTGCACCGTGAAATCGAGGGTGATCTCGGCCTGCTGGCGCGAGAACACCGAGGTCGAGGCCAGGTAAAAGGCGTCGTTGAGCGAAGGGGTGTAGCCGAACGGCCGGCCACCCTTCTTCAGGTCGACGGGGGCGCCGTTGTACATCGCCGCGTCGGCCGCCACCTCGTTCAGGGCGATGGTCACCGCCAGGGAATAGATCTGCGGCAGCACCCCGTCCTGGAACCGCACGATGCGCGCCCCGGTCGCCGGGCCGACCGCCAGCCAGGGGGCGCTGACGCCGTTGATCGCGCCCGTCGGCAGGTCGGGCAGGTCGGCGAAGGTGAAGGTCAGGGTGTCGTAGCCGTTGACCGTCATCTCCGGCTTCAGCGTCGCGCCGGCGGCGTTCGACCAGTTCTGGAAATAGGCGGCGTAGAGGTTGGCCCCTTCAAGGGCGACGGTCAGGGTCCCGGTCAGCCCGGCGAAGTCGAAGGCGGGGTCGGCCATGTACAGTTCATGGGCGAAGGACTGCTCGGCCGGGTCGGAGCCGAACAGGCTGAAGGTCCCGGCCTGACCCGCCAGGCGCGGGCTGTAGTCGATGTAGCCGTCTGCGTCCGGCTGCACGCCGATGGCGGCCGCCAGGGTCAGCGGCAGCACCTTCACCGCCTCGCTGGTCTGGAAGGTCAGGCCGGGCTGCTGGCTGGCGATGACCTGGGCCAGGGCCGGCACCACCACCGCCGTCTTGCCGGTGGTGGTGAAGGCGATCGGCGTCTCGGCTGCTTCCGGCGGGCGCAGGGTGACGCCCATGAAGTCCCAGAAGGCCATGGCGTACTTGTCGGGCACGCCGTTCAGCGGGGTGTTCAGCTTGTGGAACAGCTCGCCGAACAGCTTGAACATCACCAGCCCGGGGTCGGCCCGGTCGAAGTACATGGGGTCGTCGCCGAACGAGACGGCCCATTGCGGCAGCTTGGTGCGCGCCGCCTTGAGGCAGGCGGCGTAGATGTCGTCGGGCATGCGGCTGTCCAGCACCGGGGCGGCGAGCCCCAGGCTGTTCAGGTCGCTATCGCTCGACGCGGCGGCGGTCATCGGATCATTCGGCGGCGTCGGCGATGGTCGGGACGTCGCTCAGGGCTTCCTCGAGCACCTGAATGGCCCCGCTGATGCGCAGCAGGGTCTGGCCCAGCTCGGCCTTGCGGGCCTCCAGCGCGGCCAGCTGCTGTTCGCCGGCGGCGTACTCGCGGCGCAGCTCGCCCAGGCGGACGGCGATCCTCTCGCGCATCGGGTCGGGGGTGTTGTCAGTCATCGGCTTCATCCCAGGTAGAAGGGGTAGACAAGGTTGTGGCGGCTGTTGAAGGCGCGGATCACGTAGTCGATGCTGATCAGCAGCACCTCGCGGTTGCTCGGATCGACGCTGGCGGTGACGTTGCTGACCTTGATGCGCGGCTCCCAGGCCTGCAGGGCCGAGCGGACGGCGTGGTCGGCCAGGTGGATCGACTGGGCGTTGTTGGCCTCGAAGACCATCTGCTTCAGGTCGCAGCCGAAGGTCGGCTCCATCACCCGCTCGCCTTTCGAGGTCGAGAGGATCAGGCCGATCGATTGCGAGATCAGGGCGGCGTCGCTCTTCATCGCCACCTTGCCGCCGACGGTGTCGATGGGAAACGCCCAGCCGGTTCCCAGGAAGTCGGGCGGCGCGCTCTTGGGATAGGGCATGGCGTCAGCCTCCGATCATCACGGTGCTTTCGGCGACCACCGTGCCGATCGGCTCGGGGGCCGGATCGTTGCAGGTCAGCGCCGTGTCGCCGGCCCGGGCGGCCGGCTTGCCGTTGATCATCACCGTGGCGCTGCCCATGACGATCTCGCCCTGGTTGGTCGGCGGATCGAGGAACTCGCCGCCGATCGGGATATGCGGCGGCTCGTTGGTGGCCCCGCTGCCGAGGGTGGCGGCGGGCATGCCGTTGATCATCACGGTCTCCGACACGCCGCTGTCGATGATGCCGTCGAACGGCAACTCCTCGGGGGTCGGCACCAGGTCCGGGCCTTCAGGGATCAGCACGATGTGCATGTCCATCGCCACGATGTGGTCCCCAAGCTTGGCGGCCGGCTGTCCCATCACATTCCTCAGTTCAGGTTGATCATGGCGCCGGTCAGCGTCAGCTCGCCGTCGGCGGCGAGGGTGGCGTTGGCGTCGGTGGTCAGGGTCAGGCCCTGGGAGGCGTTGATCAGCACCTGCGCGCCGTTGATGGCGATCTGGCCGTTCGGGGCCGACAGGGTCAGGTCCTGGGTCGAGCTGATGGTGATGTTGTTGGCCTGGGTGTCGATGGTGATGGCGTTGCCGGTCTTGTCGGTGATGGTGATGCTGGTCCCGTTGTTGGTGTCGTCAAACTTCAGCATCGCGCCGCTGACCATCTGGATCTGGCCCACCGTCGCCGCCTGCTCGGCGGGGACCGGCGGCTTGTCCTGGCCGTTCCACAGGACGCCGATGACATAGGGCCGGCTGGTGTCGCCCTGCTCGAAGGCGATCAGCACCTCGTCATCCGGGGCCGGGAAGAAGAAGGCCCCCTTGCTGGCGCCGGCAAAGAAGGAGGCCACCCGCGCCCAGGCCGAGCCCACCGTCAGGGTCGGGAAATTGACCTGCACGCGGCCCAGGTTGTCCGGGTCGCCGTCGGCCTTGCTGACGACGCCGATGACCACGCCAAAGATCAGCTCCTGGCTGATCGGGTTGGCGGGCAGCAGGTCGGACAGGCTCATATGCCGGTCCTCCGCACTTCAAAGCGGGTCTTGTAGCCGCCGTACAGATCGTAGGTGTGGCGGGCGGCGACCACGTAGTAGAGGCCGTCGTAGCCATCGCCGATGTTGCTGATGGTGACGTTGACCCCGGCGGTGATCGCCGCATTGCCGGGGCACTCAGCGACGCCCTCCATGAAATCGTCCAGCCCCGTCTCATAGGCGCCCGTGGCCAGGCTGCTGGCGATCTGGCTGTCGGTGATGCTGGCGTCCGGCGCGGTCACCGCCGAGGAGGCGAAGCTGGACGAGGCGTCGTAGCCGGTCTGGTCGCCGCCCATCTTGTCGGTCGGCGGGCCGCTAGAGACGGTGGCGGTGATCAGCTGCTTGGCCTGCGGATCCCAGCCCTGGCGGGTGACGCTCGAGCCTCGCTTCAAGGCCCTCAGGCGGGCCCTGAAACTGGTCAGCGACACGCCGTATTCCAGGCTGACCACCGGCTCCTCGCCCGCCTGGCTGGCCCGGAAATAGACCTGCCGGCCGCTGGCCAGCAGCTCGAAGCCCAGCCGCTCGGCCCGCGAGCGCAGCAGGCGGTAGGCGCTGACGTTGTTCTGCAGGACGTAGGGGTAAAGGGCCTCGGTGCTGTCGACCATCGGCTCGAAGCCGGCCTGTTCGATCACCTGGCTGGCGATCTGGCTGTCGGTGCTGTTGGCGAAGGTCTGGACGGCGTTGCCGAAGTCGAGGTCGAACAGGGCGTCATAGCCGGTGATCTCGATCTGCCGGCGGGAGCGGGTGAGGTTGGGCTCCAGCGCTCCGATCTTGCCGCTGAACATCTCCACCGGCGTCTGCAGCCCGATGCTGGCGCTCATCGAGGCCCCCAGCTCGAAGGTCCCGAAGTTCATCGCCTGGCCGGCGGTGGCGTTGTAGTCGGTCGGGGTGATGACCACCGTGCAGGCGGCCGGCAGGTTGAGCTGCTGGTCGATCACCAGGCTGGTCATCGAGGCGACCTCGGCCGCCGGCGCGTCCGTCCCGTCGAACGACACCTTGAAAACCCCGCCCTGGACCGACGTTCCCGCCATGCTGGGTCACCCGTGATAGTCGGGGATGATCAGCGTGCGGCCGAGGTCCGAGCGCAGCGGGAACAGCAGCGGGTCCTCGATGCCGTTGGCCGCCGCGATGTCGCGCCAGTTGGCCGCGTTGCCTGTCTCCCGCCAGGCCAGGTTGTCCAGCCGGTCGCTGCTGTTGACCACCGCGAACCGCCGGCAGTTGTCGAGGCCCGCGTCCTCAAGCACCTCCTGCTGCGTCGGCACGTCGGTGAAGGTCAGGCTGGCTTCGCAGCGGGCCGGAATGCCGCTGGGCAGGAACAGGGTGAAGCGCTGATCGAAGCTGGACAGCACGCCGGTGTATTTGAAGCCGCCCCAGCTGAAGAGGCATTTGGGCGGATCGCGCTTGGCTCCGGCCCCCTGGGTCGGGGTCTGCAGGTCGGCGATCGGCTGGGTCAGCAGCCGCACGTCGGTGCCCGCCTCATAGCTGTCGAAGAACAGGCTGACGGTGAATTCCGGGTCGGTAAGCGTCTGGAACTGCACGCCTTCCGGTGACTCTGCCAGCTCCATCTTACGGCTGGAGGTATATTCGGTGGGGTTGTAGGCGACGGTGATCTTGGCCCCGGTGTCGAGGTTCTGGATCACCGCCTTGGTCGGTTCCTGGATGCTCATAGCCGGCCGCTCCGTTCCAGCCCGCGTTTCAGCTGCCACTCGAACTCGGCCAGCAGCCGCTCGGCCAGCGGCTCGAAGTCGCCGGCCGGCAGCTCGTTCAGCGCCTTGCGCAGCGCCGGCCCGTCGATCTGGGCCGCCTTGGCCGCCGCCTCGGCCGCCCGCGCCGCCCGGGCGCGGGGTTCGGACCGCTCGTCCGCCTCACGCGTCGCCGCCGGCGGCGGGACTGGCGGAACCGGCGCGCGTCGGACGTCGAGCGCCAGGACCTGCCGGCGCTGATCGGGCCGGGCCGTGACCGGGCCTGGCGTGGCGGCCGGCTCCGCTCTTGGGTTGGCCGGGATCAGGCGCGCCGGCGTCAGGTTTGGCGAGCCGGCGGCGCGGGCTGTCGCCGGTTGGGCCCGGCCGTCGAGCCCGGCCGCGCCGGCTCGTTCGCCCGCCGGCGTAGCAATGACCCGGCTAGCCGGCGCGCCCGGCTCGGCGGGCCGGCCGGCGACGCGGGGGATGATCGGCGTCAGTCCTGGCCGCGTGGGCGCGGGGCGGCCGGCCAGGGTCCGGCGGTCGTGGCTGGGGCCCAGGCCACGGCGGCTGCGCACGGTGAGCTTCGGAGTCCGGTCCGCGACCAGCCGGCGGGCGGCGACGGCCGCGCGCGGGCGGGGCGTCTCGGGGGCTTGCGGATGCTCAAGGGCCGCTTCAGGGCGGGCGGCCTTCTCGGGCGCGCCGGGCCGTGGGGCGGCGTCCCGCGGGATGACGTTCCCTGGCGAGGCGTCACGCCGGACGACCTCGATCCGGGCCTGATCGTTGGCCGAGGGCGGGGCGGGGCGCACCGTGTCCGTCGTCGCGGCGGGCGCCGCCGCGCCGCGCCGCGCGGAGGCCTGAACGGCCCCATCGCGCCCCGCTGATCCTTCGCGACCCTGCCGGCCGGCCTCCCCGGCGACCGCCGTCGCGCGGACGCTGTCCGGCGCCCGGACCGCCAGCACGGGCGCCGTCGTCGAGGGCGCCGCCGGCGCCAGCGACCGGATGACCAGCAGGGGCCCGGTCTCGGACGTCGAAAAGGTGCGGATCTGCCGGATGACGGTCGGCGAGAGCGCGCGGCCTTCGCGCCCGGGCGTCGATAGCAGGATGATGGCCGGGCCGGGCCGGTCCCGCCGCTCGGTCTCGCCCGCGCGCGGCGCCGCCGGGCGCTCGGCCCGCCGGGCCTCCTGCCGCCCGACCTCGGTTCGGGCCGCCCGGGCCTCGCGACGCGTGGCGGCCGGCTCGGCGCGCGCGGTCAGCAACCGGCGCAGCAGGCGGATGTCGGCGCTCAGGCGGATGTGCAGCGGCTGCGGCCGGTCCGGCGTCCGCGCCCGCTCGGCCGGCGACGGCGTGGGCGTCGGCGGCGTCAGCACCAGCAGTTCGGCCTCCGCCGGCCAGGTCCCGGCCAGCCGGTAGCGGGCCATCAACCCCCGCGCCAGCGCCGCCGCCCCGGTCGCCCCACGCAGCCCCAGCGCCATTGCTTTCGGCGAGATCACCACCGGCGCCGCCGCCCGGCTGACCGCCAGCCGGCTCATATCAGCCCCCCCAGCGAGCCGATGGCCGAGGCGATCGGGTTCTCCAGACCCTCGTGGGCCAGGGTGACGGTGGTGGTCAGAATGGTGCTGGAGCCGGCGTCGAACGACGGCCCGACCCAGGAGGTCGGCCAGGCCCGGGCGATGTTCCACCACATCTTCGGGATGCCCATGTCGTTGAGCAGGTAGATGGTGGCGTTGCGCCGGGTGATCTTGCCGCCCACCACCTGCTGATGCCAGGCCCACAGCATGTCGATGTCCGACAGGCCGCTGATCAGCTGGATGTCAGAGTAGCTGCTCGATTTGGGAAGCTTGTAGGCATAGCTGTTGTTGCCGCCCTGGCGGATGTCCTCGACCTCGGTGGTGACATCCAGGCCGCTGACCTGGGTGAAGCCGCCGGCCAGGATGCCCTGGATTTCGACCAGGAAGTTGTAGCCCACATAGGGGTTGTCGCGGATGCCCGTGACCTTGCTGAACACCGCCGCCGCGGCGCTGGGCCCGATGACCGGCATGGCCTAGACATCCTCGAGCGAGCGCGGCCCGGCGCTCTCGCCGCCGGCCTGACGGTTGATGGCGCTGGTCTCGGCGCACCAGCGCCGCCGCTCGCCGTGTTCGAGGTTGAGCAGCGTCGCGTAGTCCCAGTGCAGGTAGTAGGCGAGGAAGGCTATCTCCCGGTGAATGGCCTCGTGGGGATAGCCCATCAGGACTCCCCCATGGGGGGGCCTCCCGCGACTTCGAAACCGTGCTCGCACTTGGGGCAGGTGACGCTCAGGGTGTCGTCGCCGGTGGCGTTGATCCGCTGGTAGAGGTCCTGCAGATAGGCGAAGTCGGCGGCGAACAGCCCCTCGATGACCATCGGCGTGATCATGCCCAGCGACCCCAGCCGGGTGACCACCCGCGACAGCAGGATGACCGACAGATAGGCCTCGTTCTGGCGCACCCGCGGGTCCTTCATCGGCAGCAGTTCGTCGGCCGCCGTGGCCAGCCGCATGACGCCGTCGGTGTGCAGGTTCCCCTCGCCGTCGACATAGCCCTTGGGCAGGCGAAACTCGAACTCGGTCTTCAGCATTTACCCCGCCTGCTTGTCAGCTCGCCCGTGTGATGGTCTCGACCTCCAGCTCCAGCGTCTCGATCATCGCCTCGCTGGCGGAGGCGGAGAAATCGGTGGTGCTGTATTTGGTCGGCCAGGTGTTGGTCATGTTCCAGCGCACCTTGTCCTGGCCGGACTCGTCGACGAGGATCACCGACACGCTCTTGCGCCCGCCCACGTCGGCGCCCAGCGACGAGACCGAGCTGAACCAGTTGTAGAGGTCCATGCTGTCGGTCAGGCCGCGCTTCAGCGACAGGGTGCCGACACTGAGTTGGCCCGACAGCTTGCGCGTCGCCCCATCGGTGCCCTCGCGGTAGTTGATCGACTCGATGCTCATGTCCGGCAGGGTGGCTTCCGAGAATCCGGCGATCTGGATGCCCTGGATCTCCAGTCGGAAACGAAAGCCCTTGTAGGGATCGTTACGGGTTCCGGCCGTGGCCATATGCGGTCGTCCTGGATGGCGTTGCGGTCAAGGGTCAGCTGGAGCCCAGCGTCGCCTGCTGAATGCGGATGATCACGAACTCGGCCGGGAAGACCGGACAGACCTTGATGTCCACATAGAGCTGGCCCTGGGCCTGCAGGTCGGGCGGGTTGTTGCCGGCGTCGCACTGCACGGCGAAGGCCTGGGCGGCGCTGGCCCCGAACAGGGCCCCGGCCTGCCACATGGTGGTCAGGAAGTCGCTGACGTCCCGGGTCACCGTGCCCCACAGCTTCTGGGTGTTGGGCTCGAACACCACCCACTGCAGGCCGCTGTACAGCGACACCTCGATCTCGATCAGCAGCCTGCGGACGCTGATGTAGATGAGGCTGGGGTCGGTCGACATGGTCCGGCCGCCATAGGCGCAGATGCCGTAGTTGACGAACGGCCGGATGGCGTTGATGCCGTTGGGGTTCAGCGTGTCCTGGTCGCTGTCGGTCAGGATCTGGGTGACGCCGGTGGCGATGTTGAGGACGCCGTAGGTGATCCCCGCCGCCACCTGCCAGGGGCCGATGGCCGTGTCGGTCGCCGCATAGGTGCCGGCCATCGCCCCCGAGGGCGGGATCGGCACGTTCATGTTCGACGACGGATTGAGGAAGGTGATCCACGGGTAGTAGAGCGCCCCGTAGGAGGAGTGCAGGGCGTTGCCTTCCGGCACCGAGCCGTCGGGGCTGGCGGCGCCGGTCTTGAACGCCTCGATGTCCTGCACCGACAGGCCGAAGGGCGGATCGGCGATGTAGAACAGGTCCAGGTGCGGCCGGTTCTCGCAATAGGTCACCGACTGCTGCACCACCTCGCGCTGCAGTCCCAGGTCCGGGATCGACACCGACTCCGGGGCGACCAGCAGGCTGATGTTGTTGATGATGTCCAGCGCGCCCAGCGCCGTGGTCAGCTGCAGCGGGGTCGAGACCGGATCGCCCGCGCCGCCCGACAGCGGCGTCGGCGTCAGCTGGTTGGCCGGCCGCGTCGCCCCCGTCGTCGTCACCAGCACCCGGATGAAGATCGAGGTGCCGTTGATCTTGGTCTCGATGTTGCTGGCGGCGGTGGCGCTCGCCTTCTGCATGTCGGCGGCGCTGTAGCCGGGGAAGCTCTCGACCTGGTAGTAGGTCTCGCCGTTGATGGTCTGCTTGGCCAGCTTGTTGGCCGAGGCGTAGAAGGCGACCAGCTGGTCGTAGAAGCTCAGGTCCGTGCCGGCGTCCGGCATCTTGTACAGCACGTTGATGGCGAACACCGGCTTGACCGTGGTGTCGTTCGGGTCGGTCGGCGGCGGATAGTTGGTCACCGTCACCGCCAGGCTGTCGCCCCAGGCCCCCGGGCAGGCGGCGCTGATCTGCAGGGCCCCGTCCAGGTAGGTGGCGGGAGTCTCGGCGGTCACCGGCGTCGGCCCGGCCCGCACCACGTAACAGACCGCGCCGCCCTGCACGAAGAAGGAATAGACCGCGAACGGCAGCTGGGCTCCCCACATCATCCCCCCGAAGGTGGCGACGTATTGATTCCAGCTCGTGATCAGAACGGCCTCGTTGTAGGGGCCGGTCTCGGTGATGCCCACGAAGGCGGTGTTGCTGGTCGCCGCCGCCGTGATCAGCTGCGGTCCAGGCAACTCCTGGACGTAGACGCCGGGGTGCAGATAGGTCGCCATGTCGCCCTGACTTGATACAATGCCCGCGAGAACTGGTTGGCAGTTCGACTTGAGCGTATGCCTGTTGTCGGGCGGCCGTCAAACCCTTCCGAACGTCGGGCGCATAAGGCTTAGCGCCGATATAGCCAGCCGCTGAATGAACGCGGGAATTGTAAACCCAGAAATGCGACTCAAATCATTTGCAATTGTATTCCGACTGATACAACCTCAGCGCGTCGCCACCGAGTGGGGAGGCGGGATGTCATCTGAAATCGCCAATCTGAAGGGAGAAGGCCAATGGCCGACCTCGGCTATCGCAGCATTGAAGTGAATGTGGTCAACGACACGCGCGGCAACCTGACCGTTCAGGGCCCGACCATCGGCAGCGGCAACACCTGGATCCAGGGCGAATCCGCGACCCAGGGCGCCGCGCTCGGGCAGTACATGTCCGCCAAGTGGGGCGTCTCGACCAACGACGTCGACGGCACCGCGACGGCGTCGGTGCAGCTGACCGGCCTCGGCTCCTATCCGGTGGCGATCTCGTTCACCAACGACATGAACGGCAACAGCAACTGCACCGTGGCCGGCAACGACATGGTCAAGGGCACCGCCACCCCGGTCTCGACCGGCGAGCAGAACCACACCCTCTACAACGTGCAACTGGTCCCCGGGCCGTAGCACAGGGCCGTTCGGCGGCGGCCTGTGAAGGCTGCCGCCGACCTACCTCCACACCGTGAATCCCGACCTGGCGATCGCATCGATCACCCTGGCCATCCGCCAGCGGTTGCAGGCGGCCCTCAACCGGGTCGACTCCCTGGGCGGCGAGGTGCGCACCGAGCGCCCCGACAAGCTGACCGACACCGGCGCGCCGGTGGTCAACCTCTACCTCTACCAGCTCAACCTGAACCCCTTCATGCGCAACAATGACCTCGACCCGGTCATCGTGCGCACGCCCGACAAGTCGGGCGGCTACAAGGTCGCGGCGACCAGCATCCAGACCTACAGGGTGCCGCTGAAGCTGCGCTACATGCTCTCCTTCTTCGGCGACGAGCGCACCCTGGTGCCGCAGCGCCTGCTGGCCGTCTGCGTGGCGGCGCTCAATCGCCTGCCGCAGATCGACGCGCGGGCAGTGGCTGCCGCCGCCAATCTCGTCGCCGGAAACGCCGCCGCGCCGCCGGAGCCGATCCCCGACCTCGACGACGTCAACCTGACCTTCGCCGACCTGACTCTCGACGACACCTACCGCCTGTGGTCGGCCTTCAAGGCTACCTACGCCCTGTCGGTCGGCTACCTGGCCGACACCGCCATTGTCTACAGCGCCCCGGAACCGACGGAGGTCAGCCTGGTCGAGGAGCTGGAGCTGGCCGCCAGTCTGCTGCCGCCGCTGATCCTGCGGCCCTGAGCCAGCGCTACAGCTCGTCCTCCTCCTCTTCGTTCCGCCTCGACTTCTTGCGGGATTGCGACTGGGCGCCCGGGTTGCCGTTCCGGTCCCGCTTGTTGTTGGCGGGCTGCTGCTGCGCCGGCGCCGGGGGATGGAAGACAGGTGGCGGATGATGCACGACCGGCAGAGGCGGCAGACCGTAGGGGTTGAAACCCCCGAAGGCGGGCGGGCCGCCGAAGCCGCCGTGCGCCGGCATGAAACCCCAGGGAAGCGGATACAGGGGCGGCGGCGCAAACCCCTGCGGCGGATAGTAGGGCATGGGCATCGGCGGCGGCGTGTACAGCGGCGCGGAGGGCGCGAAGCTGGTCTGGAACGGATTGTAGCCGCCGAACGTCGACGGGCCGAACCCGCCAAATCCTCCCGTCGGCCCAGACCCGAAAGAGCTCGATCCGAAACTGGCTTTGGTCGGAACGCTCGGACTGGACCCGCCATAGGCGCTCACCAGGCTGTGGGCGATGGAAGGCGGAGGCTTGAGCGGGCTCGGCGGGGTCGGGCCGGGCATCGAGAGCGTCGGCGGAGGCCCGCCGAACGTGACGCCGCCCGGCGATCCGAAGCTTGGGGGCGGGCCTGAAGGCTTGGAGCTTGAATGCAGGGCCACCAGGCTGTGGGCGATCGAGGGGCTGGTCTGGGCCAGGCTTGGCGGGGCCAGGCTTGGCGGGGCGAGGCTGGGCGGCGTCAGGCTGATCGTTGTCGGGCTGGGGCCTCCGGTCGTCGGGCCGCCAAGGATCGGGCCGCTCGGCGGCGGCAGTCCGGTCCCCGGCGTTGGGCCGGGCAGCGACGGCGACGGGCTCGGCCCGCCCGTGCCGGGGCTTGGCCCGCTGACCGTGGTCGGCACGACGGGGGCGGTGGAGGAGACGGACGGACCCCCGGAACTGGCGGCGGGATTGCGCGGCGGCGCCTGGACGCCCGTGAAGGTATGGCTGCTCTGGGTCGTGGTGCCCCAGGACTTGCCCTTCTTGGGCGTGGCCACCGTCATGCTGTTCATCGCCCAGCGGATGTCGCCGGCGTAGTCGCCGGTGGGCGAGACCAGGCCCTGGACGTGCCCCTCGCCCTTGTCCTCGAAGGCGTCGTCCATGCCTTTGCCCTTGGTGACGGTCGCCTGGTAGGCATACTCATGGTCGGGGCTCGTCGTATCGACCTTGACGATCCACAGCGACGGCACGCGCGGCGTCAGGCTGATCGAGGCGGGCAAGGCCTGGCCCGCCTTGTAGACCGGCAGGGCGATGGGCGACTCCGAGGCCTTCGGGGCCGAAGGCGACATGCCGATGTACTGGCCGTAGGCGAACAATCGCTCCAGGTCGGTGCGTTTGACGCTGTAGTCCGAGGCCGGATAGCGGACCGTCGCGGTGTAGGTGGCGTCGGGCGTCGCCGACGGCGTGGCGGACACGGGCGCCGCCTTCAGGCTCAGGCCCTTGTGGCCGATCTTCTCGATGGCCCGGTAGAAGGGCGAATTGAACGGCCGCTGCTGGGGCGCGAAGTTGAACTGCTCGTAGCTGTCGATGCCGAGGATCTGGTCGGAGATCAGGTGGCCGCCCTCGTAGTTCTCGGCCTTGTCCGGCATCGCCTCGTTCAGATAGGCCTCCAGCTTGCCCAGGGTGCCATAGGCGGTCTGGGTCGGATCGCCGCCCCGGGCCTTGCCGTTGCGTGTGCCGTTGATGGCCGCGGTCACAGAGCCGGCCCGGTCGCAGCTGGCCTTGAGCGTCCCCACCATCCGGCCGAACGGTCCCTGGAGGATATCGACCGGCACGTTTCGGACCAGCTTCGCCCCCGCCGCCGGGTCGGTGAACGGCAGCTGGTTCTGGATCTCCGTCCAGGGCGAAGGTGGGGTGGTGAAGCTCTGGCCGGTGATGTGGTTGAGCGCCATCTGCAGCATCGGACCCGCCGACCCCGAATCCGCCGGCAATGACGCCGCCAGCAGCGGTTCGGCCGACCGCCCGGCGGCGACGGCGTCCGCCACCCGGTCGGCCATCGTCTCGTGGCGGTCGCCCAGCGCCCCGACCCCGTGCCGCAGCGACGCCCCGCCCCGCTGATAGTGGGCAAGGTGGGCCGCCTCGTGGGCGGCGGTGTGCAGGCTGGGCCGGCCGGCGAAGGCCGCCTGGCCGTCCAGCACGAAGGCGGCGGCGTTCATCTTTCCCGCGATCGCGTTCGTCGCCGGACCCATGTGAGCCCGCAGGCCGTCCGGCGCGAACTGGCCGAAGGCGCGCCGGATGCGCTCGCCGTGCGGGTAGGGGGAGCTGGCCCCGGTCAGGCCCTGCCGCGCCGCCTGCCGCAGCGCCGCCGCCTCCGCCCCGCTGCGGCGGCCGTCGCGGGCGGCGGCCTCCAGAGGCCGGCCGGCCTCGCTGGCGGGGGCGGCGAACTCAGGCATCCGGCCGCGCGCCTTGGGCCTGGCCGGTCATGTGCTGAAGTCCATGGAGTTCTTGGGGTAGGTGAACCGCTGCATGACGATCAGCCGGGCCAGGCTGCTGTTGTACTGGGGCGTGTTGCCCTTGCGGGCGGTGGCCGGCTTCTTCACCCCCTTGCGACGCCCCTTTCCCCTGCGGGCGTTCGCGATCTTCATCTTCATATAGTCCAGCCGGCTGAACCGCTTCTTCTGCAGCCGCTTCTGGTGACCCTGGTAGATCAGCCGGAAGGCCTCCTCCATCGAACCGAGCGTCAGGGTCAGGTGCGGGTTCTCCTTCAGGATCAGCTTGGCCAGCAGTTTCTGCTTGGCGTAGTTGACGTTGAGGATGTCGGTGATCGGCCGGACCTTCTTCAGGGTCGGCGCGACCAGAGGCGGCGGCTGCGGCAGGGAGGTGACGCCCTTGTTCAGATAGGCGGTCTGGCCCCTCGGAACCGACTGGATGGCCGTGAAGCTGTGCTTGGACGCCTGTCCGGTGCCCAAGGTGCCCGGCCGGTTCATCGAGGCGTTCTTCAGCGTGTCCATCGCCCAGTAGTTGGAGTCGAGATACTGGCTGGTCTTCGGCTCCTCCTTCAGCACCGAGGGCTCGTCGGCCATGAACCCGGCGTAGGCGCCGTCGGTCTTGTCGATCGAGCTTTCGTGGGCGAACACGAAGTCGCTGTCGGCGACGCTGGCCTCGGCCTGCCAGCGCGACGGCACCCGGGTGGTCAGGGTGACGTCCGTCGGCTTGGGCGAGGCGCCGATCTGGTTGTCGTGGATGCCCAGCCGCGCCTGGATCTTGCTGGTCGGAATCTTGTGGGTGGCGGCCGGATAGGTGACCCAGGCCTTCAGGCTCCAGTTCGGCGTCGCCTTCTTGACGCCTGACTTCTGGGTGAGCCCGCCGGCGGCGATCTCCTCGATCTTGCGATAGATGGGCGCGTTGATGTGCCCGCGCTGCGGCGCGAAGTTGGCCTGCACATAGCTGGCGGTGCCGAGAATCTCGTCGGAGACCAGATGGCCGCCCTCGAACTCGTATTTCGGGGCCGTCGGGGTGTCGGTCAGATACTCCTCGAAGCTGCCAAGGGCGCCATAGGCCGACTGGGTCGCATCGCTCTTGCGCACGCCGCCGGTGCGTTTGCCGTCGAGGGAGGCGGTCACCGATTCCGCCCGCACGCAGCTGTTGCCCAGGGTCGTGACCATGGGACCGAAGCGGCCCGGGTTGAGGCCGGTGACCACCGAGTCGATGTCGTAGCCGTTGCCCAGTTTCAGCTGGGCCTGGATCTCGGCCCAGGGCGTGGCCTTGGCGCCGCCGGTATGGGCGGAGATGGTGTTGACCATCTGCAGCATCGGTCCCGCCGGCGCGGACGGCGCGGCCCCGCCGAAGGCCGAGGCGAACAGCGGTTCGGCCGATCCGCCCGAGACCACCGTGTCGGCCACCCGGTCGGCCATCCGCTCGTGGGCGTCGCTCATATGGCCGACACCGTGGGCCAGGGCCGCGCCGCCGCGGGCCTGGTGGACCATGTGGGCGGCCTCATGGGCGGCGGTGTGCAGGCTGGGCCGTTCGGCGAAGACGGCCCGGCCGTTCAGCACATAGCCGCCGGCGCTCAGGGCCCCGCTGGCCGCCCGCGCCGCCGGCCCCATGTGGGCGGCCAGGCCGCTGGGGGCATAGGTCCCGAAGGCGGCGCGGATGCGGTCGCTGTAGGGAAAGGGGCTGGCCGGGTCCGACAGGCCGCCGCGGGCGACCGCGTGCATTGCCCGGGCCTGACCCGCCGTACGGCCGGCGTTGAGCGCCGCCTCGGCGGTGGAGGCCGAGCCCTCGGTGGTCCGTTGCGGCGCGGCGGCGGTCGGCAAGGCGCGGCTCCCCTCTTGGGCGCCAGCCTGACCCATTTCGCCTTATCCGACAATAAAGAGACGAGCCCGCTGTGGTTGATTGCGCGCCCGCGAACCGACAGAGTGACGTCTTGCGTCGCCGTGGGGAGGGCCTGCCTTGAAATCCGGATCCTCGACCTCCGGCGGCGACGCTGTGCAGCACGGCCTCGACCATGTGCTCGCCCGCCTGGTCGCCCTGGCCAGCGCCGGCGAGGGGCAGGCGCCGTCGCCCGCCATCCTGCGGCTCGACGACCCGGCCCTGGCCCATCCCCAGCTTCAGGCGCTGGCCGCCGCCTTCGGCCTGACCGCCTTCGAGGCCCAGGTTCTGCTGCTCGCCTTCGGGGCCGAGGTCTCGCCCGAGATCGCCGCCCTCTGCGCCGAGTGCCAGGAGGACGAGGGCCTGGTCCGCCCGACCCTGCGCCTGGCCGTCGCCCTGTTTCCCGGCAGCGACTGGAGCGCCTTCACCCCGTCCGGCCCCCTGCGCCGCTGGGATCTGATCCAGCTCGACCCTGGCGGCCTGCTCGACGCGCCCCTGCGGCTCAGCGAGTTCGCCCTGCACTGGCTGTGCGGCGTCGCCAGCCGCGACCGATCCATCCTCGAGGCTCTTGAACGCCTGGCCCCGGAGGACGCCGACCGCGCCGTCCCCTCGCACCAGGCCCTGGCCGGCCGCATGGCCGCCGCCGTTCGCGCCGCCGCCGGCTCGGGCCAGCGGCCCCAGGCGTTGACGCTGGCCTGTCCCGACGCCGGCGATGTCCGCGCCCTGGCCGCCGCCGTCGCCCGCGACCTCGGCATGCCGGCCGACCGCCTCAGCCTCGATGTGGTCTTCCAGTCCCTCGACCGGCCGGCCCTGGCCCGGCTGATCCAGCGCGAGCACGCCCTGGCGCCGACCCTGCTGCTGGTCGAGCCCGGCGAGGGCCCCGAGGACCGGGCCATGGTCGTCGGCGACTTCCTGCGCCGCCTGCCGGGGCCGCTGATCCTGGCCGGCCCGCACCGGCGCCAGCGCTGGCCGATCGAGGCCGCCGCCTTCGAGGCCGGCACGCCGCAGCCGCAGGAACAGCAGGCCCTCTGGCGCGAGCTGCTCGGCAAGGCCGCCGAGCCGCTGGCCCCCATGCTGGCCCGTTTCGACATGCGCCGCGGGGCCATCGAAAGCGCCCACCGCGCCGCCGCCATCGCCCGCGAGGCGGCCGGCGACACCCGCCGCCCCAGTACCTGGCATGGCGCCCTCAGCGAAGCCTGTCGGGCCGAACTGCGCGGCCCGCTGGAGGCCTTCGCCGACCGCATCGACAGCCGCGCCAGCCTGGACGCCCTGGTCCTGCCGCCGGTCCAGCGGGCCCAGCTCGACGCCATCGTCCGCGACGTCGCCAACCAGAGCGCCGTCACCGAGGCCTGGAAGGCCGGCGGCGGCTCCAGTCGCGGCCTTGGCCTGACCGCCCTGTTCTCCGGGCCCAGCGGCTCAGGGAAAACCACGGCCGCCGAGGCCCTGGCCGGGGCGCTGGACCTCGACCTCTACCGGGTCGACCTGTCGGCGGTGGTCAGCAAATACATCGGCGAGACCGAGAAGCAGCTGTCCAAGGTCTTCGACGCCGCCGAGCAGGGCGCCAACCTCTTGCTATTCGACGAGGGCGACGCCCTGTTCGGCAAGCGCACCGACGTGCGCGACAGCCACGACCGCTACGCCAACCAGGAGGTCAGCTACCTGTTGCAGCGGCTGGAGAGCTACCGGGGCCTGGCGGTGCTGGCCAGCAACCTGGCCGACAGCCTCGACAGCGCCTTCCTGCGCCGCTTCCGCTACGTCGTCGAATTCCCCATGCCAGGGCCGGTCGAGCGGGCCGACATCTGGCGCGGCGTGTTCGGCGACAGGATCGCCGTGCGCAAGCTCGATCCCGACCGCCTCGGCAAGCTCAACCTCTCCGGCGGCGCCATCCGCAACGTCGCCCTCCGCGCCGCCTTCCTGGCCGCCGGCGGCGACGGCCCGGTGACCATGGAGCTGATCTACGAAGCGGCCCGCGAGGAATACCGCAAGCTCCACCGGGTGATGACCGAGGAGGAGATGGGGGAGGGGTAAAAAGCTGCTTGTGAGTTCGCCTCTGGTCTCCCTTCTCCCCTCGCGGGAGAAGGTGTCGGCAAAGCCGACGGATGAGGGGGCTCACCGACTTCTGACACAGCCCGTCGCCACCGCCTCATCGCAGTTGAACGACCTGGGAGCCCCCTCATCCGGCCCTTCGGGCCACCTTCTCCCGCGAAGGGAGAAGGGCGCCCCGAGGCGAACCCACAAACGTTGGCGGAACCGCGTCCGAGTTTTACCCAGGCGAAATTATCGACCCCATTCAGTCCGCTCGCCGCCACCGGCGGCCAGGCGCCGGTCACAGGGTGGTCTCCGGTAGGTCCAACCGAGGTCCAACATCGGCTGAAACGACGCTTCCGGCGGACCTGCTGGTGGTCCGAAGTTGGTCGTTACGTCTTTGATTTCACAAAGAAAAGCCGCTCAACAAACCACCCGAAATCTGCTAGAATAGCTTCGCTTCGACAAGCCGCCGGACCGAAGCCTAGATGTCCACTACGATCTTGCCGAAGTGAGCCCCCGACTCCTGGTGCGCGAACGCCGCCCCCAGCTGCGCCAGCGGGAAGGACCGGTCCAACACCGGCTTGAAGCCGACCACGTCGATGGCCCGCACCATGTCCTGCTGATGGCGGCGGCTGCCGACGGTCAGGCCGATCAGCCGGATCGACTTGCCCATGATGGCCACCGTCGGGATCTCGCCGGAATAGCCGGCCAGCACCCCGATCAGGCCGATGTGGCCGCCGATGCGTGAGGCGGTGATCGACTGGGGCATGGTGCCCGAGCCGCCGATCTCGACGATGTGGTCGACGCCGCGACCGAGGGTGATCTCGCGGGCCTTGGCGCCCCAGGCCGGGGTGGTCTTGTAGTTGATCAGGTGATCGGCCCCCAACGCCTTTAGCCGCTCCAGCTTCTCGTCCGACGAGGAGGTGGCGATGACCTCGCAGCCGAAGGCCTTGGCGATCTGCAGCGCATAGATCGACACCCCGCCGGTGCCCTGCACCAGCACGGTCTCGCCGGCCTTCAGATGGCCGTCAGCGACCAGGCAGCGCCAGGCGGTGACGCCGGCGCAGGTGAGGGTGGCGGCCTCGGCGGCGGTCCAGCCCTTGGGCGCTTGGGTGAAGGCGGTGGCCGGCATGATGACCTGCTCGCGGGCGTAGCCGTCGATCCCGTCGCCGGGCACGCGGGTGAAGGCGGTTTCCGGCGGCTCGCCGTCCAGCCAGTCGGGGAAGAAGGTCGAGACCGCCAGGTCGCCGACCTTGAAGTCCTTGACCCCCTCGCCGACGGCCAGCACCTCGCCGGCCCCGTCGGACATCGGGATGCGGTCGTCGGGCGTCGGGATCATGCCCTTGACCACCATCAGGTCGTGGTAGTTCAGCGAACTCGCCCGCAGGCGGACCTTGATCTCGCCGGGCCCCGGGGCGCCGGGCTCGGGCCGGTCGACCAGGGTCAGCTTGTCCAGGCCGCCCGGATTGCGAACTTCAATGGCTTTCATGCCCGTCTCCCTGGCTCTGGCGGGTCGCCAGAACGAAACCGCCGGGACAGTCAGACGACTGCCCCGGCGGAAGACAAGCGCAATCAGATGCTTACCCGCGCACGGACCTTGGCAGGTCGAAGCGGTCGTTGTTCATCACCTTGGTCCAGGCCTTGACGAAGTCGGCGACGAACTTGCCGCCGGCGTCGCTGCCCGCATAGACCTCCGACAGCGCCCGCAGCTCCGAGTTGGAGCCGAAGGCCAGGTCGGTGCGGGTGCCCGTCCACCTGTGCTCGCCGGTCTTGCGGTCCGTCCCGACGAACTCCTCATCGCCCGAGCCGTCGACCTGTTTCCAGGCCGTGCCCATGTCGAGCAGATTGACGAAGAAGTCGTTGGTCAGCTGGCCGACGCGATCGGTGAACACGCCATGCTTGCTGCCGCCATGGTTGGCCCCCAGCACCCGCAGGCCGCCGACCAGCACCGTCATCTCCGGCGCGGTCAGGCGCAGCAGCTGGGCGCGGTCGATCAGCAGTTCCTCCGTCGGCACGCTGAATTTGACCGACAGATAGTTGCGGAAACCGTCGGCCTTGGGCTCCAGCACATCGAAGCTGGCCGCGTCGGTGTGCTCGTCGGTGGCGTCGACCCGGCCCGGATGGAACGGGACCTCGACGCTGTGACCGGCCGCCTTGGCCGCCTGCTCGACGCCGACATTGCCGGCCAGGACGATCAGGTCGGCCATGGAGACGTTGCCCGCGAACTCGGCCTTGATGCGGCCGAGGGTCTCCAGCACCGCCGACAGCTTGGCGGGGTTGTTGACCTCCCAGTCCTTCTGCGGGGCCAGACGAATGCGCGCGCCGTTGGCGCCGCCCCGATGGTCGGAGCCGCGATAGGTGGCGGCCGAGGCCCAGGCCGTGCTGACCAGGTCGGAGACCGACAGGCCCGAAGCGGCGATCTTGCCCTTCAGCGTCGCGATCCCGGCGGCATCGACCGGCGCGTGCGTCGGCGCCGGCAGCGGGTCCTGCCAGATCAGGTCCTCGGCCGGCACTTCCGGGCCGAGGTAGCGGGCCTTGGGCCCCATGTCGCGGTGGCAGAGCTTGAACCAGGCGCGGGAGAAGGCGTCGGCGAAGTAGGCCGGGTCGTCGCGGAACTTCTCCGAGACCTTGCGGTACTCGGGGTCCATCTTGAAGGCCATGTCGGCCGTGGTCATCATCGTCGGCACCCGGCGATGCGGGCTGTGGGCCCCCGGCGCCAGGTCGTCCGGCTTGACGTTCACCGGCTGCCACTGGTTGGCCCCGGCCGGGCTCTTGACCAGCTCGTAGTCGTAGTCGAGCAGCATGTGGAAGTAGCTGTGGTCCCAGGTGATCGGGGTCGGGGTCCAGGCGCCCTCGATGCCGCTGGTGATCGTGTGATCGCCCATGCCGCTCTCATGGCCGCTGATCCAGCCGAAGCCCTGGGTGGCGATGTCGGCGCCTTCCGGCTCCACCCCGACCAAGGAGGCGTCGCCGGCCCCGTGGGCCTTGCCGAAGGTGTGGCCGCCGGCCGTCAGGGCGACGGTCTCCTCGTCGTTCATGCTCATCCGGCTGAAGGTCTCGCGGATGTCGCGGGCCGACAGCAGGGGATCGGGATTGCCGCCGGGGCCTTCCGGGTTGACGTAGATCAGGCCCATCTGGATGGCCGCCAGCGGGTTCTCCAGCGCCCGGCCGCTCTCCTCCTCGATGCGGGTGACGCCGACCCATTCTTCCTCGGTGCCCCAGTAGATGTCCTTCTCGGGCTCGTAGGTGTCGGCGCGGCCGCCGCCGAAGCCGAACACCGGCCCGCCCATCGACTCGATGGCGACGTTGCCGGCCAGGATCATCAGGTCGGCCCAGCTGAGCTTGGCGCCGTACTTCTGCTTGATCGGCCACAAGAGGCGCCGGGCCTTGTCGAGGTTGCCGTTGTCCGGCCAGCTGTTGAGCGGCGCGAACCGCTGCCCGCCGGCCGAGGAGCCGCCCCGGCCGTCGCCACTGCGGTAGGTGCCGGCGCTGTGCCAGGCCATGCGGATGAAGAAGGGGCCGTAGTGGCCATAGTCGGCCGGCCACCAGGGCTGGCTGTCGGTCATCAGGGCGGTCAGGTCGCGCTTGAGACCCGCGTAGTCGATCGACTTGAACGCCTCGGCGTAGTCGAACCCGGCGCCCATGGGATTACCCTGGTCGCCATGCTGGTGGAGGATCTCCAGCGACAGCTGGTTGGGCCACCAGTCGCGGTTGGTCCGGCCCAGGAGGCGCCTCAGCGCCGCCGGCTCCTTGATGGGGCAGCTGAGCGGTGAGCCTTCGTCGTTTCCATCCATGGCCTTGTTCCTCTTTCTGGGGCGGGCTTTCCGCATCTAAGGCGCCACCCCGACCGGGGAGCCAATGACAAACCCTTGTTCGGTCCGCCTGGAACCCAACGGCCTGTCGCCGGCGACGCCAATGCGTACAGCCGACACCCAAAGAGGACCCAAGTCCAATCGATTGAACTTGGCTTATCGATAGAGAAATTCTTTACCCGGCCCGGGAGTCGCGGCCGCCGATCCAGGTCTCCACCACCCGGGCCTCGTCGTCGAGCAGGGCCAGGTCGGCGCGGTGGCCGGGGGCGATCTCGCCGTGGCTGTCGCTCAGGCCCAGGAAGCCGGCCGGGGAGCGGGAGGCCATGCGGATGGCCTCGACGATGTCCAGGCCCAGCATCGAGACGGCGTTGCGGATCGCCGAGGCCATGTCGAGCGCCGAGCCGGCCAGGGTGCCGTGGTCGTCGACACAGACCCCGTCGACGACGCGGATCTGCCGGCCCTGCAGCATGAAGGTCTGGTCGTCCGTGCCGACGTTGGGCATGGCGTCGGTGACCAGCATGAAGCGGTCGTGGCGCTTGGCGCGCAGGGCGATGCGCATGACCACCGGATCGACATGCCGGCCATCGACGATCAGCCCGCACCAGCTGTCCTGGTCGTCCAACGCCGCGCCGACCACCCCGGCCTCGCGGCTGGTCAGCGGCGACATGGCGTTGAACAGGTGGGTGAAGCCGGTCAGGCCGGCGTCCAGCGCCGCCCGGATGGTCTTGTAGGAGGCGTTGGTGTGGCCGGCGGCGACGATGGCCCCGGCGGCGACCAGTTGGCCGATCAGCGCCGGGGTCGTCGTCTCCGGCGCCAGGGTGATCAGGGTGCGGCCATGCTTCAGCGAGCCGATCAGCGGCAGTGCGGCCTGGTCCAGGGTGCGGAATTTCGAGGCGTCGTGGACGCCCTTGCGGCGGCTGCTGAGGAAGGGCCCCTCGATATGGATGCCCAGCACGCCGGGTACGCCCGCCTCGATGGCGGCGTCGACGGCGGCGATGGCCCGGGCCACGGTGTCGAGGTCGTCGCTGATCAGGGTCGGCAGGAAGCCGGTGGTGCCGAAGCGGCGGTGGGCGGCGCCGATGCGGGCGACGGTCTCCACGGTCGGCTCGTCGTTGAACAGGATGCCGCCGCCGCCGTTGACCTGGGTGTCGATGAAGCCGGGGACCAGCCGCCGGCCGCCCAGGTCGCGCCGGGCGTCGGCCGTGGCGGCGCGACCTTCGACGACAGCCGCGATCCGGCCGTCCTCGATGAGGACGCTGCCATCGACGAAACCCGCTCTGGTGAGAATGCGGCCGTTTTCGAGCGCGGTAATCATCAGACGGTTTCTGTGACCTTGTTGAGATGGGGCGGCGAGTCGGGGTCGTAGCCCCGGGCCAGGGCGAGGCCGTGGATCATGCGGTAGAAACTCTGGATCAGCAGCAACGGCTCCAGCACGGGGTGGGCGCGCAGGGCCGGCAGCGCGCCGGGACCGGTCGGCGCCGCGCCGGCGCTCCAGACATCGGCCCCGCGCTCGGTCATCGCGGCGATCAGGGCCAGAGTGCTGGCCCGGCTCTCGTCGTCCTGGGCGAAGACCAGCAGTGGGAAGCCGTCCTTCACCAGCGCCATCGGCCCATGCTGCACCTCGGCGGTGCTGAAGCTCTCGGCGTGCAGGCCGCAGGTCTCCTTGAACTTGAGCGCCGCCTCCTGGGCGACCGCGTAGCCGACGCCGCGGCCGAGCACATAGAGGTTGCGGGCCGTCCGTAGCCGGTGGGCGGCCGGCGACCAGTCCAGCGCCCAGGCCTGCGCGAGCAGGGCGGGCAGGCCGTCCAGCGCCGCCAGCAGGTCAGCGTCCTGGGACCATTCCGCCGTCAGCTGGATGATGGCCGCCAGCGACGCGATGTAGGACTTGGTGGCGGCGACGCTCAGCTCCGGGCCGGCGGCCAGCGGAAGGGTCTGGTCGGCGATAGCGGCCAGGGGCGAGGTGGTGTCGTTGACCAGGGCCACCACCAGGGCGCCGCCGGCCTTGGCCGCCTTCGCCGCCGACAGCAGGTCGGGGCTGCGGCCCGACTGGCTGATGGCCAGGAACAGCACGTCCCCCAGATCCTGGCTGGAGCCGTAGACCGAACTGACCGACATCGCCGAGGAAGAGGTCAGGACGCCCAGCCGCGTCTCGAACAGGTATTTGGCGAAGGTGGCCGCATGGTCGGAACTGCCCCGGGCGCAGGTGACCACCGCGCGGGGGCTCAAAGCCCGCAGCCGCTCGCCCAGCCGCCGCATGGCCCCGGCGTTGCCGGCCAGCTGCCTGGCCACCACGGCGGAGGCCTCGCCGGCTTCCCTGAACATCAGGGCGCCTGGAACGCGCGGCTTCACGGGGTCTGCGGTCAAGACGCCATCTCCGATCACAAACCCTACTCCGGAAGGGAATTCAGTTCGGCGACGAAGTCGTAGGCGTCGCCGCGATAGTAGGACTGCGTCACCTCGACCGCTCGGCCGTCCTTGAGGAAGCCGCGCCGCTCGATCAGCAGGCCGGCGTCGCCGACCGCCACGCCCATGGTCTCGGCCTGTTCGGCCTTGAACAGCACCGCCCGCAGCCGCTGCAGGGCCCGGGTCGGCCGGTGGCCGCTCTTTTCCAGGGCGGCGTAGAGCGAGGTCTCGACGGCCTGGGCCGAGGGCAGGGCGAAGGCGGCGATGGTCGAGTATTCGAGCGCCATCGGCGCGCCGTCGGCATAGCGGATGCGGTTGAACCGGTAGACCGGGCTGCCGGGGCTGAGCCCCAGGGTCAGGGATTCCTCCGGCGTCACCGAGCCCTCCGAGCGGCTGAGCCAGGCGCTGTGCGGCACGCGGCCACGTGAGATCATGTCCTCGGTGAAGCTGGAGAGTTTCGAGAAGCTCTTCTCGACCCGCGAGGCGACGAAGGTGCCGGCCCCCTGGCGGCGGGTCAGCAGGCCTTCGCCGACCAGGCCGTCGAGCGCCTTGCGGATGGTGATTCGCGACACCGAGAAGGCCTCGGCCATGTCGCGCTCGGCCGGCAGGGCGTCGTTGGGCGCCAGCTGGTTGGTCTGGATCGCGTCGCGCAGGGCGCGCTGCAGCTGCTGATACAGCGGCGCCGGCGCCTTGGCGTCCAGCGTTCCCATGATGTCGGCGAAGGATGTCACGCCATGAACTCCCAGATCGGCCCGTCTAGTAAGGCCGTTGACCGGGGTTATGCCATAGCCCCGTACCATTTGCATACCAATAAAACGCATGGTTCGTAATTGGCCCTAATTATACCTTGCCAATCTCACAATTTTCATGACAAGTTTGATCGAACCCGGGTTTTCAGTGGCGTCGGCCGCAGCCCAGGAACGGAAATGGTCTTATATTGGACTTAGGCGGCGAGGCGGGGATTCTCGTCTTCGGAGAGGGGAATAGGGAAATGCGATTCACCAAGAGCTTGTTGATCGGGTCCGCCAGCGTCCTGGCGACTCTGTCCATGGCCGCGCCCGCGTTCGCGCAGCAGCCTGAGGGCGACGTCGAGGAGGTTGTCATCACCGGCATCCGCGCCTCGCTGCAGCAGTCGCTGGAAACCAAGCGCGACGCCGACACGCTGGTCGACGTCATCACCGCCGAGGATGTCGGCAAGTTCCCGGACAAGAACGTCGCCGAGTCGCTGCAGCGCGTCCCGGGCGTCACCATCCAGCGCGAGTTCGGCGAGGGCGAGCGGGTCTCGATCCGCGGCTCGGCTCCGACCCTGAACCGCACTCTGTTGAACGGCCACGCCATCGCCACCGCCGACTGGTTCATCCTGGACCAGTTGAAGGCCAGCCGCAGCTTCAACTACCTGATGCTGCCGTCGGAAATCGTCGGCAAGGTCGAGGTCTACAAGAGCCCGCGCGCCGACATCGACGAAGGCGGCGTCGGCGGCACGGTCGACGTCTCGACCCGCCGGCCCCTCGACATGGAACAGTTCGCCGTCTCCGCTTCGGCCCAGGCCGTGTTCGACGAGAAGGCCGACACGGTCGACCCGGCCGCCTCGGGCCTGATCAGCTGGCACAACGACGACAAGTCGCTCGGCGCCCTGCTCGGCGTCATCTACCAGAAGCGCACCTTCCGCCGGGATGGCGTCGAGATCCTCGGCTACACCGACCGGGTGGTCAGCGGCCAGACGGTCGCCACGCCGGATCTGATCGGCTCGACCCTGTTCCACCAGGAACGCGAGCGGACCGGCGTCAACTTCGCCCTGCAGTTCGAACCCAGCGACCGCTTCGAGGTCGAGCTGACCGGCTTCTATTCGAAGATGGACGCCAACAACTTCAACCAGAACTACATGGCCTGGATCAGCCAGATGTTCGGCGCCGGCTCGCCGCTGCTGAACCCGGTGATCAAGAACGGCACCCTGGTCGGCGGCCGATTCAACATCAATCCCGGCGCCAATGGCGTGGTCTTCGACGCCATCGACCGCATCGCCTCGACCGACACCCGCTCGATCGACCTGAACGGCAAGTACAAGATTACCGACGCCCTGACCTTCAGCGGCCGCATCGGCTACACCGACGCCACCGGGGCGACTGAGCAACAGCCGTTCTGGGAAACCAACGCCTCGACCGGCCTGACCTTCGACCTCAGCAAGGGCGTGCCGCGCGTCTCCTTCGCCGACATTGACCCGGAGACGGCCGACAACGAGATGGTCCTCGGCTGGGCGTCCAACAACCGCTTCATCAACGAAGACAACGAGACCTACGTCTTCGCCGACCTCGACTGGGATGTCGACTTCGGGGCCCTGACCTCGATCAAGGCGGGCCTGAAGCACACCGACCACGACCGCGACGTCAATGTCACCTACGGCCAGCGCCGCACCCTGCTGAGCTGGACCGCGCCAGGCCTCACCGCCTGTAGCGGCCACATCTGCACCCTGGCCGATGTCCAGGGCGGTCTGACCCCGAGCGACTTCCTCGACGGGATCGGCGGCGCCGGCACCCTGAAGTCCTACCTGACGGCCAGCCAGGGCCGGATCGAGGGCATCTACGCCGGCCTGCCGAAGGCGGCGACCTGGAAATCGGGCTTCGGCGCCGTCCAGGACCCCGGCTGCGTCGGCCTGCTGAACTGCAACCACTTCGGCCCGCTCGAAAGCTTTGAGCTCAACGAGAAGACCTTCGGCGGCTATGTGATGGGCCGGTTCGAGGGCGAAGGCTGGCGTGGCAACGTCGGGCTTCGCGTCGTCCAGACCAAGGTCGAGACCACGGCCTGGCTGGTCGAGGCGCCCGCCTCCACCCCCGGCGCGCAGAACAACCCCTTCGGCGTCATCGCGCCGAACACCCAGAGCAAGGAATACACCGACGTCCTGCCGAGCCTGAACTTCGCCTTCGACCTGACCGACGACGTCGTGCTGCGCTTCGCCGCCGCCCGGGTCATGGCCCGGCCGGACTACGCCCAGATGGCCGGCTTCGTGTCGTTGACCCCGACCCTGCTGACCGGCTCGGGCGGCAACCCGGACCTCGACCCCTACCGCGCCAACCAGTTCGACGCCTCGCTCGAATGGTACTTCGCGCCCCAGTCGGTGCTGGCGGCGGCCTACTTCTACAAGGACATCTCGACCTACATCGTCCAGGGCGGCAACATCGAGCGCCAGCCGCTGGAGACCAACAACCCGGCCGACCCGCGGGTCACCAACGCGGCCAACAACTGCGTCTCCACCGGCCCCAACCTCTACACCTGCGACTATCGCATCGGCCGGCCGGTCAACGTCGCCGGCGGCCGGGTGCAGGGGATCGAGATCAACTACCAGCAGCCGATCTGGAATGGCTTCGGGGTTCTCGCCAACTACACCTACAGCGACGGCGAATCCGACTCCGGGGTGCCGATCCCCTCGCTCTCAAAGCATGCCTACAACCTGACGGGCTATTACGAGAACGACCGGGTCAGCGTCCGGCTGTCCTACAACTACCGGTCCGACTTCTTCGCCGACTACGACGCCGAACGCGGCTTCCGCGCCCTGCATGTCGACGAGACCACCTCGCTGGACGGCTCGATCAATTTCCAGGTGACCAAGAACGCCACCCTGACGTTCGACGCCATCAACCTGACCGACGAGCTGATCGAGGAATACTATGACGACGACAAGGGGCGGCCGGCCCGGTTCTACCTGAACGGCCGCACCATCTACGCCGGCTTCCGGCTGTCCTTCTAGGCGCGTGAGGGGCCGGACCCTCCCGTCCGGCCCTGCTTCCCCTGAAGCGTCCGCCACCTTCTTGCGCGGAGTGGACGCTGACCTGCCGGGAGGCGCATTGTCCGGCGACGGACGACGCCTCCCGGCTCTTTCTTCTCCATGGAACGTCGAGCGCGAGTGACCCCATTGAAGTTCCTGACGACGTTCCGTTTCGCTTCGGTCGCCGGCCTTCTCGGGGCGATCACTTTGGCGACTCTGGCCCTGCCGGCCCAGGCCGCACCGGCTCTGATCCCGGCCCCGGCAAGCCTGGTCGAAGGGCAGGGGCATTACGATCTGAAGTCGGGCGGCGTCATCGCCGTGCCGGCCGGCGACGCCGAGGCCCGCGAGGCCGCCGTCTATCTGCGCGATCTGCTCAAGAGCACGCGGGGCCTGTCGCTGAGCGTCCGCGAAGGTGGGTCGGGCAAGGCCGCCATCACGCTGCGGCGGGACAAGGCTCACGTTGGTGAGGCCTATCGCCTGGCGGCGGGACCGGACGGGATCGTCATCGAGGCCGACGGCGAGGCCGGGCTGTTCTATGGCGCCGTCACCCTCTGGCAGCTGGCCACCGAAACCCCCGGCAAGGGCGCGGCGCGGATCGAGGCCCTGACCATCGAGGATGCGCCGCGGTTCGCCTGGCGCGGGCTGATGCTCGACAGCGCCCGGCACTTCCAGTCGCCGCAGTTCGTCAAGCGGCTGATCGACTGGATGGCGCTGCACAAGCTCAACGTCCTGCACTGGCACCTGACCGACGACCAGGGTTGGCGCCTGGAGATCAAGAAGTATCCGCGCCTGACTGAAGTCGGCGCCTGGCGGGTTCCGGCCGGGGCCGGGCCGGCGGCGGACATCGACCCGGCCACCGGCAAGCCGCGCCAGTACGGCGGCTTCTACACCCAGGCCGAGGTCCGCGAGATCGTCGCCTACGCCGCCGCCCGCCAGATCACCATCGTCCCCGAGATAGAGATGCCGGGCCATGCCCAGGCGACCCTGGTGGCCTATCCAGAACTGGGAACTGTGAACCCCGCGCCGACAGCGGTGTCGGCCGACTGGGGCGTCTTCCCCTACATCTACAACGTCGACGACAAGACCTTCGGCTTCCTGGAGGATGTCCTGAGCGAAGTCATGGACCTGTTCCCGGGCCAGTACATCCACGTCGGCGGCGACGAGGCGGTCAAGGACCAGTGGAAGGCCTCGCCCCAGGTCCAGGCCAAGATCAAGGCCCTGGGCCTCAAGGACGAGCATGAGTTGCAGAGCTGGTTCATCCAGCGCATCGAACGCTTCCTCAACGCCAAGGGCCGCCGCCTGATCGGCTGGGACGAGATCCTCGAAGGCGGTCTGGCCCCCAACGCCACGGTGATGTCCTGGCGCGGCATCGACGGCGCGGTCGCCGCCGCCCGCCAGGGCCACGACGCCGTGTTGGCCGCCCAGCCCACCCTCTATTTCGATCGCCGCCAGAGCACCTCGGCCGACGAGCCGCCGGGGCGCGGCCAGCTGGTCACCCTCAAGGATGTCTACGCCTTCGACCCGGCCCCCGCCTCCCTGACGGCGGCCGAGGCGCGCCATATCCTCGGCCTGCAGGCCACCGTCTTCACCGAACACATCCGCACCGAGGAGCGGGTCGAGCAGATGGCCTTTCCCCGCGCCGCGGCTGTGGCCGAACTGGGCTGGTCGCCGGCCGAACGCCACAGCTGGAGCGATTTCAGCGCCCGCCTGCCGGCCATGCTGGGCCGCTATCGCGCCGTCGGCCTGCGCTACGACGACGTGCCGATGCGGGTCCCGGTGGCCGCTGACCCGCGCCGGCGCAAGAGCCAGGAGCTCAGGCTGTGCAGTGACGGCATCGTCCTGTCGCTGGAGGACGACGCCCCGGTCGACGGACCGAGGGCGATCATGATCTCCGACATCATGAACCCCTGCTGGATCTTCCCGGCCGCCGACCTGACCGGCGTCGCTCGCATCGAGCTCGGCGTCGGCCAGCGACCGTTCAACTTCCAGATCGGCGCCGACCTGGCCAAGATAAGGTTCCGCCCGCCGGCCACCCCGGAGGGCGAGTTCGAGGTGCGGTTGGACGGCTGCGATGGCCCCGTTGTCGCGACCCTGCCGCTGGCCCCGGCCGCCGCCAACAACGGAGTCACCCGGCTGACCGCGCCCATCGCGCCGGCCTCGGGCCGTCACGACCTCTGCTTCACCTACACCGCCCGGAGCGTCGAGCCGATGTGGTTCCTCGACTGGGTGCAGATCGGGCCGCCGTAACATGGCTCTGGAGCGTTCCGCCTTGTCCAACCTGGTTCTTTCCGTGCCGATGGCCGGCTGGCTGACGCCGCTGGACGAGGCGCCGGACGCGGTTTTCGCCGAACGGATGCTGGGTGACGGCGTTGCCGTCGATCCCACCGGCTCGACCCTGCACGCTCCCTGCGACGGGACCGTCATCGCCGTACACCGCGCCCAGCACGCCATCACCCTACGCGCCACCAACGGCGCCGAGATGCTGATGCACATCGGCCTCGACACGGTCGCGCAAGGCGGCGCCGGCTTCGAGGTCCACGTCCGCGACGGCGAGCCGGTCAAGGCCGGCGACCTCCTCATCTCCTTCGACATCGACCTCCTGGCCCGCCACGCCCGCAGCCTGCTGACCCCGGTGGTGATCACCAACGCCGAAGCCTTCGCCATCGTCCGCCGCCACCAGGACCACGAGGCGGCCGTCGGCGACTTCCTGATGGAACTGCGCCCGCTCGGCGAGGCGTCCGCCGCCAACGCCGCCGCGCCCACGGTCAAGGCCGAACGCCGCCTGCTGGTCCCCATGCTGCACGGTGTCCACGCCCGGCCAGCCGGCCGCATCGCCCAGCTGGCCAAGACCTTCGCGGCCGAGACGGCGATCCTCGCCTTCGAGCGCCGCGCCAACGCCCGCAGCCCGATCGCCCTGATGTCGCTGGGCGTGCGCCACGGCGACGAGATCGTCGTCACCGCCGCCGGCGACCACGCCGAGGCGGCCGCCCAGGCCATCGCCGACCTGATCGCCGAAGGCATGGGGGAGGCGGCTCCGGTCGCGCCCGCCGCAGCCGAACCGCCGCCCGAAGAGCCCCTGGTCGTCGCCGCCGACCCGACCCTGCTGCAGGGCGTCCGCGCCGCGCCGGGGCTGGCCATCGGCCAGGCGCTGCGGCTGACCACCACCGAGATCGCGGTGGCCGAGACGGGCGCTGATCCCGGCGCCGAGCGCTTCGCGCTGGAAACCGCCGTCGCCGCCGTCAAAGCCCGTCTGGAAGCCGCCGCCGCCAGCGGACCGGCCGAGCGGCGCGGCGTCCTGGCCGCCCACCTGGCCTTCCTCGATGATCCCGAACTGTTGGCCGCCGCCCAGGCGCTGGTCGCGTCCGGCAAGAGCGCCGGCTTCGCCTGGCGCCGGGCGCTGTCGCACTATGTCGATGCTCTGCGGCGGCTGGGCGACAGCCGCCTGGCCGAGCGGATCGACGACCTGATCGACCTGGAGCGCCAGGTGCTGCTGGTGCTGGCCGGCGACGAGGCGCAAGCGGCGCCCGTTTTGCCCCAGGGCGTCATCCTGCTGGCCGACGAACTGTTGCCCTCGCAACTGATGGCGCTGGACGTCAGCAAGCTGCGCGGCCTCTGCACGGCGCGGGGCGGGCCGACCTCCCACGTCGCCATCCTCGCCGCCGCCATGAACCTGCCGGCCATCGTCGCCGCCGGGCCAGGGGTGCTGCGCATCGCCGACGGGGCCGGGCTGATCCTCGACGCCGACGCCGGCACCCTGCGCGTTGCGCCGGACGCCGCCGCCCTGGAGGCCGCCCAGCAGCGGCTGGCCACCCGCGGCGAGCGCCGCCTGGCCGCCCGCGCCGCCGCCCACCAGGACTGTGTCAGCGCCGATGGCTTGCGTATCGAGGTGATGGCCAACCTGGCCTCGGTCGCCGACGCCGCCGCCGCCGCCGAGCAGGGGGCAGAGGGTTGCGGCCTGATGCGCACCGAATTCCTCTTTCTCGACCGGGCCACGCCGCCCTCCGAGGACGAGCAGGCCGCGCAGTACCAGGCCATGGCCGAGGCGCTGGGCGGCCGGCCCCTGGTCATCCGCACCCTCGACGTCGGCGGCGACAAGGCCGCGCCCTATCTGCCCATTGCGGCCGAGGACAACCCGGCCATGGGCTTGCGCGGGGTGCGGGTCAGCCTGTGGCGCCCGCACCTGCTGCGCGCTCAGCTGCGGGCCATCCTGCGGGTCGCGCCGGTCGGACAGTGTCGGATCATGGTCCCGATGATCACCAGCCTGGACGAACTGCGCGCCGTCCGCGCCGTGCTCGACGACGCCCGCGCCGAGCTGGGCGTGACCGCCCCCGTCGAGCTGGGTGTCATGATCGAGACCCCGGCCGCCGCCGCCACCGCCGACCTGTTGGCCGCCGAGGCCGACTTCTTCTCGATCGGCTCCAACGACCTGACCCAATACGTGCTGGCCATGGATCGCGGAAACCACGCGCTGGCCGGCCGGCTCGACGCCCTGCATCCGGCCGTGCTGCGGATGATGGCCGGGACGGTCGAGGGCGGCGCCCGCCATGGCCGCCAGACCAGCCTCTGCGGCGGCCTCGCCGCCGACCTCGCTGCCGTGCCGATCCTGCTGGGCCTGGGGATCACCCGGCTGTCGGCCCCACCCTCGGCCGTGCCCGAGATCAAGGCCCTGGTCCGCACCCTTTCGCTGGAGCATTGCCAAGCCCTGGCCCGCGCCGCGCTGCAGGCCGCCAGCCCCGAAGAGGTCCGCACCCTCTCCGCCCAAGCCTTCCCATCCGGAGCCGCCGCATGAAGTTCTCCCTCGCCTCCCTGCAGGGCCTGGGCCGGGCCCTGATGCTGCCGATCGCGGTGCTGCCGGTGGCCGGGCTGATGCTGCGGCTGGGCCAGCCCGACCTGCTTGACATCCCCTTCATCGCCGCCGCCGGTGACGCGGTGTTCGCCAACCTCGGCCTGCTGTTCGCCATCGGCGTGGCCGTCGGCTTCGCCCGCGACAACAACGGCGCCGCCGGCCTGGCCGGGGTGGTCTGCTACCTGGTCGCCGCCAAGGGCGCCGAGACCCTGCTCACCGTGCCGGCCGAGGTCACGGCGGCCTTCACCGGCCCGGCGGCCGACCTCGCCACCGCCGCCTTCAAGGCCAAGGCGATCGGCAAGTTCGGGGTGCCGCTGGGCATCCTGTCGGGGGTCATCGCCGGGGTGTTCTACAACCGCTTCGGCAACCTCAAACTGCCCGAGTTCCTGGCCTTCTTCGGTGGCCGGCGCTTCGTGCCGATCATCAGCGGCCTGGCCGGCCTGGTCCTGGCCTTCGTGCTCGGCGAGGGTTGGAGCCTGTTGAACAGCGGCATGGACGGGCTGAGCACGACCATCGTCAACTCAGGCGAGGGCGGCCTGTTCGTCTACGGGGCCCTGAACCGGTTGCTGATCGTCACCGGCCTGCACCACATCCTCAACAACGTGGCCTGGTTCATCATCGGCGAGTACCAGGGCGCCACCGGCGACCTGAACCGCTTCTTCGCCGGGGATCCGACGGCCGGCGGCTTCATGGCCGGCCACTTCCCGGGGATCATGTTCGGCCTGCCGGCCGCCTGCCTGGCCATGTACCACAGCGCCCGGCCGGAGCGCCGCGCGGCCGTCGGCGGCATGCTGGCGTCGATCGGCCTGACCGCCTTCCTGACCGGCGTCACCGAGCCGGTCGAGTTCGCCTTCATGTTCCTGGCCCCGGTGCTCTACGCCTTCCACGCGGTGATGACCGGCATCGCCTTCGTGATCATGAGCCTGCTGGACGTGAAGCTGGGCTTCACCTTCTCGGCCGGCCTGTTCGACTATGTGATCAACTTCGGCAAGGCCACCCGGCCCCTGTGGCTGATCCCCATCGGGCTGGCCTACGCCGGCGTCTATTACGGGGTCTTCCGGTTCGCGATCGTGCGCTTCAACCTCAAGACGCCCGGCCGCGAAGACGAGGCCGAGCTGCTCGCCCAGGGCGCCCAGCCGGCATTGGGCGCCGCCGGCGGACGCGGCGCCGACTTCGTGCTGGCCCTCGGCGGAGCGGCCAACCTGACCTCCATCGACGCCTGCACCACCCGGCTGCGGCTGACGGTGGCCGACCGAGCGGGCGTCACCGAGGCGCGGCTCAAGGGGCTGGGCGCGCGCGGTGTCGTCTGGCTGGACGGAAACGCCTTGCAGGTCGTGCTCGGCCCGATCGCCGACCAGGTGGCCGGCGAGATCCGTGTCGCCGCCGCGGCGGGACCGGCCGAGGCGCGGCCGGCGCTCCCCAACACCCTCGATGTCGCCCGCCTGCTCGCCGCCCTCGGCGGGGCCGGCAACGTCCAGGCCGTCGGGGCCTGTTCCAGCCGGCTGCGCCTGTCTTTAGCTGACACAGGCGCCGCCAACGACGCCGACCTCAAGGCCGCCGGCGCGCGGGGCGTGGTCCGTCCGCGCCCGGGCGCGCTGCAGGTGATCCTCGGGCCGGCCGCCGAACGGGTGGCCGGCGAGTTGCGGCTCCTGGCGGGCGCGGCGGCGGGCTGACCGTGCCTGGGACCGCGCACGCCGCCAATCCGGCCCGCAGCCTGGAAATCCGCCGGCTGGGCTCGGAGGGCGAGCCGCTGGCCGTGATCGACGACATGCTGCTGGCGCCGGAGGCCCTGGTCGAGGCCGCCGCCGCCGCGCGGTTCGCGCCGCTGGCCCCGGCCGGCAACTACTATCCCGGCCATCGGGCGGCGGCGCCCGGGTCCTACCTGTCCGCGCTGCTCGAAGCCGTCCGGCCGGTGCTGCACGAGACCTTCGGCGTTCCGGCCGACGCCAGGGCCGGAGCCAGCTGCCACTTTTCGCTGGTGACCCTGCCGCCGCAGGCGCTGAACCTCGGCCAGCGCCTGCCGCACATCGACAGCGACGACCCCGGCCGCCTGGCCATCCTCCACTACCTGTGCGGTCCGGAACACGGCGGCACCGCCTTCTACCGCCACCGGGCCACGGGGCTGGCAAAGGTGACGCCCGAGCATTCGAAGGGCTACTTCTCGACCCTGCGCGGCGAACTGGACCGGGACGGGCCGCCGGCCGCCGCCTATCTCGAGGGCGACACGCCGCTCTTCGAGGAGATCGGCCGCATCCCGGCGCGCTTCGACCGGGTGGTGATCTACCGCGGCTGCCTGCTGCATTCCGGCGTCGTCGATCCGGCCCGCCTCAGCCTCGACCCCCGTGTCGGCCGGCTGACGGTGAACACCTTCCTCACCCCGCGTTCCTAGTCGACCTTGCCCAGCTTCAGCGCCGCCTCGATGCCGATCCAGGGGGTGATCTTGAAGTTCTGCGCCTCGGGCGGGCTGACGTTGCGGCCGTCCTGGGTGACCAGCGCGCCGTTCGGGAATAGCGGGCCCATGGGCCGGCTGGTCACGTCCAGCCCGTCGGTCTCCGAGGAGCCGTCGATGCCGGCCGGACCGTTGGCGACCACCGCGAAGGAGCCGAGGTAGGCGTTGTCGCCCTCGCGCCGGAACACCGCGTAGCTGTTGTTGCCCTGGCTGGAGACGACGATGTAGCCCTTGCCGCCCGGCTGCAGGTAGAGGCTGACCCCTTCGAGGTCGTCTTTCAGCGCCTTGTTGCCGGCGACGCTGGTCACCTGGGTGCGCTTTTCCGGCCCCTTGGGCTCGGCGTTCAGCCGCCACAGGGCGACGTCCTCCTCGGCCACATAGAGCCAGCCGGTTTCGTCGTCGGCGACGCAGCCCTCGGTCTGAGTGGCGAAGGCGAACTCGCGGACCAGCACCGCCTTGACGGTCCCGATGGTCGTGGCGTCCAGACGCCACTGGCGCATCTTGCCGTCGGTGTCGTTGATGAAGACGTAGGTCTTGCCGCCCTTGCCCCGGTACATGCACAGGCCATAGGGATCGCCCAGGCCGGTGCCCTGCACCCCGTCGGAGACGTTGCGCAAAGTCCCTGCCGCGCCGTCCAGCACATAGAGGGCGATGGCGTTCTTCGTCCGGTCGCTGGCGCTGACCAGGGTCACGGCCTGGTCGGCCAGCTTGAAGCCGTCGCGCAGGTCGACGTTGTTCATCTTGCCGTCGGCGGCGAAGGACACCCGTTTGCCGCTCAGGTCGTAGACCCCCAGGCCCGCCTGCTTGTCGGTGCCGATGATCAGGCTCCTGGTCGGATCGACGCGGTTGACCCAGATGGCCGGATCGTCGGCCGCGTCGCCGCCTTCGCCGACCGGCTGGGTCTCGGCGACCGGCCGGACGATAGGCAGCGGGGCGGGGAGGGGGGCGCGCGGATCGGCGGGAGCGCCGGCGTTGATCTTCAGGGCGGCGGCGATGTCGCCGATGCGGGCCAGCTTGTAGTTGGCGCCGGCCGGATTGTCGTCGTCCATGGCCAGGAAGAGCCCGCCCCCGGCCGCCAGCCCGCCGGCGTTCTCGACGCCGGTGGTCGCGAAGCTGCCCAGGTAGCGATGGCCGGCCTCGCGATCGAAGACGTGGAAGTCGTTGGCCGAGGCGTTGGAGGTGATCAGGTATCGGGCGCCCGGCCCGCCATCGACCACGGCGACGCCGCCGGCTTCCTCGGCGATGCGGCCCAGGCCCACCGCGTCGATCAGGGTCGGGATGGTCTCGGCTTCCGGCTCGGCGTCGAACTTCCAGACCCCGACCGCCTGCTCGGCGATATAGAGAGCGCCGCTGAGGTCATCGACCGTGCAGTAGCTGGCCTCCGAGGCGATATGCAGCCGGCGCACCAGCCGTCCGTCCAGCCTGCCCTGGCCATTGTCGAAGACCGACCATTGCTCGATCTCGCCACCGGCCCCGAGGGCGAACATGAACAGGCCGCCGTCCAGCGGGCTCTTGTAGAGACAGCCCGACTCCGCCGACAGCCCGGTCGACAGCGTCCCCGCCGTCACCTCGGTCAGTCCCTCGCCGATGGTGAAGAAGCGCAGCTTGGCCTGCTGGGCGTCCATCACTCCCAGCACGGTTTCCGACCGGCCGTTCAGCGCCACGCCGTAGCGGACATCCAGTCCCACAACCTCGCCGGCCGGAACCGACGCCAGCCGCGCCCCGCTGGCGTCATAGAGCTCGACCCCACCCAGTCCGCCACTGCCGGCGATCCGCAAGCCGCCCGCTCCGTCGAACAGCAGCGCGCCGGTGTTGGCGTCGTTGCGCACGGTGGGCGCGGTCTCGGCGATCGGCGTCACGGCCGGCGGGGCAGGGGCCGCCGTCTGAGCCTGGGCGCTCAACGCGATGGCGGCCACGCCGGCCACGAGCGTCAGGCTGAAAGCGCATCGCGCACGGTTTTTCCTGGTCATCGGCATCCCCTTTGTTGCCGCAACATCATCGCTCCCGCCACGGAATGCAATTTAATTTCCATTCATGTTGTCAAATAGAATTTTTGTTCGTAATGTCCGTTTCATCAGCTGGCGGAGCGAATCCGCGAACTCGCCCGCTGCAATGAGAAGCAAAGGGGAGGGTCGTATGAAATCCAGATATCTGTTGGGCGCGCTGTTGGCGTCGTCCTGCCTGGTGGCGCCCGGCATGGCCGCGGCTCAGGCCGCGGACGAAGTCGAGGAAGTGGTCATCACCGGCCAACGCGCCACCGACCGCGACTCCCTTGAGAAGAAGCGCGAAGCCACCTCGGCCAGCGAGGTCGTGTCCGGCGGCGAGGCCGGCAAGCTGCCCGACCAGAACGTCGCCGAGTCCGTGCGCCGGCTGTCGGGCGTCTCGGTCGCCACCGACAAGGGTGAAGGCCGCTACCTGATCATCCGCGGCATCGAGCCGAACCTGGCCAACGTCACCATCAACGCCCAGACCGCCTCGGCCCCCGAGCCGGAGTCGCGCAACGTCAAGCTGGATGACATCCCCTCGGCCCTGATCGGCTCGGTGCAGGTGGTCAAGTCGCTGACCCCCGACCTCGACGCCAACGCCATCGCCGGCCAGGTCGACATCAAGACGCTCACGGCCTTCGACCGCAACCGCACCATCCTCAACGCCCGCGCCGCGGTCGGCGGTTTCGAGATCACCGACGAGCAGAGCTATGAAGGCGATCTGTCGGCCGGCGCCCTGTTCGGCCCGGACAAGCAGTTCGGCGTTGTTGTGGCCCTGAACTGGTCGGAGCGGCCCTCGGACTCCGAGGACGTGCTGTCGGGCGGCTTCCAGAAGCCCTCGGTTCCGCTTCCCGCCATCGCGACCCAAGAGGCGCCCGTCGAATTCGACAACCGCGTCTACACCCCGGCCCTGCGGACCCGCACCGGCGCCGTCCTCAACCTCGACTGGCGGCCCACCGACGACATCAAGGCCTACGCGCGGGTCATGTATTCGAAGTTCGACGACAACGAAGAGCGTAACCGGACGCGCATCCTCCTGCCGACCACCCTGGCGGCGTACAATGGCACCCTGACCGACGAGGGCGGCAGCTTCACCACCGGCGCCAGCGCCCGCAAGCTGATCCGTGTGCGGAACGAAATCACCGATACGACGACCATTGCGATCGGCGGCGAGTTCAATATCGGCGACAGCATCCTGACCATTCAGGCCACCCACAACCTGGCGACCAAGAAGGATCCGATCCGCGACGAGATCGAGTACCGCTACAACACGGGCGGCGGCGCCGGCCAGATCACCGGGACCTTCACCCGGCAGGACGGTTCGCCCGGCCGGCTGACGGTGAGTCCGAACGCCTACAATTCCGATTTCTACCGCCTGCGCAGCTTCAAGCAGGTCAGCCGCGAGGCCGAGGAGGACCTGAATCAGGTCCGCATCGACTACCAGATGCCGATCGGGGTGCTGGGCGAGGACAGCTATCTGAAGTTCGGCGCCAAATGGCTCGATCGTGACAAGTTCACCGACGCCACCGGCCAGGTGTTCACCTACAGCGGCCCGACCAACACGCTGACCGGCGAAACCGGCCGCACCTTCCCTGACACCTTCAACGGCCGTATCCCGGCCGGGCCGTCGATCGACTACGATGCGGTCAACACCTTCTTCAAGGCCAACCCGGGCCTGTTCACCAACGTCACCGACGACCAGATCGTCGAGACCCTGGGTTCCGACTACCAGGTCCAGGAGACGATCACCGCCGCCTATGTGATGGCCAACCTCGACTTCGGGGACATCAGCATCATCCCGGGCGTCCGCGTCGAGCAGACCGAGGGCGACACCCGGGCCATCGCCGTCACTCCGACGGCGACCCTGGCCGACACCTACAACCGCTTCGGCAGCTACAGCTACACTGACGTCTTCCCGGGCCTGAACCTGCGGTGGGACGTCAGCGAGAACATCCTGGTGCGGGCGGCGATCACCACCGCCATCGGCCGGCCGGAATACGCCCAGCTGGCCCCGACCGTCGCCTATGACGGCGACGAGCTGAGCCTCGGCAACCCGGACCTGAAGCCCCAGGAGGCCGTCAACCTCGACGCCTCGCTGGACTACTATTTCGAAGGCGAGGGCGGCTTCTCGATCGGCGTCTTCCACAAGAAGATCGACAACCCGATCTTCGCCACGACCCTGGAGCACCAGACCGGAACCTTCAGCGGCGTGACGATCAACGACGACACGATCTTCTCCTTCGCCAACGGCACCGAGGCCGAGGTCACCGGCCTGGAGCTGAACTTCCAGAAGCCCTTCACCTTCCTGCCGGGCGCCCTGGACGGCTTTGGGGTCAACCTCAACGCCACCTTCCTGAACGGCAAGATGAAGGTGCCGGGCCGGGCCAAGGAAACCGCCCTGCCCAAGCAGTCTGACCTGCTGGTCAGCGCCCAGCTCTACTACGAGAAGTACGGCTTCTCGGCCCGTGTCGCCTACACCTACCGGTCGGCCTACATCGATCTGCTGGGCGACGCGGCCATCAACGACCTCTACTTCGACGAGAACCAGTCGATCGGCGTGAAGGCGGCCTACAAGATCACCAAGCAGCTGGAAGTCTACGCCGAGGGCAACAACCTGGGCGACGAGACCGACTACTATTACTACGGCAACCGCAGTCGCTTCGCCGAGGCGGAGACCTACGGTCGCTCGTGGAAGGTGGGGCTGTCCTTCACCTACTGATTTTCCCTCCCTAGCGAACTTGCGCACCTTGGCGGCGGCCCCCTCAGGCCGTCGCCAATTTTTTTGTGGGGGAGGGGGTACAGGCGTCCCTTCTCCCGCTTGTCGGGAGAAGGTGGCGGCGGAGCCGCCGGATGAGGGCAGCGCCGGCCAACGAATGCGGTCTTTCAGACATAGGAAAGGGCAGCCCGGCCGTCGCCGGTGCTGCCCTCATCCGACCCCCTTCGGGGGCCACCTTCTCCCGACAAGCGGGAGAAGGAAAAGCTACAGACTGACCACCGTCCCCGTCCGCGCCGACTCTCCGGCCGCTTCCGCCAACTCCAGCGCCGCCACCCCGTCCTGATAGCCGATCGACGGCGTCTCCCCGCCCAGCACGTCCGCGAAGTGGGCCATCTCCGCCACGTAGGCGGCGGCATAGCGGTCGAGGAAGAAGTTCTGGAACGGGGCGGCGGCGGCGCCGGCCTCGGTCCAGACCTGCACCGTGCTCTCGGTGACGTTGCCGGCCCGCAGCATGCCGGCCGAGCCGAACGCCTCGATGCGTTGGTCGTAGCCGTAGCCGCTGCGGCGGCTGTTGCTGATCATGCAGATGCGGCCCGAGGCGGTCTTCAAGAGGATCTTGGCGGTGTCGACATCGCCCGCCTCGCCGATGGCCGGATCGACTAGGCAGCTGGCCGAGGCGAACACCTGGGCCACCTCCTCGGCCAGCATCCAGCGGGCCATGTCGAAGTCATGGATGGCCATGTCCTTGAACAGACCGCCCGAGACCTTGATGTAGGGCACCGGCGGCGGGCCGGGGTCGTGGCTGGTGATGTGCAAGGTCTCCAGCAGTCCCACCGCGCCGTGCGCCAGCCGATCCTTCAAGGCCTGGAAGTTGGGATCGAAGCGGCGATTGAAACCGAGGAACAGCGGCTTGCGCGCGAAATCCCTGGCCGCGCTCCGGGCCCGGGCCAGGTCCAGGTCGATGGGCTTCTCACAGAACACCGCCTTGCCCGCGGCAATGGCGCGGCCGGCGTAGTCGAGGTGGGTGTCGGTCGAGCTGGCGACGATGACGCCGGCGATGTCCGGATCGCTCAGGGCCGCCTCCAGCGAGGTCACCGCCGCGCCGGTCTCGGCCGCCAGGCTCTCGGCGGCGGCGGCCACCGGATCGACGATGGCCTTCAGGGTAAGGCCCGGATGCGCCTTGGCGTTGGCGGCGTGGATGCGGCCGATACGGCCGGCGCCGATGAGGGCGAGGTTGTACATGCGGGGGAGCCTTACAGTTTGACGGGCGCGCCGGTGGCCACCGACCGGGCGGCGGCCTCGGCCAGTTTCAGGGAGGCGACGCTGGCGGCGTAGCCGGCGGCGGGCCGCGCTTTGCCTTCCAGCATGTCGGCGAAGTGGTCCATCTCGGCGGCGTAGGCGCCGGCGTAACGGCTCATGAAACCGGGATAGAGGGCGTCGGCCTCGGCGCCATCCTCGATCCAGCGCGCCACGGTGGTCGGGGTCGGGTTGCCGGCCATGGCCATGCCCTTGGAGCCAAAGGCCTCGATCCGCTGGTCATAGCCGCAGCCGCTGCGCCGGGTGTTGCTGATCATGACCATCTTGCCCGAGGCGGTCTTGAGGATCACCCGGGCGGTGTCGACGTCGCCCAACTCGCCGATCATCGGATCGACCAGGCAGCTGGCGAAGGCGAAGACCTCGCTGAACGGCTCGCCCACCAGCCAGGCGGCGACGTCGAAGTCGTGGATGGTGAAGTCCTTGAACAGGCCGCCGCTGGTCGGCACGAAATGGGCCGGCGGCGCGGCCGGGTCGTGGTTGATCAGGTGCAGGGTCTCCAGCGCGCCGATGGCTCCGGACGCGACCTTGGCCGCCAGGGCCGCGAAATGGGGATCGAAGCGGCGGTTGAAGGCGACGAAGATCGGGGCGTCCTTCAGCTGCGCCTCATGCTCGACGAGGCGGGCCAGGTCGAGGTCGAGCGGCTTCTCGCAGAAGACCATCTTGCCGGCCTTCAGGCAGGCGAGGGCGTTGTCCAGATGGGCGTCGGTCGAGCTGGCGACGATGACGCCCTTGATCTCCGGATCGGCCAGCACGGCCTCGAAACCGGCCAGCTCCGCCCCGATCTCGCGCGCCAGGTCTCCGGCGACCTCAGGCCTCGGGTCGACTAGGAAGGCCAGGTCCAGGCGCGGGTTGGCGGCGGCGTTGCGGGCATGGATCGAACCCATCCGTCCGGCGCCGAGTTGAGCGATCTTGATCATGGGCGACCCTCCGATGTTCCGTACTATGGAACAAACATTCCGAACGCAATATCATTTGGAATGAACAATTGACCTTGCGTTGTGTTCGCCGCTGGAACGGATATTCTAACTTCGAAACCGCGCAGGACGCCTCCCGGGCATGACCGAAACCCAGACTCCGCCCGCCACCGCAGACGAGCTGCGCGCCGCCATCCTCGAACGCTACGACAGCCTCAGCAAGCGCCTGCAGCAGATCGCCCGCTACGTCCTCGACGAGCCCAACGACATGGCCCTGGAGACCCTGGCGGTGCTGGCCGACCGCAGTGGTGTGCAGCCCAGCGCCATCGTCCGCTTCGCCAAGAGCTTCGGCTATCCCGGCGCCAGCCAGATGCAGCGCCTGTTCCGCGACGGCCTGCTCAGCGGCCAGTCGGCGCTGGGCTATGGCGAGCGCGTCCGCCGTTTCGCCCAGGAGGTCGACAGCCGGGCCGGCGGGGCAGGGGCCGAGTTGCTCGCCGAGTTCGTCGAGGGCAACACCCTGGCCCTGCAGAACCTCGGCCAGACCATAACCGAGAAGGACATGGCCGCGGCCGTCGCCCTGATCCGCGAGGCCGACATCGTCTATGTCGCCGGTTTCCGCCGCGCCTTCCCGGTTTCGTCCTACCTGGCCTATTCGCTGCAGCAGCTGGGCAAGCGGACCATGTTCATCGACGGCGTCGCCGGTCTGGCGCGCCAACAGGTGCAGGGCATCGGCTCCAAGGACCTGCTGATCGCCGTCAGCTACCACCCCTATGCCGAGGAGACGGTGACCGCCGTCGAGATCGCCGCCGGCAAGGGGGCCAAGGTGCTGTCGATCAGCGACAGCCTGGTCAGCCCGGTCGCCAAGAGCGCCACCGCCGTGCTGCAGGTCCGCGAATCGGAGATCCGCTCCTTCCGCTCTCTGGCCGCCTCCATCTGCCTGGCCCAGGCCCTGGTCATCGGCTTTGCCTTCGAGGCCACGGAGCAGGCCGCGCCCGCCGAATGATCCGCGCATTCCAAGAATGAAATGAATGTTGCAAAAGAAAATCGAATAGAATAATCGTTGCATCGTCAGGCGCGACGGTCGCGCCGACGCTTCTAAGGGCCCCAATGGCGCAGCACGACAAGACGCTGGATCTGATCGCCATCGGCCGCTCGAGCGTCGACCTCTACGGTCAGCAGGCGGGCGGTCGGCTGGAGGACATGGCGTCGTTCGCCAAGTATGTCGGCGGCAGTCCGACCAACACCGCCATCGGCGCCGCGCGCCTGGGCCTGAAGGCCGGCCTGGTCACCCGCGTCGGGGCCGACCACATGGGCCGCTTCATCGAAGAGCAGCTGGTCCGCGAGGGGGTCGACACCGCCGGCGTCGTCTCCGACCCGGACCGGCTGACCGCCCTGGTCATCCTCGGCATCCGCGACCGCGAGACCTTCCCGCTGATCTTCTACCGCGAGAACGCGCCGGACATGGCCCTGACCGAGGCCGACATCGACCCCGACTGGATCGCCAAGTCCCGTTCGGTGGTGCTCAGCGGCACCCACCTCTCCCAGCCCGAGGTCCTGGCCGCCAGCCTCAAGGCCGCGGGCCTGGCCAAGGCGAACGGCGCCCGCGTCGTGCTCGACATCGACTACCGGCCGGTGCTCTGGGGCCTGACCGCCAAGGAGGCCGGCGAGAACCGCTTCGTCGCCAACGACAAGGTCACCGCCGTGCTGCAGCAGGTGCTGCCGCTGTGCGACCTGATTGTCGGCACCGAGGAAGAGATCCACATCCTCGGCGGCACGACGGACACCATCGCCGCCCTGCGCAACATCCGCCGTTCCACCCAGGCCCTGCTGGTCTGCAAGCGCGGCGCCGACGGCTGCTCGGCCTTCCCTGGCGCCATTCCAGGCAGCCTCGACGACGGCGTCGTCGGCCGCGGCTTCCGCATCGAGGTGTTCAACGTCCTCGGCGCCGGCGACGCCTTCATGGCCGGCTTCCTGCGCGGCTGGCTGTGGGACCTGCCGCTGGAGACCTGCTGCGAGATCGCCAACGCGGCCGGGGCCATCGTCGTCTCCCGCCACGGCTGCGCCCCGGCCATGGCCACCTGGCCGGAGATGGAGCATTTCCTGGCCCGCAGCGACCTGCCGTTCCGCCTGCGCGACGACCAGGCCCTGGAGCACATCCACTGGGCCACCACCCGCGACCGGGTGCATGACGAGCTGACCGTGCTGGCCGTCGATCACCGCAGCCAGTTCGACGACCTGGTCGCCCTGACCGGCGCCGACCCGGCCCGGGTGCCGGCCTTCAAGCTGCTGGCCCTGCGCGCCGTTGATGCGGTGGCCAAGGGCGACCCGCGCTTCGGCATCCTGGCCGACGGCCGCTACGGCTTCGACACCTTGGCCAAGGCCGCCGACTATCCCTACTGGATCGGCCGCCCGATCGAGCTGCCGCAGTCGCGGCCACTGCGGTTCGAATGCTCGGCCGACGTCGCCACCGAGCTGGCCGAATGGCCGCTCAACCATGTCGTCAAATGCCTGGTCTTCTACCACCCGGACGACGCCCCGACCCTGCGCGAGGCCCAGGAGCGCCAGCTGGTCCGGCTGGCCGACGCCTGCCGTAAGACCCGCCACGAACTGCTGCTGGAGGTCATCACCCCCAAGGGCATGCCGGTCGACGCCAGGACCATCGCCGACTGCCTGCAACGCTTCTATGCTCTGGGTATCAAGCCCGACTGGTGGAAACTGGAGCCCAGTGACGACGTGGCCGCCTGGCGCAACATCGAGGCCGTCATCCAACGGAACGATCCCTGGTGCCGGGGCGTGGTGCTGCTTGGCCTGTCGGCGCCGATCGAGGATCTGATGGCCTCGATCAAGGTCGCCGCGACCATTCCGATCATCAAGGGTTTCGCCGTCGGTCGGACCATCTTCTACGACGTCGCCCGCGACTGGCTGGCCGGCCGGATGGGCGACAGCGCCGCCGTCGCCGCCATGGCCGCCCGCTTCGACACCCTGACCAAGGCCTGGCGCCTGGCGCGCGGCTCGCGGGAGCGGGCGGCGTGAGCACAGTGCGTCTTACGGCCGCCCAGGCCGCTGTCCGCTGGCTCAGCCAACAGTTCGTCCAGGTCGATGGCGCCGAGGTTCCCTTCTTCGCCGGCTGCTGGGCCATCTTCGGCCATGGCAATGTCGCCGGTCTTGGCGAGGCGCTGCAGGCCGCCCGGGGCGTGCTGCCGACTTACCGCGCCCACAACGAACAGGGCATGGCCCACGCTGCCATCGCCTACGCCAAGCAGCTGTGCCGCCAGCGGGCCATGGTCTGCACCACCTCCATCGGTCCGGGCGCCACCAACATGGTCACCGCCGCCGCCCTGGCGCATGTGAACCGCCTGCCGGTGCTGTTCCTGCCCGGCGACGTTTACGCCAGCCGCCGGCCTGATCCGGTGCTGCAGCAGATCGAGGATTTCGGCGACGGCACGGTCAGCGCCAACGACTGCTTCCGCCCCGTCTCCCGCTACTTCGACCGCATCAGCCGTCCCGAGCAGCTGCTCACCGCCCTGCCGCGCGCCATCGCCGTCCTCACCGACCCGGCCGACTGCGGCCCGGTGACCCTGGCCTTCTGCCAGGACGTCCAGGCCGAGGCCTATGACTACCCGGAAGCCTTCTTCCAGCGCCGCCTGCACCGCCTGCGCCGCCAGCCGGCCGACCCGCGCGAGGTCGACGACCTGGCCGCCCTGCTGCTGACCGCCAAGGCCCCGCTGATCGTCGCCGGCGGCGGTGTCCGCTACAGCCAGGCCGAGGCGGCCCTGGCCCGCTTCGCCCGGACGACGGGGGTCCCGGTCGTCGAGACTCAAGGCGGCAAGGGCAGCCTCGCCTGGGACCATCCGGCCAACCTCGGCGCCGTCGGCGTCACCGGGACCAGCGCCGCCAACGCCGCCGCGCAGGGCGCCGACCTGGTCATTGGCATCGGCACGCGGCTGCAGGACTTCACCACCGGTTCCCGCGCCCTGTTCGGCGCGCCCGGCCGGCGCCTCGTCCAGGTCAATGTCGCCGCCTTCGACGCCGCCAAGCACGGCGCCCTGGCTGTGGTCGGCGACGCCCGCACGGTCATCGAGGGCCTCTCCAAGCGACTGCGCGACTGGCGAGCAGACGTCGACCACGGCGGCGCCATCGCCGACTGGAACGCCGCCTTCGACGCCGTCACCGCCCCGCCGGGCGACAACGCCCTGCCCTCGGACGCCCAGGTGCTCGGCGCCGTCTGGCGCACCGCCGACGAGGACGCCGTTGTCGTCTGCGCCGCCGGCGGCCTGCCGGGCGAGCTGCACAGGCTGTGGCGCGCGCACCGGCCGGGCGGCTACCACGTCGAGTACGGCTTTTCTTGCATGGGCTACGAGATCGCCGGCGGCCTTGGGGTGAAGATGGCCGAGCCGGGCCGCGAGGTCGTCGTCATGGTCGGCGATGGCAGCTACCTGATGATGAATTCCGAGATCGCCACCTCGGTGATGCTGGGCGCCAAGCTGACCATCGTCGTGCTCGACAACCGCGGCTTCGGCTGCATCAACCGGCTGCAGGCCGGCACGGGCGGGGCGCCGTTCAACAACCTGCTGGCCGATAGCGCCCATGTGGCCCTGCCCGACATCGACTTCGCCGCCCACGCCGCCAGCCTGGGCGCTCTGGCCGAGAAGGTGTCGACCATCGCCGAGCTCGAAGCAGCGCTGGGCCGCGCCTATGCCGCCGATCGCACCAGCGTCGTGGTCATCGACACCGACCCGGCCATCTCCACCGAAGCCGGCGGAACCTGGTGGGACGTGGCCGTGCCCGAGGTCTCGGCCCGCGAGCAGGTCCGCGCCGCTCGCGCCGACTACGACGTTCAGATCAAGCACCAGCGTACCGGGGACTGACCATGACCATTCGCTTCGGCGTCAGCCCCATCGCCTGGGCCAATGACGACATGCCGGAACTCGGCGGCGACACGCCCCTGGCCTCGATCCTGGCCGATATCCGCGACGTCGGCTTCAGCGGCGTCGAGCTGGGCGGCAAGTTCCCGCGTGACGCGGCGACCCTCAAGCCCCTGCTGGACAGCTATCGCCTCGACCTCGTCGGCGGCTGGTACAGCGGCAATCTCCTCGTGCACGACGCGCAGGCCGAACTGGCCGCCGCCCAGGACCACCTGGCCCTGCTGAAAGCCATGGGCAGCACCGTCTTCGTCCACGCCGAGACCTCCAACGCCATCCACGGCGCCCGCTCCGTACCGATGACCCAGACCCCGGTCCTCGACGAAGCCGGCTGGAAACAGTTCGGTGAGCGGCTGACGGACGTGGCCGACGCCATCACCGCGCAGGGCCTGCGCTTCGCCTACCATCATCACCTCGGCACTGTCGTCGAGCGCCCCGCCGACCTGGAGGCCTTCATCCGCCACACCGGGCCCAATGTCGGCCTGACCCTCGACACCGGCCACGCGGCGCTCGGCGGCATCAATCCAACCGAGGTGATCAAGGCCCACCCGGGCCGCATCGCCCATGTCCACTGCAAGGACATCCGCCGCGCCATCCACAAGACGGTGCGCGAGGCCGGCGCCAGCTTCCTCGATGGCGTGCTGGCCGGGATGTTCACCGTCCCGGGCGACGGCGGCCTCGACAACGGCAAGATCATGCGGGCCCTGTCCGACATCGATTACGGCGGCTGGATCATCATCGAGGCCGAACAGGACCCGGCCCTGGCCGATCCCAAGACCTACGCTGACCTGGGCCTGCGCACCCTTGAGCGCGAAGCCGAAGCCGCCGGCCTGAAGAAGGCGGCATGACATGACCCTCCTCGTCCGCCCCCACCAGCCCGACGCCGCCGGCACGGTCCTCGAAGTCACGCCGCAGAGCGCCGGCTGGGACCACGTCGGCTTCCGGGTCGTCAATCTCGCCGCCGGCCAGTCCGCCAGCGAGCCGGCCGGGGCCCGCGAGACCTGCCTCGTCGTCCTGACCGGCAAGGCCGACATCAGCGTCGGCGCAGAGACCCACAAGGGCCTCGGCGGCCGCGCCAGCGTCTTCGAGGACGCCGCCCCGGCCGCGGTCTACGTCCCGGCCGGCCAGGCCTGGTCGGTCACCGCCCAGGGCGCCGTCGAGCTGGCCGTCTGCTCGGCCCCCGGCACGGGCGAGGGCGCGGCCCGCGTCATCGCCCCCGAGACGATGAGCCGCGAGGTGCGGGGGCAGGGGACCAATACCCGCTACGTCCGCAACATCCTGCCCGAGACGGAGGCCGCCGACAGCCTGCTGGTGGTCGAGGTCATCACCCCCGGCGGCCACTGGTCCAGCTATCCGCCGCACAAGCACGACACCGCCACGGCCGGCGAGGAAACGGCGCTGGAGGAGACCTACTACCACCGCCTGTCGCCGCCCCAGGGCTTCGCCTTCCAGCGCGTCTACACCGACGATCGCAGCCTCGACGAGACGGTCTGCGTGCAGGACGGCGACGTGGTCATGGTGCCGCGCGGCTATCATCCCGTGGGCGCCCCCCACGGTTACGACCTCTACTACCTGAACGTCATGGCGGGCCCGAAGCGGCAGTGGATATTCCGCAACGACCCCGCCCATGACTGGATCGCCAAGAAGACCTGAGACCGGACTGTCACAAGACCATGGTCCAAGTCCGCCAGGGCGGACCAGAAGGAAAAGATCGGGGAGGGACGGCCAAATGTTCAGCGCCATCATGAGGGCCTTCGCGCCGGGCCCCGACGCCCCGCCGCTGACCGATCGCGAGCGGATCGACAGGATCTTTCGCCACAACCGCCTGATGGTGATGATCGCCATCACCGGCGGCTACGGCCTGGCCTACACCTGCCGGCTGGCGCTCGGGGTGGTGAAGAAGCCGCTGATCGACGCGGGCATCTTTTCCCCGACCGAACTCGGCCTGATCGGCTCGGCCTTCTTCTACACCTACGCCTTCGGCAAGCTGACCAACGGCTTCCTCTCGGATCACCTGAACCCGCGCATGTTCCTGGCCTTCGGGATCCTGGTCTCGGCCCTGGTCAACATCGGCATGGGGTTCAACGTCGTCCTCTGGGTGGCGGTGGCCCTGTGGGGCCTGAACGGCTGGTTCCAGAGTTTCGGGGCCCCGGCCAGCGTCGTTGGCCTCTCCCACTGGTTCTCCAACCACGAGCGCGGCCGCTACTACGGCATCTGGAGCACCGCCCACTCGATCGGCGAGGGGCTGACCTTCCTGGTCACCGGGGCCCTGGTGTCGGCGCTCGGCTGGCAGGCCGGCTTCTGGGGTCCGGGCGCGCTCTGCGTCGTCGCCGCCATGGGCTGCCTGTGGCTGATGAAGGACCGCCCGCAGACCTTCGGCCTGCCCAAGGTCGCCGTCTGGCGGCACGACGAATGGAACATGGCCCCGCCGCCGCCGCCGACCGTCAGCCTGTGGAAGACCCAGCTCTCCATCCTGGCCATCCCGGCGGTGTGGGTGCTCGCCGTCTCCAGCGCCCTGATGTACGTCACCCGCTACGCCATCAACAGCTGGGGCGTCCTCTACCTGCAGGAGGGCCGCGGCTACTCCCTCGTCGAGGCGGCCAGCCTGCTGACGATCAACACCGTCACCGGCATCGTCGGGGCGGTGGCGTTCGGCTACGTCTCCGACAAGTTCTTCAAGGCCCGCCGTCCGCCGGCCAATCTGATCTTCGGGATCATGGAGATCGTCGGCCTGCTGATCGTCTTCTTTGGGCCCACCAACGTCTGGGTGCTGTCCTTTGGCTTGGCCCTGTTCGGTCTCGGCCTCACCGGCTTGGTGACCAGCGTCGGCGGCCTGTTCGCCACCGATATCTGCCCCAAGCGGGTGTCGGGCGCGGCGCTCGGCATGATCGGGGTGTTCAGCTACATCGGCGCGGCCATCCAGGAGAACATCTCCGGCGGCCTGATCGAGGCCGGCATGAAGACCGTCGACGGGGTCAAGGTCTACGACTTCGGCCCCTCCATCCTGTTCTGGGTCGGCTGTTCGGTAGCCTCCCTGATCCTGGCGACCAGCCTTTGGAACGTGAAGCTGAGGGACTGATGAGCCAACCTTCGAAGACCCTCGCAGCCATGCTGGCGGCCGCCCGGGAGGCCGGCGCCGGCCTGGTTGCCGACCAGGCCACGGTCGCCACCCTGACCATCGAGCGCAAGGGCGTCTCCGACTTCTTCTCGGCCGCCGACGTCAAGGCCGAAGAGACGGTTCGCCGCCACCTGGAGGCCTTCGCGCCCAGCTACGGTTTCCTCGGCGAGGAGGGCGGCCTGATCCCCGGCTCCGACCCCGACCACGTCTGGGTCGTCGATCCCTTGGACGGCACCACCAACTTCCTGACCAATACGCCGCTTTGGGCAGTCAACATCGCCCTGGCCCGGCAAGGCGAGGTCATCGCCGGCGTCACCTGGTGCCCGGCCCTGAACGAGATGTTCCGCGCCGAACTGGGCGGCGGCGCCTACCTCAACGACAAACCCATCCGTGTCTCGACCCGCGAGCGGCTGGAGGACGCCGTCCTCGCCGTCGGCATCCCCTTCGCCGCCAAGCCCGAGCACGAGCGCTTCCGCAACGAGATGGCCGCCCTGACCGACCGCGTGGCCGGCATCCGCCGGCTGGGGGCCGGGGCCATCGACCTGGCCTGGGTCGCCGCCGGCCGCTTCGAGGCCTACTGGGAGCAGAAGGTCAGCGCCTGGGACATGGGGGCCGGCGCCATCCTGGTCCGCGAGGCCGGCGGCATAGTCACCGACACGCTCGGCGCCCCGCTCGACCTGCACAACGGCACGGTCCTGGGGACCAACGCCATCCTCCACGATCAGATCCTCGAAGCCATCCGCCCAGCCTGAGGCAACGACCATGACCGGACCCCGCATCGGCCGCCGAGGCCTCTTCGGCGCCACGACCCTTGCCGCCCTGATCGCCGGCGCGCCCCGCGCGTTTGCGCAGGTGCTGGGCTATCCCCGCTGCCTGGAAGGCCCGATGGTCGGGGCCGGCGGGCCAGACCACATCACCGTCTGGGCCCGGATGAGCGGCGCCGTCGAGGTCACCGTCGAGGCCAGCCCTGACCGCTACTTCAAGGCGCCGATCGTCAGCGCCCCGGTCACGGCCAGCGCCGCCAACGACTTCTGCGTCGTCCTCAAGGTCGCCGGCCTGCAGCCGGCCACCGCCTACTATTACCGGATGCGCATCGGCGGAAAGGCCGACCGCTACCAGCTGGTCCCGTTCAAGACCCGCACCGCGCCCAAGGGCCCGGCCAGCTTCCGGGTCGGGTTCGGCAGCTGCTGCCGCATCCAGTTCGACGCCGACCAGAAGATCTTCAACGCCGTCCTCGACCAGGAGCCGGATCTGTTCTTCTGGCTGGGCGACAACATCTACGCCGACACCATCGAGCCTAGCGGCCTCGCCGACCTCTATCGCCGCCAGCGCAGCGTCGAGCGCCTGCTGCCCCTGATCCGCTCCACGCCGCAGCTGGCCGTCTGGGACGACCACGACTTCGCCTACAACGACAGCGACCGCACCAACCCGATCCGTGAGCAGGCCCTGGCGGTGTTCAAGCAGTACTGGGCCAACCCCGCCGCCGGTGACGGCAAGACCCCCGGCGTTTTCTTCACCTACAGCCACGGCGGCGTCGACTTCTTCTTCCTCGACGACCGCTACCACCGCGACCCCGCCGCCGACCCCGACACCCCGGTCAAGACCATGCTCGGCGCCGGCCAGAAGGCCTGGCTCAAGGCGGCGCTGAAGGCCAGCAAGGCCCCGTTCAAGGTCATCATCTGCGGCGTCGGCTGGTCCCTCGCCGAGACCGGCAGCGACAGCTGGACCTCCTACCGCCATGAGCGGGGCGAACTGTTCGACTACATCCGCGATGCGAAGATCGAGGGCGTTGTCCTGCTCAGCGGCGACACGCACATGGGCGAGCTCAACTGCATCCCCCGGTCCGAGCAGGGCGGCTACGACCTCTATGACTTCTGTTCCAGCCCCCTGGCCCAGGTCCCCGACAACGACTTCTGGGAACAGACGCCGGAGGTCCGCATGCGGCCGGTCTGGGGCAAGACGGTCTGTTTCGGCATGCTCGACTTCCAGATGGGCGACACGCCGACCCTGACGCTGAACCTGCACAACGTCGTCGGCGCCCCCCTCTGGGACCCGCTGGTCCTCACCCCGGCCGACCTGAAGAACGGCGTCTCGACCTGGGCGGCCAAGATCGACAAGGACGAGCTGAAGCGTCGCAAGGCCCGCGGCGCCTAGGCGGCCTGCTGTCTGGCGACTGTTCCGAGGACCCGCTGATCAAGGCGTCGACGGAGAAATCCCCTCCAGGAAGGCTCGCGCCACGCGGACGAACACCGCTTCCTCGTCCAACAGGTTGGCCTTGATGGCGTTGGTCAGGCTCGGAAAGGTGCTCGGATCGAAGATCGGGAAGGCGTCGATCTCCTGGGCCCGGGTCGAGGCGGTCAGCAGCGAGGCGCCGAAGACGATGCTGTCCATGCCGGTGACGATGGTCATGTGCAGTTCCTTGGGCACGCCCTTCTTCTCGAACAGGCGCAGGGACCGCTCATAGGCCTTGAGCACGACGTGCCGTGGAGGGTGCATCAGCAGCAGCGGCGCCGCCTTGGGGTGGCGCAGGATCGAGCGGCGGGCGGCGACGGCCAGGCTGATCAGGGCCTCGCGCCAGTCGTCGGCCGGCAGCCGCGTCTGGTCCTCGGCCTCGACCAGCAGCAGGCGGGCGACCTCGGTGAGAATCTCGTTGCGGTCGCGGAAGTGGTGGTAGAGCGACGGCGCGGCGACGTTCAGCCGCTTGGCGACCAGCGCCAGGTTAAAGCCGTCCAGGCCCTGGTCGTCGATGACCTCCAGCGCGGCGCGGACGGCGCCTTGGCGGGAGATCAGGGGCCGTCGGGGTCTGGGCATCGGGATACTCGTAGCGGCGGTCGCGAATCGGCGGCGGCGCGCAAAGTCTAACCCGCATCCGTGGCGAAGATGGCGGAACTGACCGTCGGCGCGCCGGGGCCGCCGGCCAGCAGGCAGGTGCGGGCCCCGGGGACCGGATTGGCCGACTCGCCGCGCAGCTGGCGCACCGCCTCGATGGCCATGCCGATGCCGTGGATGAAGCCCTGGGCGAAGTTGCCGCCGGCGGTGTTGATCGGCAACCTGCCGGAGGGGGCGATCAGGTTCTCGAAGCGGATGAAGTCGGCAGCGCTCTCGTGGGTGCAGAAGCCGTGGTCGATCAGGCTGGCGACGCCCTGGGCGCTGAAGTTCTCATAGACCTGGGCGACGTCGATGTCGGCGGGGGTCAACCCGCTCTGGTTCCACAGGCGCCGCGCCACCGAGCGGAAGCCGGCGGTGGCGTACTGGTCGTCGTCGTCGTTCTCCAGGAGGTCGCCGAAGCCGCGCTCGGTCCCCTGGGCGACGGCGCGCAGGTAGACCGGCGCCTTCCTCAGGTCGCGGGCCCGCTCGGCGGAGACCAGCAGCAGGGCGCCAGCCCCGTCGTTCTCGCGCGAGCAGTCGAACAGCCGGAAGGGCTCGGCGATCCAGCGGCCGTGGCGATAGGCCTCCAGGTCGAGGTCCTGGCCATAGGCGACGGCGTCCGGGTTGCGGGACCCATGGTAGTAGGAGGCGCGGACCAGCTCCTCGGTGACGGCGCGGGTCAGGCCGTGGCGTTCGAACAGGCGCTGGGCGCGCAGGGCGCAGGCCTGGGCCGGGGCGACGATGCCGGCGGCGACCATGTGCGGATTGAGGTGGTGGGCCATGACCGCTGAGGAGAGCCGCCCGCTGCCGCCCTCGACCAGGGCGCGGAAGACGACCACGGCGCTGGCCTGGCCGGTCAGGATGGCGCCCGCCGCCTGGCCGAAGGCCCCGGCGATGCCGCCGCCGCCGCCGCCCCAGACCTGGCTGGACCAGGTCAGCTCCCGGATGCCGAGGTCGGGCATCAGCCGCACCGGCTCGTTGCGGTCGTCGCCGTAGGAGGCGAAGCCGTCGATATCGGCCGGGTCGAAGCCGGCGTCCTCGCAGGCCTCGGCGATGGCCTGGACCAGCACGCCGCGCTCGGGCAGGGGCGCCTGGCCGCGCCGATACTGGCGCACGCCGACGCCGGCGACGGCCGTGCGGCCGCTGAGCAGGGTGTTGGTCATGCGCCGTCTCCCGTCAGCCGCCAGCGGATGGTCGGGATGGCCATGCCGCTGAAGGCGGTCTCGCCCGGCGAGCCGGCGACCGGCAGGCCGATGGCGACATCGTCGGTCTTCCCCTCCAGAACCCCGGTCAGCCGCAGGCCGCCGGCCTCGGGCAGTTCGACGACGACGGTGACGAAGGGCAGGCCCAGGCCTTCATTGCCGGTAAAGGCGTGGTGGGTGCGGGTCCAGCTGTAGACGCGGCCGCGCATCGGGGTCTCGTGCCAGCCGTGCTCCCACGATCCACAGTCGCCGCAGCGCCAGACGGCAGGCCAATGCCAGCGGTTGCAGCCGGCGCAGCGCGGCAGGGCCAGGGCGCCGCCGGCCAGGGCCGTCCAATAGGGACCGTCCGCCCCTTCGTTAAGCCATCCGCTGCCAACCAAACTCGCCTCCCGAACAATATCTAACATTATTAGTTTTTAGGGTTCGCTTTCACAAGGGCGGTCGCGCCGATCTCTCCGGATGGGGTGTCAGGCCGGCTGGGCGGCCGGGCGTTTGCGCGTCACCAGGGTCTGGGCGTTGGTGTATTCGATCAGCCCGGCATTGCCGTTCTCGACCCCCAGGCCGGAGGCCTTGTGGCCGGCGATCGGCGTGGCCGGCAGGCTGTCCTGGATGCAGTTGATCCACACCGTGCCGCACTGCAGGCGCCGGGCAATATCGGCGGCTCTGCCCAGGTCCGCCGACCAGACCGAGCCGGCCAGGCCGTAGTCGGTGGCGTTGGCGCGGGCGACGACGTCGTCGATGTCGCTGAAGCGCAGCAGGGGCAGGACCGGACCGAAGGCCTCCTCGACCACCACGCGGGAGTCGTCCGACGGATTGTCGACGATGGTGATCGGCAGGAAGTAGCCGCCGGCCGGCGTCTCGCCGATCGAATGCAGGGTATGGCCGTGGGCCTGGCTGTCGGCGATCAGGCCCTTTACCCGCTCGTACTGCATCCGGTTCTGCACCGGGCCCAGCTGCACGCCCTGCTGGGCGCCGTCGCCGATCTTCACCGTGCCGGCGTAGGCAACCATGGCGTCGCGGAAGGCGTCGTAGATGGCGTCATGGACATAGACCCGCTTGGCCGCCACGCAGATCTGGCCGCTGTTGCCGAATGCGCCCCAGAACAGGGCCTGCGCCGTGGCGGCGACGTCGACGTCCGGCAGGACAATGGCGGCGTCGTTGCCGCCCAGCTCCAGGGTCAGGCGTTTGACGGTGTCGGCGGCCGACCTGATGATGGCCTTGCCGGTGGCGGTCGAGCCGGTGAAGCCGATCTTGTCGATGCCCGGATGGGCGGTCATCCACCGGCCCAGGTCGTCGCCGCCGGAGACGATGTTGAGCACGCCCGGCGGCAGGGCGGCGGCCAGCTGCCTGCCGGCCGCCAAGGTCGTCAGGGGCGTGAAGGGCGAGGGCTTGGCGACCAGGGTGTTGCCGGCGAGCAGGGCCGGGATGACCTTGAAGGCGAAGACCAGCAGCGGGAAGTTCCACGGCAGAATGGCCCCGACCACACCCAGCGGCACCCGGTGGGTCTCGGTGCGGCGCTCGTCGGTGTCCTCCAGGACGTCGATGGGCAGAGTGAGCTCGGCGGCCGACATGAACCACCAGGCCGCGCCCATCACCTCGCCCGTGGCGGCGGCGTGCGGCTTGCCCTGTTCCTGGGTCAGCAGGGCCATCAGCGGCTCGAGGTTGGCCTGCAGCACCCCGGCCAGGGCCACGACCCGGTCGCGGCGCTCGTCGAAGGGGAGGGCGGCCCAGGCCGGCTGAGCGGCCCGGGCGGCGGCGACGGCCTCGTCCAGCTGTTCCTCCGAACAGTCGGGCGCGGTGGCGAAGGCCTGGCCGGTGGCCGGGTTGATCACCGGCATCTCGCCGGCTCCGGCCACATCGCGGCCGCCGATGGTCATCAGCTGCGTCTGGGTCATGGCGAGGTCCTTCAGCGCACGCGGGGCAGGTCGGCGGCGGCGGCCTGCCACTTCAGCCGCACGGCCGGCTTGGAGAGCTTGCCGGTGGCCAGGCGGGGCAGGGGCTCGTCCTCGACGACGACGTAGCGGGGCACCTTGTAGTCGGCCAGGCGGCTGTTGCAGTGGGCGACCAGGGCCTCGACGACGATGGGCCGGTTGGCGAACAGCACCGCCATTGGCGTTTCGCCGAAGCGCTGGTCGTCGGCGGAGATGACCACCACCTCCTCGACCCCCTCGAACTCGCTGATCGCCCGCTCCACCTCGGCGGCGGAGATGTTCAGCCCGCCGGAGATGATGATGTCCTTCTGGCGGTCGATGAAGGTCAGCAGGCCGTCCTCGTCCAGCATGCCGATGTCGCCGGTGTAGAGCCAGCCATCGCGAATGGCCAGGGCGGTGGCCTCCGGATTGTTCCAGTAGCCCCGCATCATGCCGGGGCCGCGCATGAGGATCTCGCCGGGGGTGTTGGGGGGCAGGGTCTCGCCGTCGTCGCCGATGATGCGCAGCTCGGTGAAGACGCCGCCGCGACCGCATTTCTCGGGGTAGAGGGGGGCCAGGTCGGCCGGCATGATGGTGCCGTTGCCGCCGATCTCGGTCTGGCCGTAGATCTGGCGGATCACCTTGCCCTTGGCCATCCAGGTGTCGAGCAGGGCCTTGCTGACCCGCGCCCCACCGACCGTGACGAGGCGCAGGTCGGAGAGGTCGGCCGCCGCCCAGCCGGGGCAGGCGGCGACGCGTTCGAAGAAGACCGGCACGCCGCCGAACAGGTTGATCCGCTCATGCTCCAGCAGCCAGAGGGTGCGTTCGGGGTCGAAGGTCGGTTCGACATAGAGGGTGCAGCCCAGCGTGGTGTAGTGCATCAGCTGCACGAAGCCGGCGGAGGTGGCGAAGGGCGACAGGATGATCACCCGGCTGCCCTTGGCGCAGGCCGGTTCGGCGATGGCGAACTCGGCGGCGTAGGAGGTCATCGAGCGGTTGGTGAAGACCACGCCCTTGGGTTTGGCGGTCGAGCCGCTGGTCGAGATGATCACCACCGGAGCGTCCGGGTCGAGGTCGACGCCGGGGTCGGTTTTGGGGCCGGTTTTCAGCGTGCGGATGTGGGTGATGTTGACGGTCTGGCGCCGGGATTCCGACAGGCGGTCGTGGCGGTCGTCGTCGGCCACCTGCAGGGCGGGGTCGCCGTCCTCGAGAATCTCGGCGATCTCGTGGGCGGTGAGCCGGATGTTGACCGGCAGGACGATGGCGCCGGCGCGAAGAATGCCCAGGATCAGGGCGACGTAGTCCATGGAGTTGGCGGCCAGCACCGCCACCCGGTCGCCGGGCCTCACGCCGCGGTCGATGAGGTCGACAGCGACGCGGCCCGACCAGTCGTACCAGTCGCGGTAGGTCAGGGCCTCGCCGCCGAGGTTGATCGCCACCGTGTCCGGCGTGAGCTTCGACCACCAGGCGATGGCGCTGCTGAGCGTCTGGCTCACGGTTGTCTCCCTTGGGCGGCGCTCTGGCGGCGCCATTTTTCGACTATTATCTAATGACGGTAGTTTGGCTAGGCGCGGCCGGCGTCCAGGTAGCGTTCGACCGTTTCGTAGAAGACCGGAATCTGCTGCTCCAGGCCACCGTAGACCACTTCCTTCAAGGCCCCGGACTCCAGCCCCTGCTGCGAGATGCAGGCGGCGCGGAAATCTTCGGTGCCGAACACCTTCTGCATCAGGTCGAAGGACCGCTGGTAGAGGTCGCGGGCCTTGTCGTTGTCGGCGGGGCCGGGGGTCAGCATGAAGTAGTCGACGGTCGAGCGGTTCACCCCGTTCGGCATGATGATCATGACATTGATGTAGTAGGGGCTGGTGACGATGATGGTGTTGGGAAACACCAGATAGGCGTGGGTCACCGTCTTGTGGATGTTCTCGCCGGGCAGGTCGAGCATCTCGGGCTCGAAGTTGGCCTTGCCGGAGATCTGGCGCAGGTGCGGGCCCAGGCGGTCGACGGCGTTGGGCGTGTCGGCGAACAGGTCGCCGATCGAGGCCGCGTGCAGGCGCTGCACATGATAGCCCTCCAGGAAGGGCTCGACGACCAGCTTCCAGTTGGCGTCCAGGTGGTGGGTCGCCTTGCCGAAGATGTGGGCCGTGGGCAGGCCCAGGGCCTCGAAATCCTCGACCAGGTCGTCGGTGACGCCGCTGAAGTCGGCCGGCGCCTCGCGGTCCAGCATCACCCAGATGAAGCCGCCGGCCTCCAGGCTGGGCAGCTCGGCCAGGCCGTGGTCGGCCTTGTCGACGGTGGGGAAGGTCTCATGGCGCGGGATGCCGATCAGGGCGCCATCCGCGCCGTAGGTCCAGGCGTGGTAGGGGCAGCTGACGCGGCCGGCCTTGAAGGCGTCGCAGCGCTCGACGACCTTGCTGCCCTTGTGCTGGCAGGCGTTGAGGAAGGCGTGGACCTTGCCCTGCCCATCGCGGCTGAGCAGCAGCGGCGGGCCGTAGCCGTCGACGGCCAGGAACATCTTCGGCTCGGGCAGCATGGACGACAGCGACACCGGCACGGGGGCGCGGCGGAACAGGGTCAGCTGCTCAAGTCTGTAGTGCTCGGGATCGACGAAGATGCCGACCGGGCGGCGGCTGTCGATGGCCGGGACGTGGGCCTGCTCATGCGGCGGGATCGAGCGGATGGCGCGAATCTGGCCGGGGCTCAGGCTGTCCAGGGTCGCAACCTTGCGGGGCGCGGGCGCGGTGTCAGCGGTCAGGTCGGCTGCGTCCATCGTCGCTCCTCCTCCTCTTGTTGTCGCCGTCAGACTAGGCGCAACTGAAACCTACGGTCAATAGGTTCATTGTCACGGGAATGGTGAACGTGGTCGGCCATCCCGCCGGATGCGCCGCATCCAACAGGGAGTTGCGCATCCAAAAAACCTATGCCACATAGTTTTCAAGCCGAGACGAGACCCCCTCAAGAGGTCCGCCCGGCGCGAGGAGGATACCGCGATGACCGCCAGCCCCGTGCCCGCTCATATCCCGGCCGACCGGGTTTTCGAATTCGACCTCTATGACGACCCGCGCCTGCGCGGCGACCTGCACGCGGGTTTCGCCGGCATCATCGCCGCCGCGCCGGACGTCTTCTGGACGCCGCTGAACGGCGGCCATTGGGTGGTCAGCCACTTCGACACCGCGGCCGAGATTCTCAAGGACCACGCCTTCTTCTCGGCCCGCGAGATGGAGATTCCGCGCATCGAGAACCCCATCATGCTGATCCCGCTGACCATGGATCCGCCGGTCAGCCTGAACTATCGCCAGATCCTGATGCCCTACTTCGCGCCCAAGGCCATCGCCGCGCGCGAGCCGGCCATGCGGGCCTGGGCCCGGCACTTCGTCGAGCAGGTGGCGGCCAAGGGCGCCTGCAACTTCCTGGACGATGTCGCCTCGCGCTTCCCGGTGACCATCTTCATGGAGATGATGGGCATCCCGTTTGACCGCTTCGACAAGTTCCGCGAGCTGGCCGACCGCTTCTTCAAGGACATCCCGGAGGCCGAGCGCATGGCCCTGGCCGGCGCCATCATCGGCGAGCTCACCGAGCTGATCGAGGCCCGGCGCAATGACCGGCGCGACGACATCATCTCTGTGCTGCTGGACGCCCAGGTCGAGGGCCGGCCACTGTCCACCGAAGAGATTCAGTCGATGTGCTTCCTGCTGTTCCTGGCCGGGCTGGATACGGTGGTCAACGTCATGACCTTCAGCTGGCGGGCGCTGGCGGCCGATCCGGCCCTGCAGGCGCGGCTGGCGGCCGATCCGTCGGCCGTTGCCGGCTTCGTCGAGGAAGGCCTGCGGCTGTTCGGCGTCGTCAACGTGCCGCGTATGGTCAACCAGGACTGCGAGCGGTTCGGGGTCAGCTTCAAGGCCGGCGAGATGGTCGTCTGCCTCAACAGCCAGCTGGGCCGCGACGAGCGCGAGAACGCCGAGGCCACGACCATCGACGTGGCGCGCGAGAACCGCCGCCTGCTGACCTTTTCGGTCGGGCCGCACCTGTGCCTGGGCCACAACCTGGCGCGGATGGAGATGCGCATCCTGGCCGAGGAATGGATCAGGCAGATCCCCGCCTTCACGGTCGCCGAGGGCTTTACCCCGCAATTTCGGGCGGGGATGGTGATGAGCCTGACCGCGCTGCCGCTGCGCTGGTCGGCCGCCGCCGCCCAGGCCGCCTGAGGGAAACGCCATGGCCGACTACGACTACGTCATCGTCGGGGCCGGGGCGGCCGGCTGCGTCCTGGCCTACCGGCTGTCGGAGGACCCGTCGCTCAAGGTGGCGCTGATCGAGGCGGGGCCGCGCGACAGGCACCCCTTCATCTTCATGCCCAAGGGCCTGGCCAAGGTGATGGCCGACCCCAGCCACCTCTGGGTCTACACCAGCGCCCCCGAGGAAGGGACCGGCGGCCAGCCGGAGGTGTGGGTGCGGGGCCGTGTGCTGGGCGGGTCGAGCTCGGTCAACGGCATGATGTATGTGCGCGGCCAGCCGTCCGACTTCGACGCCCTGGCCGAAGGGACCAGCGACGACTGGAGCTGGGACCATATCGGCGCGGCCTATGCGGCGCTGGAGGGCCATGAGCTGGGGGCGGCGCCGACGCGCGGCGGCTCCGGGCCGTTGAAGATTTCGCTGCCGACGCTGAAGGACAGGCTGAGCGAGGCGATGATCGCCGCCGGCGCGGCGCTCGGCTGGCCGGTCAAGGATGACGTCAACCAGCCCGACGACGCCGAGGGCATCGGCTATGCGCCGCGCACCATCCACAAGGGCCGCCGCCAGAGCGCCGCCGAGGCCTTCCTGAAACCGGCGGCCAGCCGGCCGAACCTGACGGTCATCACCGACGCGGTGGTCGACCGGGTGGTGTTCGAGGGCCGGCGGGCGGTCGGGGTCGAGTACCAGCAGGGCGGCCAGACCCGCACCGTGCGGGCGGCCGGCGAGGTCATCCTCTGCTGCGGGGCGATGTCGAGCCCGGGGGTGCTGGAACGCTCCGGGGTCGGCGATCCGGCGCGGCTGGCGGCGCTGGACATCCCGCTGGTCGCGGCCAGCCCGGCGGTCGGCGAGGGGCTCAGCGAGCACCGCGGCATCATCGTGCAGTGGAAGCTGAACCGGGAGCTGTCGCAGAACCGGGAGTTCAGCGGCTGGCGGCTGCTGAAGTCGACGCTGCAGTATTACCTGACCAAGGACGGGCCGATGTCCTCGGCCGCCTATGAGATCGGCGCCTGGTTCAAGACCCGGCCCGGGTTGAACCGGCCGGACGCCCAGTTCCTGCTGGCCCCGTTCAGCTTCGATATGGAAAAGCAGCGGACGGCGCTGGAGCCGTTTCCGGGCATGAACGTGGTCACCTATCCGCTGCGGCCGTCGTCGCGCGGGCGGATCCACATCAACTCGCGCGACCCGAACGCGCCGCCAATGCTGGAGCCCAACTACCGGTCGACACAGGAGGACCGGGACGTGATGGTCGGGGCGGTGCGGGCCGTGCGCCGGTACGCGGCGCAGTCGCCCCTGGCGGAGCTGATCGTCGAGGAGACGATGCCGGGGCCGGGGTATGAGACGGATGCTCAGATTTTGGAGGCTTACGACCGGTTCGGCACCTGTGGCTACCATGCGGTGGGCAGCTGCCGGATGGGGGGCGACGAGGGGTCGGTGGTCGATCCGGAGCTGAAGGTGCGCGGGGTCGAGGGGCTGCGGGTGATGGACACCTCGGTGATGCCGGTCATCCCGTCGGGGAACACCAACGGGCCGACCATGGCCATGGCCTGGCGGGCGGCGGACATCATTTTGCGGATGAGGGAGCGGGTGGGGTTGGCGGCCTAGCCGAGCGACGCAGGCCGCGTCACGCTTGACGCCGTCCCCGCCCGCTTCTGGCGCATCCTGGTCTATCGGCCAGCCGAGGGGCCGCTGGTCGCATCATGCCGGCGCGCGAAGTCGATAAAGGCCTTGAAGGCGGCGGTCGGGTTGCGCCGGCTCGGATAGTAGAGGCTGAGGGGCGACAGGGCCGGCGTCCAGTCCTCGAGCACGCGCACGAGACGGCCAGCCTCGATGTCCTCGCGCACGTCGGACTCCATCGCCAGCGTAAGGCCCAGCGAGGCGAGGGCGGCGGTCCTTGCGAGGCTCGCCTCGTCGAGGGTGATGGCGCCATCGACATCGATATGGACAGACTGGCCAGCCTTCTCGAACGGCCAGCGGTAGATGGCCCCATTGGGCAGCCGGACGCGCAGGCAGGCGTGCCGCAACAGATCCTGGGGGACCACGGGCGTCCCATGCGCTTCCAGATAGCTCGGCGTCGCGACCACGACATTGCGCCGCGCCACGCCCAACGGCAGGGCGATCATGTCGACGGGCACCAGGTCCGCGCTGCGAACGCCGAGGTCGAAGCCGCCCGCCACGATGTCCACGAGGCGACCCTCGGTCACGATGTCGATGTGAACCTGGGGGTGGGCCCGCAGGAAGGGCAGGACAAGCCAGGAGAAGATCTCGCGCGCCGCCGTGGGAAAGGCATTGATCCGCAACGTGCCCGATGGCGTGGCCTGCTGAGCGCGCGCGACTTCCATCGCCTCATGGATGTCCCGTACGGCGGGAGCGACCTGCGCGACGAACTTCCGGCCCGCCTCCGTCAGGGAGACGCTCCGCGTCGTGCGGTTGAAGAGCCGGACCCCAAGCGTGCGCTCCAGCTTTCCGACCATGTTGCTGAGCGCGGTCGTCGAGACACCGAGCTCGAGCGCCGCCGCCCGGAACTTGCCGCAGCGGGCGACCATCAGCACGGCGTCGAGTTCGGTCAGGGGACTGGGCGCCATTATCCTGCTTTTCGCGATGAAACGTCCCGGATCGTCCCGATTATCGTGCCGACTGTCCATCGCTAGTTTGCCTGACAAGCGCAGTCGCCGCCGCCCCGGCCGCGAGCGCGGCATACAGGACAACGCCATGTCGCCAGACCTTCCCCCGCCCATCGCCGCCTACGTGACCGCCAACGCCCGCCTGGACGCGGACGCCCTGGTCGAGACCTTCGCCGCTGACGCGGTGCTCATCGACAACGGAAAACGTCACCGGGGCCATGAAGCGCTGCGGACGCTGTTCAGGGACGAGGTGGTCGCGGTCAGGGCGATTTTCACCCCGGACGCCGTCCGCCACGAGGACGGCAAGGTCGTTGTCGAAGGCCCCGCCCACGGCGACTTCCCTGGCAGCCCGATACGCTTCACCTATCGCTTCACGCTCGAGGGTGACGCCATCAAGGCCCTGGAGATCACGCTGTGACCCTCAAGCCTGATCCCACAGAGTTCGCCGGAAAGCGCGTGCTGGTCAGCGGCGGCAGCAAGGGCCTGGGCCGCGCGACGGTCGACCGCTTCGTGGCCGGCGGCGCAAGGGTGATCACCGCCGCTCGCGGCTCCCTGGAACCCATCGCCGGCGTCGAATTCGTTGGGGCCGACCTGACCAAGCCAGAGGGCGGCGAGGCCTTGGCCCAGGCGGCCATCGAACGCCTGGGCGGCATCGACATCCTCGCCCATGTGATCGGCGGATCGTCGGCGCCGGGCGGCGGCTTCGTCGCCCTGACCGAGGACCACTGGCTCGCGGAGCTGAACCTGAACCTGCTGGCGACCGTCCGCCTTGACCGCCTGCTGATCCCGCAGATGATCGAGCGGGGCGCCGGCGCGGTCGTGCATGTCACCTCGATCCAGTCGGTCCTGCCCCTTCCCGAGGCCACCACCGCCTATGCCGCCGCCAAGGCGGCCCTGAAGACCTACAGCAAGTCGCTGTCGCGGGAGCTTGGTCCCAAGGGCGTACGGATCAATGTCGTCTCACCCGGCTGGATCATGACCGAGTCCTCCGTCGACCTGCTGAAGCGCCTGCAGGCGGCCAATGGCGGCACGATCGAGGAGGCGCGGCAGGTCGTCCTCGACAGCCTGGGCGGCATCCCGATCGGGCGGGCCGCCGAACCCCGAGAGGTGGCCGACCTCATCGCCTATCTCGCCTCGGAGCGCGCCGCGGCGATTCACGGCGCCGAGTTCGTCATCGACGGCGGGACCGTTCCCACAGTTTGATTTCAAGCACCGGTCCATGCTCGACCTGGCCGACCGAGTATGGACCGGCAACCCACGAACGCGGACATCTTCAATCTGGCCTGGGTCGGCTATGAGGGCGAAATCAGACTTGGCAGTAGCGCGGCGGGGAGAGTGGCTATTCCGCCGGTTCCCGCAGTGCCTTGACCCTTACCCGCAACCGCCCCGACGACGCCCCCGCCAGCACCGCCCCGCCGGCGCCCTCGCCGCCGAAACCCGCGAGATACGTGCGGATGGTCTGTTCGAAAACGCCTTCCGCATCGAAGGGATTGGCGGCCATGGCGCGGGCCAGGTTGGGCAGGCGGGCGGGGTCGAAGGCGGGCATGGCTGGCAGGCCGCGGGAGCGGGCCGCGGCCTCGAACAGGACCGAGGCGTAGGTGAGTTTCTCCGTGCCCTCGAGCAGAACCATCTGCACCTCGACCGGATAGGGGCAGGCGCCGATCCAGCGGTCGTAGGCGGCCAGCATCAGGTGGCGGGGGAAGAACTGCAGGAACAGGGGCGCGGCGTTGGGATGTTTGAGCAGGGCCCGCCGGGTGACCACGCAGATGGCCACCATGGCCTCTTCCCAGGAGGCCGACTCGCCGTCCGTCGGCAGGTCGAGGTCCAGCATCACGAAGCGCGCCACCTCGGCCAGCAGCTCGGCCTTGTCCTTGAAGTGGTGGTAGAGCGACGGGGCCCGCACGCCCAGCTGGCGGGCGACCAGGTCGAGGCTGAAACCGTCCAGACCCTGGCGGTCGACCACGTCCAGCGCTGCGCGGGTGGCGCTGTCGCGGGTGATCATCGTCTTTGTCGGTCGTCCCAAAGCGGAAGCCTCGCTGGCCCGATTCCAACCCCGGCGGGCCAAAATCGAACTATCATAGAATAAGCGCGCCGGTCATCCGCGCAGCCGGAGGTTGCCGCCGGCTCGCCGACCGGTGGCGCGCGGGACTTTCTTGCCACAAATCTTCCATAAAAACTACCTGTCATCGGTAATGCCGCGCCGCCCGCGCGGATGTCAAAAATCACTGATAACGCGGGAGAAATTGACGTTGCCGACCGTTGGATCGGTGGGGATCAGTGAGGGCTCCGCTACTGAAAATCGGCCATCCAACGTCTTCTAGCCTATTGACATTAGATTAATCCGGACCGAGGTTCAGGGGGCAGGACGCGAAGACGTCCGCCAGAGGCGCAAGGCTATGGTTTCGACCCGCCGACCCGCCGCTGACAAACATTCAAGGGAGGGTCAGATGTCTCGGAAGTTCAGCCTCGCGGCGCTCGCGTTCGCCACCACCGCCATGGTTCCGCTGGCCGCCTTCGCGCAGGACACGACGCCCGCGCCGGCCGCCGGTGACACGGTCGATGAGATCATCGTCAGCGCCCGTCGCCGCGACGAGCGGCTGGTCGACACCCCGGTGGCCATCACCGCCGTCACCGGCGCCAAGCTGGAGGCCATGGCGGTCACCGACTTCACCGACATGGCCACCCTGGTGCCGACCATGGTCGCCGGACGTGCGGCCTCGGGCTCCTCGGCCAGCATCTTCCTGCGCGGCGTCGGCTCGACGGCGCTGAGCGCCGGCTTCGACCAGTCGGTGTCGTTCAACGTCGACGGCCTGCCGATGAGCCGTGGCCGCGAGATCTCGCTCAGCCAGTACGACGTGCAGCGCATCGAGGTGCTGAAGGGCCCTCAGGCCCTGTTCTACGGCAAGAACGCCACCGGCGGCCTGATCAGCGTCGTCACCAAGGGCCCGACCGACACCTTCGAGGCCGGCTTCAAGACCGGCTACGGCTTTGAGGCCAACGAGGTCTATGGCGAGGGTTTCATCTCCGGCCCGTTGTCCGACCAGTGGCGGGCCCGGATCGCCGTACGGCTGTCCGACGGCCAGGGGGCCTTCGACAACACCGCCGCCAAGGTCTATCCGCAGCCCTTCGGCCTGGAGCGGCGTCGGACGGACGACCGGCGCGGATTCGGCACGACCGCCAGCGGTCGCTTGACCCTGGAATACAATCCGACCGACAATTTCGAGCTGGCGCTGAAGGTCGGCGCCACCCACCAGAAGGACGGCGGCCCGACCGATGTGCTGGAGCGCATCTGCGGCGGCGGCCGCACCACCCCGGCCACCTCCAACGGCATCCCGCCCAGCCCCAACGCCGACTGCCGGATCAATGGCCGCGCGGACGGCTCGGACCTGCCGCGCGAGGTGGCCGCCACCATGCGCTACGCCGGCGACGGCTCGATCTACGCCGACCTCAGCTCGCAGTTCGCCATCCTGACCGGCACGGCGGAGTTCGACCTGTTCGACGTGACCTCGATCACCTCCTACTACCGCTTCAAGCAGAGCGATCTGAACAATGTCGGCGGCGAGGGCTATCCGGCCTCGTTCAGCCAGCTGGCCAAATACAGCCAGCTGGCCGAGGAAATCCGCGTCTCGACCAAGTTCGACGGACCGGTGAACGTGATGTTCGGGGTGTTCGGCTCGACCAACGACTTCACCTTCAACACCGACGCCTACATCTTCCCGGTGCCGCTGGACCCGATCAACGGCACCTATGTCACCTTCCGGCGCGACAACGGCTTCACCGGCAGCACCCAGTCGGTGTTCTTCGACCTGACCTATGACATCGCCGAGCAGTGGGAACTGTCGGGCGGGGCCCGCTGGAGCCGCGAGGAGCGCAACAGCTACCAGCGCTCGCTGCCGGGCCACATCGCCTTCGCCGGCTTCTTCCCGGGCAACATCAAGCTCAGCGACGAATTCAGCGACGAGAACGTCTCGCCCCAGGCCACCCTGCGCTACAAGCCGACGACCGACAGCTCGCTCTACGTCTCCTACAAGGAGGGCTTCAAGACCGGCGGCTTCAACATCTCCCAGTCGCTGACCCCCGCCGCCTCCGTGGCCGCCGGCCAGTTCGGCAGCGAGACGGCCAAGGGCTGGGAAGCCGGCTACCGCGCCATCCTGTTTGACGGCGCCCTGACCTTCAACGCGACCATCTACGACTTCCTCTACGAAGACCTGCAGGTGCAGAACTTCGATCCCGTCACCATCGGCCAGGTGGTCGCCAACGCCGGCGAGCTGCGCACCCAGGGCATCGAGACCGACTTCGACTGGACGCCCGTCGAGGGCCTCTCCATCCGCGGGGCCCTGGCCTACAACAAGGCCGAGTACGACAACTATGTCGGCCAGTGCTACGGCGGCCAGACGATCGCCGACGGCTGCAACCTGCTGCCCAGCGGCGGAGCCTTCACCAGCCAGGACTATAGCGGCCGCACCCCGCCCAAGGCTCCCGAATGGGGCGCTCGCCTGGGCGCCACCTACGAGACGGCGGTGTTCGGCGACTGGAGCCTGCAGCTCAACGGCGACCTCAGCTACACCTCGGAGTACAATTTCACCGACACCCTGCGGCCCGACGCGGTGCAGGACGCCTACACCAAGGTCGATGGGTCGGTGGTGCTGTTCGGGCCGGGCGACCGGTGGAAGGTTTCCTTGATCGGCCGCAACCTGACCGAGGAGTATGTCGTCACCAGCGCCAACGACATCCCCTTCACCGGCGGCACCGGCACCGGCACGGCGGTCGGGGTGCTCAGCGACATGTCGGCCTTTGTCGAGAACCCGCGCGAGATCATCCTCGAGTTCTCCATGAAGTTCTGATCCTCACGGCCGGCGGCGGTCTCCCTGTTTCCTGACGTTTCCCCCCGCCGGAGTTCCTTCAGCCGCGCAGGCGACTGCGCGGCTGCTTTTCCATGCGTCCCGCTTCTTCGTGTATCTGGAGCCATGCCCAACCTGCTCGAAGACATCAAAGTGCTGGACCTGACCACCGTGGTGTTCGGTCCCTACGCCACCCAGACCCTGGCCGATCTTGGAGCCCAGGTGATCAAGGTCGAGGCGCCCGGCGGCGACACCATGCGCCACGTCGGCAAGCCGGCCGTGACCCGGGGCATGGGGCCGGTCCATATGGGGCTGAACCGGGGCAAGTCCTCCATCGTCCTCGACCTGAAGGCGCCGGCCGACCAGGCGGTGCTGCGCGAGCTGATCGCCGGGGCCGACCTCTTCATCCACAACCTGCGGCTCAAGGCCATCGAGGCGCTGGGCTTCGGCTATGAGGCGGTATCGGCGATCAAGCCGGACATCGTCTACCTGCACTGCACCGGCTTCGGCGCGGGCGGCCCCTACGCCGACCTGCAGGCCTATGACGACATCATCCAGGCGGCGACCGGCACGGCCAGCCTGGCCTCCCGGGTCGATGGTGATCCGACGCCGCGCTACATGCCTTCGCTGATCGCCGACAAGGTGGCCGGCCTGCACGGCGCCTATGCCGCCCTGGCCGCCCTGTTCCACCGCCAGCGGACCGGGGAGGGGCAGTTCGTCGAGGTGCCGATGTTCGAGGCCTTCAGCCACTTCATGCTCAAGGAGCACCTGTTCGGAGCCGCCTTCGATCCGCCGGTCGGCGAGGTCGGCTATCCCCGCCAGCTCGATCCGCACCGCCAGCCGTTCCCGACCGCCGACGGCCATATCAGCATCGTGCCCTATACGGACGAAGCCATCGTCGCCCTGTTCGAGGTGCTCGGCCGGTCCGATATCTTGGCCGTTCCACCGCTCGACACCCCGGCCGGTCGCGGCCGTAACATGAGCGAGCTCTACCGGCTGGTCGGGACCCTGACGCCGGCCCGGGCGACCGCCGACTGGCTGGCCCGCTGCCGGGCGGCCCGGCTGCCGGCCATGGCGGTGCGCGACCTGGCCGAGGTCGCCAGCGACCCGCACCTGGTGGAGACCGGCTTCTTCCGCCGGCGCCAGCACCCGACCGAGGGCGGCTGGCTGGACATGGCGCCGCCGGTGCGTTTCGGGGTTCCGGTGGCCGAGGCGGGGCCGGCGCCGACGCTCGGCGAACATGATGCGCAGATCCGATCCGGCCTCTGGTCTTCCCCAACGCCAAGCAGCGCAGACTGAGCGCGGGATGGCTGGAGGACACCGCATGAACATCGACTGGAGCGCCGAGGACCTCGCTTTCCGCGACGAGGTGCGGGCCTTTCTCGCGGCCGAGCTGACGCCGGCGCTGCGCCGGGCGGGAAACAGCCTGACCAGCGTCTACGCCGACTATGCCGTCGGCATGGCCTGGCAGAAGATTCTGCATGCGCGGGGCTGGGCCGCCCCGGCCTGGCCGGTGGAATTCGGCGGCTGCGGCTGGTCGGTCAGCCAGCGCTACATCTTCGCCACCGAGATGGCGGCGGCCGGCGCCCCGCCGGTCTCGCCGATGGGTATCGGCATGTGCGGGCCGGTGCTGATCGGCCACGGGACGCCGGCGCAGCAGGCGTATTTCCTGCCCCGCATGCTCAGCGGCGAGGACTTCTGGTGCCAGGGCTATTCTGAGCCGCAGTCGGGCTCGGACCTGGCCACACTGCAGATGAGCGCGGTGGAGGACGGCGACGACTTCGTCTGCACCGGCCACAAGCTGTGGACGACCCATGCGCACGAGGCCAACTGGATCTTCTGCCTGGTCCGCACGGCCAGGGAGGAGATCCCGCAGAAGGGCATCACCTTCCTGCTGATCGACATGGCCAGCCCCGGCGTCGAGGTCACCCCCATCGTTTCCCTGTCGGGCGAGCATATCCAGAACCACGTCTTCTTCACCGACGTCCGCGTGCCGAAGGCCAATGCCGTCGGTCCCGTCGGCCAGGGCTGGACGGTGGCCAAATATCTCATGCAGTTCGAGCGCGGCGGCGGCGTCGCCAGCCCGGGCATGAAGGCGCGTATCGCCAAGGCGGCGGCCATTCTGGAGGCCCAGTTTCCGGACCCGTCGGACGGCGAGGGCAGGGCGCTGCGCCGCCAACTGGCCGAGGCGGCCGTGCAGGTCGAGGCGCTGGCGGCCATCGAGCTTCGGGTGATGTCGGCCCTGTCGGTCGGCGGCGCGCCGGGGCCGGAGTCCTCCATCCTCAAGACGGTCGGCACGGAACTGAGCCAGCGCCTGACCGAGATCGCCCTGGCCGGGGCCGGCGCCTACGCTGGGGTCCATCAGCCGCACATGGTCTCGCCGGGCGGGCCGACGCCGGGCTTCGTTCCGCCGCCGCAGGGGGACGGGGTCGGGCCCGACTACAGCTGGACGGTGGCGGCCAAGTATCTCAACGACCGGGCCGGCTCGATCTACGCCGGGACCAACGAGATCCAGCGCAACATCATGGCCAAGGCGGTGCTGGGCCTGTGAGCACGCATCGCTTCATCGGCCATGGCGGCCTGCCGCTGGCCATCGACCGTCACGGCGACCTCGCCGCCGCCCCGGTCCTGCTGCTGCATGGCGGCGGCCAGACCCGCCACGCCTGGGGGGCGACCGCCCGCATGCTCGGCGCGCGGGGCTATCATGCGCTGTCCATGGACCTGCGCGGCCATGGCGACAGCGGCTGGGCGGCTGACCGCGACTACGAACTGGCCGCCTTCGCCGGCGACGTCTCGGCGGTCATGGCCCATGTGGCGAGGCCCATGGTGCTGGTCGGCGCCTCGCTCGGCGGCATGGCGGCCCTGCTGGCCGCGGCGCGCGCCAAGCCGGGCGAGGTCCGGGCCTTGATCCTGGTCGACATTACCCCCAGCCCTCCAGCCCAGGGCGCCGACCACATCATGGCCTTCATGGCCTCGGCCCCCGAAGGGTTCGCGACCATCGAGGAGGCCGCCGACGCCGTCGCCGCCTACCTGCCGCACCGGCCGCGCCCGTCCAACCCCGAGGGGCTGATGAAGAACCTGCGCCGGCGGGATGGCCGCCTCTACTGGCACTGGGACCCGGCCTTCATGGCGGTGACGGCGCGCGACCGCCTGGCCGCCGGCGACAGCCTGGCCGCCGCCGCCCGCGCGATCACCGCCCCGACCCTGCTGGTCCGCGGCGAGCACAGCGAGATCGTCGGCCCGGCCGAGCAGGCCAGTTTCGAGACCCTGATGCCGCAGGGCCGCACCATCCTGGTCCCCGGCGCCCGCCACATGGTGGCCGGCGACCAGAACACCGACTTCGGCGCGGCCCTCCTCGACTACCTCGCCGAAATGGCCCCGCCCTGAGCAGAGAGTTCGCCATGACCTACATCGCCCCGGCCCGCCTCAAGCCCTCCATCGCCACGCGCATCTCGATCGGCCGCGCCGCCCGCCTGACCGGCCTGACCATCCGGGCCATCCGCTTCTATGAGCAGCGCGGCCTGATCGAGGGCCAGCGCGACGCCCGCGACATCCGCACCTTCGACGCCGCCGCCCTCGAACGCCTGGCCCAGATCGCCGAGCTCCGCGCCATCGGCGTCAGCCTCGACGACATCGCCGCCCTCAGCCAAGCCGACGCATCGCCGGCCGGTGGCTCGCAAGGGTTCCTGGCGGACCTGCTGCAGGCGCATCGCCAGCGCCTGTCCGCCCGCATCGCCGCCATCGACGCCCTGGCCAGCCGCACCGGCCTGTCGTTCGACAGCGGATCACAACAGCTGTCCGCCTGACATTTGTGGGTTGAGCGTCAGCGTCCGCCGCCACTCCGGCCGCCACTTCGGCTGGCGTCGTCGGGGCTGGTCGCTGTCGGGCGAGGGATCAAAGGTTCGCCGGCTCTTTGCTTGGCCTCGATCTCCTTGACGGCGACGCCGAGCGTCGTGGAACGGTCGAGGGAGCCGGGATGGGACCAGCCGCCGTCACGGGCGTTTGCGTAGTCGGCTCCGAACCGCCGCCAGAACCGCTGCGCGCCGCCCATATCATAGCCGGCCCGGGTGGTCAGGTAGAGGCCGACGTAGTCGGCCTCCCGCTCGGCGATCCGCAGGGCGGCTGGCGTCGATCCGAGATTGCCCAGAAGCCGGCCGCCCAGGCCGCCGGTCGCAATTCGCAGCTGATGCTGCATGACGTTGTGGGCCATCTCATGCCCCAGGACAACGGCCAGATCGTCATCGCTCGCGGCGTACAGGACCATCGCGGTGGTCACGAACACGGTGGTTCCATTCGCCGAGGCGCCAAGCTCCCGCGAGGGGATCAGCTGGAAGTCGTAGTCACAGCCCGGCTGCGGCGTCAGAACCACCGTCACCTCCTGTCCCCCTCGCCGCAGGGTCAACCGCGCCGGCCCGAGGCGTAGCGCGGCGTCGAACTGCTTCCTGGCCCGGTCCAGGCCGTCGTAGCTGGGGGGACTGGCGTCGGGCTGCGGCGCGGCGCGCTCGGGCGTGGCCTGGCCGTTGATGGCGAGGAGGCTGTCGCCGGCGCGCACGCCGGCGCGATCGGCCGGGCCGCCAGCGACGACGGCGAGGACGGCCGGAAAGTCCCCAAGACCGAAATAGCGCCGCGCGTAAGGCCGGATATCGGTCCCATATTGCAGGGCGTCGTGGAGCACCACGCCGGCCTGGGGTCCGGTCCGCGGACAAAGCGCGGTGTTCGCCAGATTCAGGCGATAGGCTATGGCGGCGACACGGCTGTCCTGCTCGCGCAGCCGGTCGAGCGTGCCCTCCGTCTGGAAGGCCACTTCCTGCATCAGGCCGTCCTCGTCGGCGCGCGGCAGGGCGACCTGAGGCTCCAAGGTCGTGCATCCGGCGAGGCTTGCGCAGGCCATGAGGACGAAGAGGGCGCCCGCGAGACGGACAATGAACGCGGCGAGGGCTGTGCTCATGGAACCAGGGTCATCCCTCTGGCGCCAGAAGTTGCAGAGCGTTGATCCGCCGCCCGCTCGGAAAATCCATGTCGCCGGGCTTCATCCCCGCCGGGCAGTCCCCCTGCCAGACAGCGTCGATGGTGACGCTGTGGGTTCCATTCATCTGCTCGACCGGGGCGCCCGACACCCGGCTGTCCGCCACGACCTGATAGCTGCGCTGGAAGTCGCCGACCGCCCGGCCGTCGGTCGCGACCTGGCCGCCGCTGCCCGGACTGCAGACTGAGCGAAAGCGCCATGCGCCGTCGGGCTGGCGCTTGACCTCGACTCCGGCGCAGTCGGCCTGGGCCTGTCCCCACCACGCCAGCTTGGTGTCGGTGGCCTCGTCCAGGCACAGCATGACGTTCTGGATGGAATCGCCGCCCTGCATCAGCATGCTCTGCTTCCACAGGCCGGGCTTGCGCCGCGGCAGTTCCGCGATCGGGGCCGCGCCGGCCTCGGCGGCCGGTTCAGGCGTGCAGGCCACCCCGCCAAGAGCGGATATCGCGGCGAAGAAGAGCGCTGTCGACCGCGCCATGGCCATCGCTGGTTCCTGCAAATCTGAAGTCTGAGTCTGGCCTCCTCAGGGTAGCGGCGCCGTGCGGCCGGCAGGCGATATCGCCGCGTCCACGCAGCGAAAAGCGGCCGGGAAGGCCGGAACTGCACATCTTTTTCTCATCTCTAGCTGCTATAGAGCGCGGATTGACGCAAATCCGCATGGGGCGGCGCCGGAGGCGACAACGAAACCGAGACGGCCAAAATGGCGGAACGGAAAACTTCGGCTGAACTGGATTTTCCTGGCCGGGCTCCTGTTCTGCGCCGTCTGTTGGCTTCTTGCGGCCTGGGCGCTGGGGCGACTGGTCACCTAGGCGCCTACTCCCGCCCGATGCTCGAATACTCGAAGCCGCGGCGGCGCATGTCGTCGGGGCGGTAGATGTTGCGCAGGTCGACGACGACGGGGGCGTGCATCAGCAGCTTGACGCGGTCGAGGTCGAGGGCGCGGAACTCGTCCCACTCGGTGATGATGACCACGGCGTCGGCGCCCTCCACCGCATCGTAGGGACCGTCCTTGAAGTCGATGCCCGGCAGCATCTGGCGGGCCTCGTGGCCCTCGGGGTCATAGGCCTGGAGGGTGGCGCCCATGGCCTGCAGGGCCGGGACGATGTCGAGGCTGGGGGCGTCGCGCATGTCGTCGGTGTTGGGCTTGAAGGTGAGGCCGAGGACACCGATGACCTTGCCGGTCAGGTCTTCGGAACCCAGGGCCTTGGCGACGCGGGCGGCCATGGCCTTCTTGCGGCGGTCGTTGACGCGGACGGTGGCTTCGACCAGCTCGATCGGGGCGCCGGCGTCGCTGGCCGTGCGGACCAGGGCCAGGGTGTCCTTGGGAAAACAGCTGCCGCCATAGCCGGGGCCGGCGTTGAGGAACTTGCCGCCGATGCGGTTGTCCAGGCCGATGCCCTTGGCCACCTGCTGCACGTCGGCGCCGACCGCTTCGCAGAGGTCGGCGATCTCGTTGATAAAAGTGATCTTCAGGGCCAGGAAGGCGTTGGCGGCGTATTTGATCAGCTCGCTGGTGCGGCGTCCGGTGAAGACGATCGGGGTCTCGTTGAGGAACAGCGGCCGGTAGATCTCGGTCATCACCTCGCGGGCCTTGGCGTTGTCCGTGCCGACGACGACGCGGTCGGGCCGCTTGAAGTCGTCGATGGCGGCGCCCTCACGCAGGAACTCAGGGTTGGAGACGACGGCGAACTGCGCGTCCGGGCGCTTCTCGCGGATGATGCGCTCGATCTCGTCGCCGGTGCCGACCGGCACGGTGGACTTGGTGACGATGACGGTGAAGCCGTTCATCAGGCCGGCGATCTCCTCGGCGGCGGCGTAGACGTAGGAGAGGTCGGCGTGGCCGTCGCCGCGGCGCGAGGGGGTGCCGACGGCGATGAACACGGCGTCGGCGTTGCGGACGGCGTCATCGGCCTCGGTGGCGAAGAACAGCCGGCCGGCCTTGACGTTGCGGGCCACCAGGTCGTCGAGGCCCGGCTCGTAGATCGGCATGATGTTGTCATGCAGGCGGGCGATCTTGCCGGCGTCCTTGTCGATGCAGCAGACGGTGTGGCCGAAGTCGGCGAAACAGGCTCCGGACACCAGGCCGACGTAGCCGGTGCCGATCATCGCAACACGCATGCGCTATTTCCTGTTCTCGATGCCCCAATCCGCCCACCTCGACGCCCCATCGGGCTGGCGACGCCGATATCCGCCGAGGTTGGCAGCGGATCGTATGCCCAGGCTTTGGCGGCGCGTGAACGCTGAGGCCTGGGGCCGAGGGGGCTTCGGCGCGGCCTGCCCGTTATCGGGCAGTTTTCCGGTTCTCGCGGCAGAACCGGCGCCGCGCGTTGCAGTCGCCGGCCGGCGTCAGCCAGTGTTCCTGGCGAAGATTGACATTGAAGGTTCCGAAGTCGGCCGGCCGGTCTCGACCACATGGCCACGCGAAGCAGGGGGATGGACGCAGTCACGCGATGTCGGAGCTGAGCCACGAGGAGGTCAAGGGGCGGGCGGCGCGAGCGGCCCTCACCGCGTTCACCCGCCATGCGGTGGTGCGCCTGCTCGCCTTCGTCGGGACCCTGCTGCTGGCCCGGATGATCGCGCCGGCCGGGTTCGGTCTTTTCGCGACCAGCCAGTTCCTCCTCTCCGCCCTGTCGGCGCTCTGCGTTGGCGGGGTGATCTCCGCCCTGGTCAGGCGGCGTGAGGCCGTCTCCGAGGAGGACCTGCGCACCGCCTTCAGTCTCCAACAGATTCTGGCCCTGGTCGCGCTCGCGGCTCTGTATTGGTCGGCGCCGTGGCTCGTCGCGACCTACGGGCTGCAGCCTGATGACGTCTGGGTGGCCCGGGCCATGGCGGCGATCGTGCTGGCCATGTCGCTCAAGTCCATCCCCACCGCCGTGCTGCAGCGGGAGGTGCGGCATGACCTGGTCGCCGCCAGCGAGGTGGCGGAGTACCTTGTCTATCTCGTCTCGGCCCTGTTCCTGGCCTGGGTGGGCTGGGGCGTCTGGGCCCTGGTGACGGCGACGGCGCTGCGCCACCTGACCGGGATGCTGCTGCTGCACATCCTGGCCGGCAGGCTTCCTCGTCTGGGTCTGGACCTCGGCCGGGCCGGCCAGCTGCTCAAGTTCGCCGTGCCGCTGCAACTGACCAGCCTGGTCGACCTGGCCAGCCGCTCCGCCGCGCCCCTGGTGACCGGCGCCCTGTTTGGCGTCACCGCCGTGGGGGTCATCGGCATGGCGACGACCATGCTGGACGCGGTGATCCTGCAGCCCATCGTCCTCCTGTCGGCCCTGCAGCTTCGTCTGTTCGCCCGTTCGCAGGACGACCTGGCCCAGACCCGGCGGTGGCTGGGCCAGAGCTTCTATGTGGGGGCCGCCTCGGTCGCCCCGTTCGCGGTCTTCCTCGCCTGCCTGGCGCCGGCCATCATCGGCCTGCTGCTGCCCGGCAGCTGGTCGGAGGTCGGTCCGCTGATCCAGGGTCTGTTTCCGTCCTTCATGCTGATGGTCGTGGCCTCTCCCGCCGCCCAGGCGGCCAAGGCGCTGGGCCTGGTCGGGACCCCCCTGGCCGCCGGCATCGTCAACGTCGGCCTGCAGATGGGCGTGCTGCTGGGCCTCCATCAGGTCCTCGGGCCGAACGCCTATCCGGTCGCGGCGACGGCCGGGTGGCTGGGGGCGACGGCGCTGTTGCTGATCCGCGTCGGCTATCGGATCGGCGGAATTCCCCTGGCGCCGCTGGCGCCTGTCGCCGCCGCCGCCGCCGCCGCGGGCGCTATCTGGTGGATGAGCGCCCGCACCGGTGAACCGGCGCTGATCATCGCCGGCCTGGTCCTGGGCGGCATGGCCTACCTCCTGGGCCTGGCCCTGCTGTCGGGACGTGAGATCTCGCGGTATCTGCGGCTCATCGGCGACGCCACCCTGGCCGGCCGGCCGGCGCTTCTGAAGCTGCTGGGCCGCTTTGCGGAAACCGTCGGCCGCGCGCAGCTGTTTCCTCGCGATCCCGCCCGGGGCGTCTCCTGATGCCGGCCGCGACCCTGGCCAGGGCCCACGCCCCAGCCGACCTGCCGACGCCCCGGCTGGTGGCGACCCTGCCGTTGCGGGCCGAGACCTGGTCCACGCCCGCCATCGCCCAGCTGGATGGATCCGCCATCCTGGTCGCCGCCGACCGACAGGGCTGGGTCCAGGCCTGGCGCGGTCAGGATCTGTCGCCGGTCTGGAGCCTTTGCCTTGGGAGCGAAATCACCTCCTCGCCCGTCGTCGTCGAGCTGGAGGGCGATGGCCGGCCCGACATCCTCGTCGGAACGCACGGCGGCGACCTCTACCGGCTGTCGGCGGCGGACGGGGCCATCCGTTCGCGCTATCGCCTGGGCGACGCCATTCGATCCGTTCCGGCGGTGGCCGATGTCGATGGCGACGGCGAGCTGGAGATCGTCGTCGCCAGCTACGGACCCAGCGTTTGGGCCCTGAAGCGCAACGGCGCCGTTCTTTGGCGCCGGCGGCTTCCCAAGCACCTGTTCATCGGGGGAACGAAGCGAGGGGTGGTGTCCTCGCCCCTGGTCTGCGACGTCGATCGCGACGGCGAACTGGAGGTGGTCCTGGGGACGCGCTCGGCCCGCCTGTTCTGCCTGGAGGCCGCGACGGGACGGCCCAAGTGGTTCACGACCTTCGGGTACGATCCCGATTCCTCCCCCTCCTTCGCCCTGGCGGGGGACCGGCCGCTGGTTGTCCTGGGCGGCGGCGAACATACCGGCGGGGCCGGAGACAACGCCCTGATCGCCCTCGACGGCCGGACCGGTCGCAGGGTCTGGACGGCCCCGGCCGGCGGCGGGGTCGATTCCAGCCCAACCATCCTGCGCCTGCCGTCCGGCGACGACCTGGTTGCGGCCTGCAGCCTCGGCAGTCCGGCCTGCCTGGCGGTGATGCTGGCGGACGGCGCGCCGGTCTGGCGATACGACTTTCCGCCAACAGCCGACTGCCGACATGGGCCGGACGGTCTCTGCCGGCCTGCGGACGGCCGGCCCTACTTTACGGAGGACGCGGTCTGCCGCAGCTACGCCACGCCGCTCCTGGTTCGGCCGGACGGCGGCGATCCGGTGCTGGTGGTCGGTAACAACGCCGGCCGCATCGTCGTCCTGGACGCGGCGACCGGCATCCCACGGTTTGAGGATCAGGCGTCCGGCATGGTCCGCGGCTCGGCCATCTTCGGCTGTCTCATGGGGGGGCGCTACAGCGACCTGATCGTTCCCGCCGGCGCCAGCCTGCGGGTTTACGCCTGGGATCTGGACGCGCCGCCGACCCATCAGTTCAAACAACGGGTCGACCACCTGGGGGCCGATCGCTCGCCCCCGCCCATCGGCGGGCCGGCCCGCCGGGCGAACTGGCGGCTGGTCGTCGCCATGGCCTGGCGTTTCGGCGTCATCGACGCTCTGCGCCACGTCCTGATCAAGCTGGACGAAAAGCTGCTTCGCCCCCTGGGGTTGAAGCTGATTGCGCACGGTTACTGATGGCTGGTGTCGCCGATCGCCTTTGCGGTCAGGATCTGGACTGGGTGGCGCAGGCCCTCGACCGGATCGAAACCGGCTACCTCGGCCCATCCGGGTTGCTGGTCACCGAGGTCGACGGAAACAGCGCCATCACCCAGCCCGAGCCGCTGATCGCCGATTTCGGCGACGTCCTGCCCTTTCTTCAACGCTACGGCCGCGACGCCTTCGCCCAACGCCAGCTGGCGGCGGCGACGCCCCATCTGACCGGCGGGCTCTACCGCAGGGGCGGCCGCACGCAGCTGTTCAGCAACCACGACTGGCTGCTCGGCCTGCTGGAATTGCATCGGAGCACCGGCGACCCGCTGTTGCTCGAGGCGGCCCGCGCCGGCGGTCGGACCATCATCGAGACGATGTTCATCGGCGACCTGCTGGTCAACGAACCGCCGGCCCTGCGCCACCCATCGACATGGCCGGGGCGGGCGGACGCCTTCAACGGCGGCTACATCGAGCTTTGGCTGGAGCTGTTCGACCTCACCGGCGAGCAGGCATTCCTGACCGCCTCCATCCGCCTGGCGAACGGCTGGGCCCGGACGACGGGGTTTCGCGGCAGCGGCCTGTTCTGCCGCGTGCTGAGTGCTCGCGCCGGCTGGCTGGACACGGCCCTCAAGCCGGCCTCGAACCTCTCGGTCCGGCTGTTCAAGGACAACACCAACCTGGTCTGGGGTCTCGCCGCTCTGGAGCTGCGGCTCGGCGACGGCTACTGGCGCGGTATCATCGACCGGTGGCTGACCGGCTTCGAACGGCTGATGCTGAACGACGGCGATGTCTGGCTGTGGCTCGACCCCTCCCTGGCCGGACGGGAGGTCAGCCTCAAGGCGGCCTTCGCGACGATCGACCTGTTCTGCGACCTGGCCAAGGACGGCCTGTCGGACCGGGCGCTGGCGCTCGCCCAGACCATCGCCGATCGCTGGCTGACGCGGCAATGGGCCAACGGCCTTTTCCCGGAGCACGCCGACGGCGACCGCGACCATCTGGACGCCAATGTCGACATGGCCATCGCCCTCCTCAAACTGGCCGGGCTGACCGGCAGGCCGGTCTATGCGCAGGCCGCGGCCCGCGCCGCCACGGCGGTTCCCGCCCTGCACGCCACGCCGGCCGGGCTGGCGCTGGCGGTCGGCCCCGACGGGGCCATCGTCTCCGACCGGATCATCGTGAAGTACCAGGCGCTGGCCCTGAAGCTGGCCCTGGCTCCGGCCGATCCGCGGGCGCTGCTGGCCGATGACGACCTGATGTCGCTGCTGCGAGACCGCTGATGAAGCTCGGCTACGTCATCGCCAGGTTCCCCTGGCCCTCGGAGACCTTCGTCAGCCGGGAGGTGGCCGACCTGCTGAAGGCCGGCGTCGATCTCGAGATCTATGCCTTCCAGAAGCCGGAGGGCGACGATGCGGCGTTGCTGACCCCGGAGGCGCGGGGCCTGATCGACCGCACCCAGTACATCGACAAGCGCGAAGCCGGCCTGGCGCTGGCCAGTCCGCTGACCCCGCGCATGCTGGCCCTGAACCGGCGGTTCGAGCGGGAGGCGACAGAGCCGACCCACGGGCTGCTCCGTCTTGGCCGCGCCGTCGCCGTGGCGCGCCGGGCGCGTCGCGACGGGGTGACCGGCCTGCACGCGCACTGGCCTTACGCGACCCAGATCGCCGCCCTGGCCGAGGCCGGCGCGGCTCTGCCTTTCTCGATCAGTGTCCACGCTCACGAGGTCGCCCACGACAGCGGGCATTTTCCGGCGGCCTTCGAGCGGCTGCGGTTCTCGACCTTCTGCAATCAGGCGGCCATGGACTATCTGCTGGACCGCCTGCCCCCGCAGGCGCGGGCGCTTGGCCACCTGATCTACCACGGGGTCGATACGGCCGCCTTCGCCCCCTTGTCTTCCGCCGGTCCGCCGACGCCGCTGCGGGTGCTGTCGGCGGGGCGCATCACCCCGACCAAGGGCTTCGACCGGCTCGTGCGGGCCTGCGCCCTGGCCCACCAGGCCGGACTGGACGTGGACCTGACCATCCTGGGGCGGGGGCCGGGGCTGGAGGATCTGCGGACCCAGGCCAGCGCCCTGGGGTTCGCCGAGCGGCTCGACCTGCCGGGCTGGGTGCCGCACTCGCAGGTGCGGGAATACCTTCAACGCAGCCATGTCTTCGCCCTGCTGGCCAACACCGACTTCAACGACGGCCTGCCGAACGTCGTCGTCGAGGCGATGGCCTGTGGACGGCCGGTGATCGTTTCGCCGCTGCCGGCTGCCCAAGAAGCAGTCATTCAGGGCGAGACCGGCTTCATCCTGGACGGCATGGATGACAATGCTGGATTCCTCGCGGCCTTGCGGCGTCTCCTTGACGACGAGGGCGCTGAAAGGATGGGGGCGGCGGCCAGGCGGCTGGTCGTGGGCCGCTATGACGCCCGGACCCACATCAGGGCCCTCGTGGACCTGTTCGAACGGACCTACGCGTGACCAAGACAGCCACCCGTCCGTCGAGACTGCCCGCGGCCGAAGCGTTCGCACGCCGCGAGGGCGCGCCGACGCTTGGCGTGGTGGCCATCGCCCGCGACGAGCGGCGCGACATCGTCGGCTTCATCGACCACCTCGCCCCCTGGGTGGACGAGATCGTCATCGTCGATGACGGGTCGACGGATGGCACCCCGGAGTTCCTCGGCGGCTGCGCCTTCCCGGTGACCCTGGTGCGGCGGCGGCTGGAGAGCCGGGGTGGTTTCGCGGCCCAGCGCAACCACGGCATCGAGGCGGCGCGCAGCGACTGGCTGCTGCATATGGACATCGACGAACGCGTCCCCCCGGGGCTGGCGACCGAGATTCGCGGCGCCATCGCGGCCACCGATCGCAACGCCTTTCGCTATGGCCGTCTCAACTTCTTCCTGCATCGGCCCTTTCCGGCCGGAGGCTGGGAGACCTGGAACGCGGCGCAGCTGGCGCGGCGGGGCGCGCATCGTTTCGTCAATCCGCTGCATGAGGTGGTTCAGGTCGACGGCGGCGCGGCGGCGATCGGCCAGCTGGCTTCCCAGATGTGGCACCTGAACGACGAGAGCTTCGCTGAGCGGATCGGCAAGAATCTGCGGTACGCGGAAATGGAAGCCGACCGCATCGTCCAGGCCGGGCGGGTGAGCTGGCGGGATCTGCTGTTCCAGCCGCTGAAGCGGATGCTGAAGGCCTATCTGTTGCGGGGCGCCTGGCGCCATGGAACGCCGGGGCTGATCTTCGCCCTCTACACCTTCTCCGGGACGTTCAACTGGTACGCCCTGGCCTGGGATCGGCAGAACCGGATCGACCGAGCCCGTCTCGAGGACGACCTCGCGGCGTGCTGGCGGCAGGGCGGAGGCACACCCCCATGACCGCGCAGGAGCAGGGTCCGCCGCAGGTTTCCGGCGATTTCTACAATTTCGCCGACTATGTGACCGTCGAGCGCTGGAGTTCCTACTGGCGCCAGATCGCCGCCGTGCTGCGCCATCGCCCCGCCTCGGTGCTGGAGATCGGGCCGGGCATGGGGGTGACGACCCAGATGCTGCGCCAGGCCGGCGTGCGGGTGATCACCTGCGACCACAACCCCGATCTCGCGCCGGACGTGGCGGGCGACGTCCGCCAACTCGACCGTCTGGTGGCGCCCAAGAGCGTCGATCTCGTCTGCGCCTTTCAGATTCTGGAGCACCTGCCGTTCGAGGACTTCGAGGTCGCCCTGGCCGCCATCGGCAAGGTCGCGCGCCGGACGGTGATCCTGTCGCTGCCCCACTACGGCTATCCGGTCGAGCTCCGCGGCCGGCTGTGGAAAAACCGCTTCGCCTTCGCCTTCGCCCGCCGGCTGGCCCGCCCCAAGACCTGGACCTTCGATGGCCAGCACTATTGGGAACTCGGAACCAAGGGCCATTCGGTGAAGGCGGTCCGCGCCATCGTCGCCCGTCATTTCAGGATCGAGCGCGCCTACTTCTGCCCGGAGTACAGCTACCACTACTTCCTCGAATGCACGGTGCCCGGGTGACCTCGCCGCGGCGGATCGTCTGGCTGCTGTCGCCGCCCTGGGACGGCGTCTGGACCCGGCAGAACCATTTCTCGCGGCGCTTCGCCCGCCAGGGGACCGAGATTCTCTATGTCGAAAATCCCGTGGCGTTCCGCACGCGGCTGAAACGGCAGGGGCCGGCCTCTCTGGCGGGCGGCGGGGTGCGCACAGTCGAACCCGGCATTCAGGTGATGAGCCTGCCGATGCAGATCCCCGGCGGCGGGGGTCTCGCGCCGGTCGCGGCCTGGAATGGCCGCCGGTTCGCGGCCGCCATTCGCCGTTGGCTGCGGGCGGAGGGCTGGGACGACTACCTGGTCTGGTGCCGCCTGCCGGGCTCCATAGAGACCCTGCGCCACCTCACTCCCCGGGCGGTCGTCTACGACGTCACCGACGACTACGCCTACTACGCCCGATCACCCAGGGAGCGGCGGCTCACCCAGGCCGCCGAAGCCAGGCTGACGGATCGCGCCGATGCGGTCTTCACCACCACCCAGGCGCTGCGCGACCGGCTGGTCCTCTCCAATCCCAACACGACCGTGGTCCCGAACGGCGTCGACCCGGTGTTCCTGGAAGCGGCGCAGCCCGGCGAGGACCCGCTGCCGCAGGTTCCGCGTCCGCGCATCGGCTTTGTCGGCCTGGTCGCCCGCTGGATGGACTTCGAACTGCTGGGCAAGCTGGCGCGGCGATGGCCCGGCCAGGTGGTCATCGTCGGACCGGTGGCGCCGGAGGCCGAGGCGGCCCTGGCCGCCATCCCCGGCCTGGTGCTGGTGGGTCATGTCGAACACCTGAAGGTGCCGGCCTATCTGCGGTCCTTCGACGTCTGCATCCTGCCGCACGAGGTCAGCGAACTGCGTCACCGCGCCGACCCGCTGAAGATCGTGGAGTACATGGCCAGCGGCAAGCCGACCGTGTCGGTCGCCCTGCGCTCGGTGTGGCCCATGGCGCCCTTCGTGGACGTCGCCGTCGACCACACCGCATTCCTGGACCTGGTGGCGCAACGGCTGGCCGACCCCCGCCCGGAGCTGGCGGCGGGCCGCAGGGCCATCGCCGAGGCGCGCGGCTGGGATGGACTGTTCGCGCAGGTCCAGGCGAGCGTCTCGGCGGCGTGGGAGCGGAACGGCCCATGACCGGGGACGGGCGGCGATATTATTTTGGCCTGGACGCCATACGGTTCGCGGCGGCGGCGATGGTCGCCGTCTTCCATCTGGGCTTCTGGAGCTGGGCCAGTCCAAGTTCGACCGGGGCCCGGATACTGCAGTCGGACCTCCGCTTCGAGCCGTTGGCGCCCTTCGCCTGGTTCGGCTGGATCGGCGTCGAAATCTTCTTCGTCATTTCCGGCTTCGTGATTGTCGCCTCGGCCAATCACGCCTCGCCCCTGGCCTTTCTGAGAGGCCGCATATCGCGACTCTACCCGGCCGCCTGGATATGCGCGGCGATCTCGGCGGCGATCCTGGCGGCCTACGCCATCTACCCCTTTGATGAGATCCTTCGTCGTCTGGCCGGATCGGCGACCCTGTGGGTGAAGGGCCCCTGGGTCGATGGGGTCTATTGGACGCTGGCCGTGGAGATCGTCTTCTACGGCCTTGTCTTCCTCCTGCTGGCGGTTGGCCGGTTCGCCATCATCGGCCGGGTCGCCGCCGGTCTGACAATCTGGAGCGGGGCGTTCGTCATTCCGAGCCTGTTGGTCCGGATGGGCGTGGCGCCTGAGTTGGCCGTGATCGAGTGGCTGGCTCCGCGGGCCGACCTGCTGCTCCTGCGCCATGGCGCGCTGTTCGCTGTCGGCATCTGGATCTGGATCCAGGCGAACGGACGGTTGACGCGGGGCGGCGGTCTGGCGGCGGCCGGCGCTGTCGTCGTTTCGGTCGCTGAGGTGCTTCTCCGCGTCACCGACCAGAAGGGAAGCGCGGTCGTCGACCAGCCGTCCTGGGCGCCGGTCGCCGCCCTGGTGGCGGCCATCGTCGCCATGGTGCTCGCCACGCGTTTTGCCGATCAGGCGACCCCGCGCAGCCTGGTCGCAAGGGCGGCGCTTCGGCGCCTCGGCCTGATGACCTATCCGCTCTACCTGCTGCATCAGGTCTCGGGCGTCGCCGTGCTGCGGCTCCTGACCCGCCTGGGGGTCGATCCCTGGATCGCCCTGGTGGCCGCATTGGCGGCCGTGCTGCTGGCGAGCTGGCTCGTCTGTCGGTGGGCGGAACCGCCCGTCAAACGCATCCTGGTCGCCGCGTTGCGTCGTCTCGAAGGGCTCATTCCGGCTTCGAGCGGCGCGCTGGGCTTTCTGTTCCGATCCGACGGCGGCTTGCCGCTGGCCGCGCCGGCGGGGGCGGATTTGGATCGCCGTGGGAGCAGGGCGCCCAACGAAGCGGCGGCGGACCCTGTTGCCGGTCCCAATTGGCGACCACGCGACGCATCCGATTGCGCCGCGACGCCGCGCCCCGCCAAGTCGTCCTAGGAATTTCCACCAGGAGCCAATGATGGGCGCGCAGCCGAGGCAGTTGCCGGTCATTCAGGACCTGCGAGGGTTCGCCGCCCTCCTGGTGCTGATGTCTCACGCCGTCCTGCAGTACAACCTTGTCGCGGCCGAGCACGGCCAGGCGATCAGTCAGGTGTTCGACGGCGCCTTTGGCGTCGACGTCTTCTTCGTCATCAGTGGCTTCATCATGTGCCACATCAGCCACGATCAGTTCGGGCGTGCGGGAGCGCCGGCCGGGTTTTTCGCGCGCCGGCTGATCAGGATCGTCCCGCTGTACTGGATCGCCACGGCCATCCAGGCGCGGCATCAGCTGTCCGCCGGTGAAGTGTCCTGGCTCGACGTCGGCCGGTCGTTGCTCTTCATTCCCTATGACTTCCACGACGGAAAATTCCGCCCGGTGCTGGGGGTCGGCTGGTCGCTCAACTACGAGATGCTGTTCTACCTGATCTTCTTCGCGGCTCTGTTCCTTCGGCGGACGTGGGGGCTCGCCCTGGTCTTCATCAGCCTGGCGGCGTTGGTCCTGGTCGGCCTGTTCGACCCGCCGGGCTCGGTGGCGACCGCCTGGACGCGACCCGTCATCCTGCAGTTCGCCCTGGGGGTCCTGATCGGGATCGCCGCGCGCTCAGATCTGGCCCAGTCCATAGGGCGGCGGTTGACGCGGCCGTTCGTGGCGATCGGGGCGCTGCTCGCGATCGAGGCGATCTACTTCCTGGCCTTCGATCCCGGCGTCGACACGGCGCTGGGTTGGCGTCCCCTGCAGTGGTTCCTTGCCGCCGCCATTGTCTCCGTCGCGGTCGTATCGACCGCGCCCCGCTCGGGGCTTGCCCACGCCGTGACCCAGAAAATCGGCGACGCCTCCTATGCCATCTACCTGTTCCACACGATCTTTCTCAGCAAGATCGCCAACCTCTGGGAAGCCGCCGCCCTGCCGCTGGCTGTCTATATTCCGGTCGCGACTGTCGCCTGCGTCGCGATAGGCCTCGTCATCCACGAGTTTGTCGAACGGCCGCTCCTGTCGCTCATGAATGATCGCCAGTTGGCCTTGCCGGTCCTGGGCTGGAAGCTGGGCCCGTTGCGGAAAGCGCGGGACGAGGCCAGGTGACCCAAGGGGAGGGGCCTATGACGGAGAGCGCCGGGCCGGAGCAGCCGTCGGCCCCGCCGATCGATCCGGCTGGGCATGGGCGACTGGATGTCCTGCAGGCCGGTCGCGCCGTCGCGGCGCTGCTTGTGGTGCTCTACCACCTGAACGGCGCCATTTTCGGCAAACCGGCCTATTTTCCGGACGAGTTCACGCCGCTGTTCCGGTTCGGCTATGCGGGCGTCGACTTCTTCTTTGTCCTGAGCGGCTTCATCATCGCCCATATCCACTGGCGGGACGTTGGCCGGCCAGATCGCCTGCCACGCTACGCCTGGCGGCGGTTCGCGAGGATCTACCCGGTCTACTGGGTGGTGCTGGCGTTGATTGTCCCTGTCTTCCTCCTCGTGCCGACCTTCGGGGCCGGATACGAGCGGGAGGTCTTCCATATCGTCACCTCCATCGGCCTTGTTCCGACGCCGCAGGACCCGATCCTTCGGGTCGCCTGGACCCTGCGGCATGAAGTGCTGTTCTACGGGCTGTTCGCCCTGTTGCTGGTCGACCGTCGGCTTGGCCTTGCGGCCCTGGGGGTCTGGTTCATGGGCGCGGTGGTCTGGATCATCCTGGGATGGGATGAGTTTCCGGGCCGATTCCTGTTTTCGGCCAGCAACCTGCTGTTCCTGATGGGGATGGGCGCGGCCTGGGTCGTGCGGCGGCCGGTTGTGGCGCCCTGGGCGCTGTTGGCGTTGGGTGTCGCGGTGTTTCTGCTGACCGGTCTGCAGGACGCCTATATCGGCGGCCTGGCCGCCCCGTTCCGGACCCTTTTGTTCGGCCTGGGCAGCACGCTGACGGTGGTCGGCGCGGTCGCGCTGGAGCAGGCGGGACGGCTGCCGGTCGCCAGCGCGATCACCAGGATGGGGGACGCATCCTATTCCCTGTATCTGATCCATTTTCCGGCCCTCTCGGCCGGCGCCAAGTTTCTGGTCTGGACCTCTGTCGCGACGGCGATCCCGCGATGGCTGAGTTTCCTGATCCTTCTGCTCGCCGTCGTCGCCGCCGGGCAGCTGTTCCACCTTCTCGTCGAACGCCCGCTGATGAGGGCGCTTTCGGGCCGCAACGCCCCGCCAGTTTCGGGATGAACGGAGGCTCCGCCCTCGCGCCCCAAAGCGGATTCCCGTCCGCCTAAGAAATGGGCGCTCCTGCGTCCTGGCGACTTCGAAACCGGCAACGCCTCGAAGCGCCGTCTCTGATCGCCGCCCCGTTGGGCATTCCATCCTGGGTCATGGCACCAGTGCTAGGCGGCCTGTCGTCGGACGCAGCGGAGCTGGTGGGCCGCGCGGAATGGGCGAGGGGCTCCGGACCCGATGGGAACGACCGATGAACCTGCCGATTGCCCTGTTTCTGGCCTACATCGCGCTCTGCGCGGCGCTCTTCGTCGTCTACCGGCCCGCGCTCTTCGCTCTGTACGCCGTAACCATTCTCGTGTTCCCGACCTTGAGGCTGAACGTCGGGGCGCCGATCTACCTCTATGACGTCACGGCGGCGCTCGTCCTGCTCACCGTCGTCCAGGCCGGCGTGCTGCGCAACTGGCCGCGGGGTATAGCGCCGTGGCATTGGATATTCCTGGGGTTGCTGGGCTTTTTTGGGCTGTTGGTGCCGCTGTACCGCTATGGATTTGCGCCACAGAGCCTATGGATTACCGGCCATGCCGCCCTGGCCTTTCTTCAGGTGCTGACCGGCGTCGCGCTGATCTCGTCCCCCAACCTGCGCTCCGCCAGAGAGATGCTGGCGCTCGGCATCTGCGTGTCTCTCGGCGTGCTGGCCCTGATCGTCTGGGTCCAGCTGGGCAGCCCGCAGGCGTCCCGCGCCATCAGCGGCTTCTTTTTCCGGGACCAGACCGGGGCAATGCTGCTGACCGAGTTCGGCGCCAAGCTCGGCGCCCAGCGGGCCGCCGGGCCGTTTTCCTCACCCAACGCCCTGGCGGTGGTCGTCGTTCTCGCCGGCTTCGCGGTGTGGATCCTGGGGTCGCGCAAGCTCGCCTTGATCGCCACGGGCCTGGTGATCGCCGCTCTGATCCCGACATCCTCCCGCCAGGCCATTCTGGCGCTGATCCTTTGCGGCGCCGTCCGGATGGTCGCCGGTCCGCCGAGGGCCCGCCTCGCCGGCCTGGCCATGTTTGCGTTGCTGCCGTTGGTCGGGCCGCTGTTGACCGCCTGGTCCGGCCTGAGCCCGACGCTGGAACGGTTCGCCCGATGGAGCGGCGGGGCGATGGAGGATCAGAATGTCACGGCCCGACTGATCGAGGGCCCGGCTAGACTGTGGACTCTGATCGTTCAAAAGCCTGACGTGCTGCTCTTCGGCGCCGGCTGGGATGTTCCAAAGCTGACCGCGCAGGGGGTCGAGACCGGGATATACAGCACGGGATTCGTCTCGAACGGTTTCCTGCTTTGGCTGTATTTTGCGGGTGTGGTCGGGTTCCTGGTGTTCGCCTGGTACATGACCTCGGTCGTCAGGATGTCCCTGAAATTGCCGGACCAACTTCGACCGCTTTGCCTCTCGATCGCGGTGGCCCTCGTCTTCATCTATTTCGCGGACAATACCGCCATCCTCGTCGAGGCGGTTACCGGTTCGATCGCCCTGATCAGCGGCTGCATCTTCGCGCTGGCGGCCGCCGCGATGAAGGTCAGGGGGGCCAGGGCGCTATGGCGACGCGCGGCGCTGTACAACCTGCCGGACTCCGAGGGGCAGCCGGCATGACCGCCGGGGCGAGACGCTGAAGACGATGCGCATCGCCTATGTGACCGACTCCTTCGCCAGCCGCGAGCGCTTTGGACTGGGGCGGGTTTCCCACGCGCTGCGGGACGCCCTGGTCGCCACCGGGGTGGAGGTCCTGCCGGTCTCGGCCAACAGCGGCTTCGCCGAGCCGCCCGCATGGCTGGCCGAGACCGGCTTTCGCCGGCTGCCGGTTCCGCGCCGGTTCCTCGCACCGCTGTGGTCCTACCTTCCCGAGCCCCGCCTCGAGCATTGGACGGGGCCGGTGGACGTTGTTCACGGGGTCGACATCGACTACGCCATCGCGACCCGCCGGCCCTGGGTCCTGACCATCCACGACCTTGGGCCGCTGGAGCATCCGGCCTACTTCGGCAAGGCCCATCCCTGGCTGCTGCGCCGCATGCTCCATGAGGCCGTGCAGCGGGCGGCCGCGGTGATGTGCATCTCGGAGACCACCGCCGCCGCTGTCCGTGAACAGGTCGGTTCGGCCCTGGATGGACGGCTGAGCGTCATTCCGCTTGGCCTCGCCGCGGACCAGCTGTCGCCGCCGGCCCCGGACGCCCTGGCCGGGATTGCCGACCTGCCGCCGCCCGGGACGCCATTCCTGCTCTTCACCGGGTCGATGAACCCGCGCAAGAACCTTCCGAGGCTGATCCGGGCCTTCGCCCAGGCGGCCCAGACCATTCCGCATCATCTGGTGCTGGCGGGGTCCCTGGGGTGGGACTTCGCGGCGCTCGAGGCGGAGTTGAACGCCTCGCCGATCGCCGGCCGGATCCATCGGCCGGGCTATGTCACCGACAGCCAGTTGAAGGGCCTCTATGCCCGGGCCGACGGCTATCTCTACGTCTCGCTCTATGAGGGGTTTGGTCTGCCGATCATCGAGGCCATGGCCCAAGGCTGCCCGGTGCTCACCTCGGACCGCTCGTCCATGCCCGAGGTGGCGGGCGGCGTCGCCCTCCTGGTCAATCCGGAGGATGAGGACGCCATTGCTGAAAAAATCATCGCGCTGGCAAAAGACGGGCGCGGCGATCGGAAACGGGTCGCCAGGGGGCGCGCTCACGCCGAAAGCTTCAACTGGACGCGAACGGCGGCCGAGGTGCTGGACGTCTATCGCGCCGTAGCCTGAAGTGGGGGAGGGCGCATGATCGACAGTATCGTCATCGTCAATGACCGCGCCTTTCCGGGAGGGGGCGCCTCCACCGTGGCCCTGGCCTCCGCGAAGGGGTTGGCGGCGCGCGGTCATGCGGTCACGCTGCTGGCCGCCATGGGACCGGCCGACCCGTCGCTCGAGGCGAGTGGGGTGAAGGTCGAGCTGCTGGGACAGGCCGACCTGGCCACCGGCGGCCGCGCCGGCATGGCGACCCAGGGGCTGTGGAATCGGCTGGCGGCGGATCGGCTGGAGCAGATCCTGCGACGCCAGCCTCAGGGGCGGACGCTCGTGCATGTGCACAGCTGGTCCAAGGCGCTGTCGCCCAGCATCTTCCGATCCATTCGCCGGTCCGGCCACGCCGCTGTGGCCACCCTTCACGACTACGGCCTGGTCTGTCCCAACGCGGCCCTGCACGACTTCCCGACAGGCAAGCCCTGCCAGCGCCAACCGATGTCGGCCTCTTGCGTTGGCCGCAACTGCGACGCCCGCCACTACGCTCACAAGCTGTGGCGGCTGGCCCGGCAGGTTTCCCTGACCCGGCTGGCCCGGGCGGCCGACAGCCTGGACGCCGCCATCTGCGTGACCGAGTTCGCGCGTCAGGTCTACGCGCCGCATCTCCCCGCCAGCCTGCGGACGGTGGTGGTCGCCAACCCGATTGAGGTCGACGACCTCGGCCCCGCGGATCCCGCCGCGGCGCAGCGTTTTGTCTACGCCGGCCGGCTGTCGCGGGAAAAGGGCGTCCTGCTGCTGGCCGAGGCCTCGCTGCAGGCGGCCGCGCCGCTGACCATGGTCGGCGACGGCGAGCTTGCGCAGGCCGTACGCGCCATCAACCCGCGGATCGAGATCACCGGCTGGATCGGGCGTGAGGCCGTCGTCGGTCACATGCGCCAGGCCCGCGCCGTCGTGCTGCCGGCCGAGTGGCGGGAAACCCAGGGCATGGTGGTGCCTGAAGCCTTCGCCAACGGCGTGCCCTGCATCGCCAGCTCGGGCACGGCGCCGGGCGCCGCCATCGACGATGGCCGGACGGGTCGCCTGTTCGAGAACGGCCTGGCGGAAGGCCTCGCGGCCGTCCTGCGATCCCTGGCCCTGGACGACAACGCCGTCCGCCGGATGGGGCGCTCGGCCTATGAGGACTATTGGTCGGCCCCGCCGACCCTGGCGCGCCACCTGGACGGTCTCGAAGATCTCTATCGATCGATCCAGGACGGCCGATCAGGCGCCGCACGCGACCGGGCCGCCTGAACCATGCTGTTCAACTCGCCGGTCTTCCTGTTCGCCTTCCTGCCCTTGGCGCTGCTCGGCTACTACGGCCTGGCCCGGCTGTCGGGCAGCGTGGCGGCGCGGGTCTGGCTGGTCGCCTGTTCGCTCTTCTTCTACGCCTGGGCGGTCCCGCAGTACGCGGCGCTCCTCGTCGGCTCGATCCTGTTCAACTATTTCGCTGGCCGGGCGATCGAGCAGGCGACCGCGCGGCGCCGGACGCTGCTGACCCTCGCCATCCTCCTGAACCTGGCCGCCATCGGCTATTTCAAGTACGCCAACTTCTTCGTCCAGACCGTGAGCAGCGCCCTGGGGCTGAGCGCGCCGGTCCTGCAGATCATCCTGCCGCTGGCCATCTCCTTCTTCACCTTCCAGCAGATCGCCTACCTGGTGAACGCCTACCGGGGCGCCTCCACCAACCCGAGCCTGCTGGACTACGCCTGCTTCATCAGCTTTTTTCCGCACCTGATCGCCGGGCCCATCGTCCAGCACAGCGACATCCTTCCACAGTTCCGGGACGAGCGGATTTACCGCCTGGACCTGGGCCGACTGGCGGGCGGCCTGACCATCTTCCTGCTGGGCCTGGCCAAGAAGGTCGTTCTGGCCGACGAGTTCGGCAACTATGCCAATGTCGCCTTCGACGGAGCCGCCCACGGCGCGCGGCTGTCGCTGTACGAGGCCTGGGGCGGAGCGCTGTCCTACAGCTTCCAGCTCTATTTCGACTTCTCGGGCTATTCGGACATGGCCATCGGGCTGGGCCTGATGTTCGGCATCATCATGCCGATGAACTTCAACTCACCCTACAAGTCCCGGTCGATCATCGAGTTCTGGCGCCGGTGGCACATGACCCTGTCCCGGTTTCTCCGGGAGTTTGTCTACATCCCGCTCGGCGGCAATCGGCACGGGGTCTGGCGGCGCCACCTGAACCTCTTCCTGACCATGCTGATCGGCGGCCTCTGGCACGGAGCGTCCTGGACCTTCGTCGCCTGGGGCGGGTTCCACGGGGCCATGCTGGTCGTCAACCACGGCTGGAACGCCAGCCTGCGTCGGCTGGGCCTGGGCGATGGCGCCGGCCGGCCGGGGCTGGGGGCGCCGGCCCTGGTTCTGACCTTTGTCTGCGTGGTGGTCGGCTGGGTGATGTTTCGCGCCACCACCTGGTCCGGGGCGGTCGCCGTCTACCAGGGGATGCTGGGCCTGAACGGCGTGGTCTTTCCGGACGACCTGATCGCCAAGGCGCCGATCCTGGCGTTGCTGGGCGAGGCCGGCGCCCTGCCTCATTTCAACGATGGGACCAACATCGGCTTCCTGCGCATGTCGGTGATGTTGATGCTTGGCCTGGGCATCTGCCTGCTGGCGCCGAACATTCCCCAGCTCTCGCCGCGGGCGCGCTGGTGGCTGGTCGTCCTGACCTTCGCCCTGGTCCTCCAGAAGGTTCTCTTCTCGGGCCAGATTTCCCACTTCATCTATTTCCAGTTCTGAGGGCGATGATGACGGCGCTCCTGAAACTGATCGCGGCGGCCGGGCTCTCCTTGCTTCTCTATGGCGTCATCAACGGCCTGATCCTGGACCGCCCCGTTTCGCTGGGTTCGATCGCGCCCATGATCGACAAGAAGCTGGCCTACGGCGCGGCGGCGCCCAGCCCCAAGATCATCATTCTTGCCGGCAGCAACGCCCGCACCAGCCATCGCTGCGTGCTCATCGAAGAGCGGCTCGGCCTCGCCTGCGTCAACGCCGGCAACACAGCGGGACTTGGGCTCGACTATGTGTTCCGGCGGTTCGAGACGGTGATCCGGCCAGGCGACGTCGTCTATCTGCCCCTGGAGTATCAGCAGTACCTGGCCGACCGCGCCCAGACCCTCACCGGACCGGACGCGGCGATCCTGTTCCGGCACGACAAAGGCCGCCTGCTGCAGCGCGGACCCGAGGGCGTGCTGCGCGCCGCCTTCATGTTCGACCTCTCCACGATGATCGACAGCCTGGTAGAGATGGGACTCAAGGCGAAGGGTGTCTCGGCCCGGTTCGACGCCAAGGCCTTCGACCGGCAGGGGGATGAGCTGGGGCTGACCGACGCGCTTGGCCGCCCCTACGACAGCTACCTGGCCACGGTCCGCTGGCGGCCGCCCTCGGCCGCCGAGTTCGACGCGGCGACCGGCGCCAAGGAAGTCATCGCCGCCTTCATCCGACGCCAGCGCGCAAGGGGCGTGAGAGTGATCGGCGGCTTGCCGGTCGCCTTCGACGACGCGCCGATACCGGCCGCCCTGGTTGGCGAGATGGAGGCCTTCTACCGCGAGGCCGGGGCCGAGTTCCTGGTCCTGCCGGGCCGCAGCCAATACCCCCGCGACGACTTCTTCGACACGCCCTTCCATCTCGAGGAGGCAGCGGCGGTGCGGCACACGGCCCTTCTCGCCGACGCGCTGTCGGTGTCGCTGCAGGCCGAGCGGAGCAGAGCCGCCAGCCGGGCGTCCGGAGCGAAGCCATGAGCCAGACCCCGCCGCCCGGTCCGCGGATCGCCTTCCTCTGCACCCACAGCTTTACCCTGGCCACGCTCTACAAGGGGCTGTTCCCCTATCTGACGGCGCGGGGCTTTCAGGTGGAGGCCGTGACCGGCGACCGCGAGTTCGTGGACTTTCCGGACCGGGACTTCGGGGACTTCGTCCTGCGTATCCTGCCCATGGAACGCACGCCCTCGCCGCTGCGGGATCTGGTCAGCCTGATCGGCATGATCAGGCTGTTCGCCCGCCGTCGGTACGACGTGATCCATGTCTCCACCCCCAAGGCCAGCCTGCTCGGGGCGATCGCCGCCCGGCTGACGGGCCAGGGGCCGGTGATCTTTGTCTATCGCCGCAAGGTCTACGAGCTCTACCGGGGCCCAAAACGGCGCTTCTATGAGCTGGTCGAAGGGCTGATCTGCCGGCTGAGCACCGTGGTCGCGCCGATCAGCCGCGAACTGGCCGGCGACCTGGTTCGTGACGTCGGCTGCGATCCGGCCAGGATCCGGTTCTTTGGCCAGGGATCCAGCAACGGCATTGATGCGCAGCGGTTCAGTCTGACACCGGCCCTCGTCCGGGAGGCGGCCGGGTTGCGCGCGGACCTGGACATTCCGCCCACCGCGCCGGTGATGCTGTTTCTGGGCCGGGTCTGCTCCGAGAAGGGGGTCGACTGCCTGCCCGGCGTTCTCGATCGGGTCCGCACCGCCTTTCCCGACGTTCACCTGATCGTCGCCGGACCGGACGACGCGCGCGATCCCGGGTCAGCCGAGACCCGCGCGCGCTTCGCCGCCGATCCGGCCATCCACCGGATCGGCTATGTCGCCCGGCCTGAGGGTCTGTTCGCCCTTTGCGACCTCTTCGTCTTCCCGTCCTTTTTCGAAGGCTTCGGCAACGTCCTGCTGGAGGCGGCGGCGATGGAGCGGCCCTCGGTCGCCTTCGACGTCCCCGGGGTCCGCGAGGCGGTGCTGCACGACCGCACTGGACTGCTAGGCCCGATCGGCGACGAGGCGACGATGGCGGACAACGCCATCGCCCTGCTGGCCGACCCTTCCCGCCGGCGCAGGCTCGCGCTGGCGGGACGGGAAAGAGTTGAAGCCGACTTCGCCCGCGAAGCGGTCTGGCGCGAGATCGAAGCGGTCCTGCGGGAGCTGGCTGGCTCTAAGGCGTCTCAACTGGCCGCGCCGGCCGGGTGAGCAGGGCGCAGGCCGCGGCCAGGACCATGGCCAGGGCCGGCGTACGGAGGGGATAGTCGACCACCGAATGGGCGGCGATGGCGATCAGGACGATGCTCGCGGCCCGCGCCTGGCCCGCGAAGGGATCTCTGGTCCGGTCGCGCCACGCCAGCCAGCCACGCCAGGCGGCCCAGGCAAACAGGGCGGCGACCAGCAGGACGGCCGGCAATCCGCCTTCGAGCCAGATCTCGAGATAGTCGTTATGGGCGTGGTTCATGAAGTTGGCGCGCATGGTCTCCAGCCGTTCCTGCGCGCGGTAGACGGCGTCGAAGCTGCCAAAACCGCCGCCGGCCGGCCACAGCCGTCCGGCGGCGGCGGCGATGTCCGGCCAGATGGCGAACCGCTGTTCCTGGGCCAGCCGATCATGGTCGAACCGCTCCAGCAGGGGAGCCAGGGCGAAGAGGCCGGCGGTTCCGATGCTGGCGACCATGGCGCCGCCGGCCATCAGCCAGACGCGTCGCCGGCCAAGGACGCCTTCCTTGAGCACAAGGGCCAGGGACAGCAGCAGGGTCAGGCCGAGGACGGCGACCCCCGCGCGGGACCGGGTGGCGACGACGAGAATCGTCATCAGGCCGATCAGGATCAGCCCCAGCATCATCCGAGGTGTCGGACCGGGCGCCGGCCGGGCGCCGCCGAACGCCCAGATCGCGACGAGGGGGATCGCCGTCACCATCAGGGTCGCCTGGTGATTGCGGTTTGGGAAGAAGCCGATCGGCAGGTGCTCGTGAATGCGCGTGTAGAGCCGGAGAATGTCGGCGTCCGGCAGGGCGACCTGCAGGGCGCCGAGCGCGGCCGACGCGGCCGCCAGCAGACCGACGGTCAGTGCCAGTCTCCCGCGGCTACGCTGGCCCAGCAGGCTGACGCCGAGGAAGACCGCGACCGGCGGGATCAACGCCAGCAGGCAGCGGAGGGTCTCGGCCGGCTTGAGGCTGATCGGCGCCCAGCCCGGCGTCGCGCCGACGATGTCGAGCGTCCCTGTCTGCAGGTCGCGCCCGGGCAGGCCTTGCCAGATCGCCGGCGGCAGCGGCAGAAGCTGCAGCGCCGGAAGGGCGACGATGGCCGCCAGCAGGCTGAGGGCGATCCAGTGTTCGCGCCGGGGCAGGACCTCCCACCAGCGCGACAGCGCCCAGACCAGCACCGGCAGGCTGGCCAGCTCGACCGCCAGGATTCTCAACGGGCTGTCGCGGCTGGCGCCGCCCAGGACCACCCCGACCGTCAACAGGCCAGCCAGGGCGAGGAACCGCGCCGTCTCCCGGTCGATCATCATGCCGCCGAACCGCGGCGTCCGCCCCGCGCCAGCCATCAGCCGGCCGGCCCGGATCGCGGCCGCACCACGACATCGTCGAGCATCGCCTCCACGCTCGCGCGGCGGTCGCCGCCGGCGGCGTCCAGGAACAGCCATTGGGCCGGACAGTCGGCGGTCACATCGAAGTCCGCGGCAAAGCCCGACCAGGCGGCCGGGTCGCCGGCGAGCGCCGGCGTCGTCGCCAACGACGGCCCCTCGGCGCAGCGCACCGTCCAGCGGAGCGGGCCCGCGCCAGGAGGGGCGTTCGACCGGAAGCGCCCGCTCAGCCTGTATCGCCCCGGCGGCAGGGTCATCATCTGCCGGGCGAGCGCCTTATGCGGATCGAAGGCCTCATACTCCACCAGGAGTCCCTGGCCGCCAGGACCCGGCGACGGACCGACCTCGACCCCCGGGGCGCTGGAGTACCGCCAGTTGAAGGGCGGCGGCCCTCGCAGGCCATCGAAGCCGGGGTCGTAGACCCCCTGCGCCGACGGTGGCGCCGAGACCAGCCGCCGCCAAAGGCGGTGGGCGTCACCGGCCTCACCGCGGCTGATCATCCGGTCCGTCAGGAAGCCGATCTCCTCGTCGGTCGGCGGCGAGGGCGAGCTCTTGAGCAGGTCCAGAACCCGCTCAAAGCCGGCCTCCGACGCGTAGATCCGCATGGCAAAGAAGAAGGGTCGCCGCCAGGTCGGCGACCGGGACAGCCGGGCGACGATGGCTTCGGCGGCCCCCGGCCGGTCGGCAATGTCCGCCAGCCTCGACGCCACCAGGGCGCGCCCCTGCTCGGCGCGGCGCATCAGGGCGTCGGCGCTGAGCAACGCGCGGTCATAGTCCCCCTGATCGGCGGCCCTGAGGAAAATCCACAGGTGGGTGCGCATGTCCCTCAGGCTGAGGCGCCCCGACCGCCCGAACAGGGCCCAGGCCCGCGCGGAGTCGCCCGAGCGGGCGGCGTCTTCGCCGAGCACGCGCAAGGCCACGACCTCCAGCGGATCCCTCTCGATCGCGCGCCTGGCCAGCGCCGCGGCGGGCAGGGCCTGTCCCTTGCGCTGGAGCTCGGCGGCCTGAAGGGCCATCGCCTCGGCGTTGGCCGGCGACCAGGCCAGGGCGGCATCGAACCTGCCGACGCTGATCAGATGCGTCGCCAGCGCCTGGCCGACGCACAGCCATCCCAGACCCAGGGCCAGGAGAACGATCGCCCCCCTGGCGAGACCGCGTCGGACGCCGCCCCGGCCCGCGCTGGGTTGCGGATCGGCCACTAGCCGTTGGCGACCAGCTCGGGCTTGGTCCCGTAGCTGTAATCATAGGCATAGCCGTAGCCGTAGCCGTACCCATAGCCAGCCGTCTTGGCGTTGAACTTGGTCAGGACCGCGCCCAGGAGCCGGAAGCGCGCCAGCGCCAGGCGGTCGAGCGCGGCCCGGGCGGTGCCGCGGCGGGTGGCTCCGGCCTCGACGACCAGCACCGTTCCGCCGACCACCGACGCCAGGATCGGGGCGTCGGCCAGGCCCAGGACCGGCGGTCCGTCCAACACCACCAGGTCGAAGATTTCGCCGGCCTCGGTCAGCAGGCCGCGCAGTCGCGGGCCGCCGAGCAGCTCGGCCGGGTTGGGCGGCAGGGGTCCACAGGCGAGGATCGACAGATTGGGCTGGCCCGAGGGCTGCACCAGGTTTTCGGCCGGCATGCCGGTCAGGAAGTTGCTGAGCCCAAAGCTGTTGTCGATCCCCAGCGCGCGGTGGAGCGAGGGGTTGCGAAGGTCCGCATCGACCAGCAGGACGCGCTTGCCGAGGCCGGCGAAGGTCCGCGCCACCGCAACGGCCGATGTGGATTTGCCCTCGGACGGCCGACTGCTGGTCATCAGGATGCTGGAAGGCACCCCGTCCATGGTCGAGAACTGCAGCGCCGTTCGCACCGAATAGTAGGCCTCCGAGAAGTTCGATCTGGGATCGGCCAGCGCCTGGGCGACGGTGACGCCGCGCTCCAGAACCGGCACCGACCCCAGGAGGGAAACACCCAGCTTGTTCTCGATGTCCTCGGGCCGGTCGATGGCTTCGTCGAAGTACTCCAGGGCAAGGGCGGCGAGAACCGCCAGGGCGAGGCCGGCGAGGAAGGCGATGGAGAGGTTGAGGAAAGGCTTCGGCCGCGAAGCGCCGCCGGGCGGCTTGGCCTTGTCGACCACGGAGATGTTGTTGCTGCCCAGGCCGCCGGCCACGCCGACCTCCTTGTAGCGCTGCAGCAGCCCGTCATAGAGGACGCGGCTGGTGTCCACCTCGCGCTGGAGGATGTTGTACTTGATGCTGCGTTCCCGGAGGTTGAGGTAGGATCCCTTCAGCTGCTCGACCCGCCCGTTGAAGGACTGCTCCTGCTTGAGAGCGGTTTCATACTGGGCGCGCAGGGCGCCGCGGATGCCACCGACCGTGCTGGCGATCTGCCGGTCGGTCTCCTCGATCTGGGACTTCAGCGCCTGCATCTCAGGGAAGCTCGGCTTATAGAGTTTGAGGTTCTCCTGGTAGGTGGCGCTCAGCTTCGCCCGTTCCTGCTGCAGCTGCTGCACGGTAGGATTGGTCAGGGCCTCAGGCAGGGCGTTGTCGGCGGTGGCCTGGGCCTGGCGCCAGCGCTGCTCGGCCCGAATCCGCTCACCCTGCGCGTCCGAAAGGGCGGTATTGAGCGCCGAGAGGTTTGAGGAGGTCAGGGACTTGGCGCCGCCGGACCCCGCGCCCGCGCCCGTGCCCTCTTCCTCGACATTGATGATCTGCTCCTGGCCGGCGTAGGCGACCAGTTGCTTCTCGGAGTCCTCCAGCCGCTGCTTGACCTGGGCCAGGCGGCCTTCGAGGAAGGTCCGGGCGTAGGAGGAGGAATCGTAACGCCGCTCAAGGTTGGCGGCGATGAAGCTCTCGGCGAAGGCGTTGGCGATCCGGGCCGACAAGGCCGGGCTCGGGCTGTCGAAGGTGACCTTGACCAGCCGCGATCCACGGGTCGGATTGACCCCAAGGTTCCGCTTGAGGAGCGAGACGGCGATCTTGCGACGCGCCGCCGACGTCAGCTTCTTGTCATCGAGTTTGACGCCCATGGTCCTCAGGAACTGGTCGTCGAGATCGAGGCGCAGGTCGCCGACCACCCGCTCGGCGAGGGACTCGCTCTTGAGCAGGCCGTACTGCGTCTGGAAGAACTCCTCGCCGGTCATCAGCTCCGTCGGGGTCAGGCCTTCGACGTCGAGAACCTTGGCCGTTTCCCGCTCGATCTGGATGGTCGTGCTGGCGGTGTAGATGGGTGTCGTCAGCAGCGTGAAAACAACGCCGACGACCAGGGCCGCGCCGAGGATCGCCAGGGCGATCCAGCGGTATTTGATCAGCGCGTGCCAGTATTTCAGGAAGGCGGCCGAGGAACCGCCGGGGTCCTTCGCGCCCCAATCCCAGTTGGCGTAGGCGTCCGGAAGCTGGACATCGCGAATGACCACCGGGGTGGCCGTCCGCGCCGTCGCCGTTGGAGCCTTGCCGGCGCCGCCAATCTGACCACGATTAAAACCCTGCATCATACTGGACCCAACTTGGAGAAACGACGAAACCGCTCCGAACGCCTTCGGAAGGCGGGGTCAGAACGGCCGGAAGATGGCCAGGATCGGCACCGCGCCAATGACCTCGCGCCAGACCCCTTTGACCTCTGAGCCATCAACGACGATGACGTCGCCGCCGAGCACCTTCGGGTCGACGACCCGGCCCTGGCGAATGGCCTTGAAGTCGAACACCGCCACGGTGCGTTGACCGTCGATGGTCCGGAAGATGGCGACGCGCTTGAGGTTCGCCATCCGGCTGTCCGGGCCCCGCGCCAGCGCGACCGCCTGCAACAGGGAGGTGTCGCCGGACAGCACATAGACCCCCGGCTGGACTACGGCGCCATCGACCGTGACCCTCTGGCTGACCGCCTCCTGAAGCCAGACCGTCACCTGCGGCGACTCCAGATACCTGTCCCCCAGACGGGAGGCGATTTCTCCGGCCAGTTCGTTGGTCGTCCGGCCCGCGGCGGTGATCGGTCCGATCAGCGGCAGGGTCACCTTGCCGGCGGCGTCGACCTGAACGCCCTGCATGGTCAGAGCTTCGACCCGGAAGACGTTGATATTGATCTTGTCGAGGGGGCCGATCCGATAGTCGGCGGTCGGGGCGACGGCCTCGCGGGGGCCGATGTTGGTGACGACGCCGGCCGCCGCGTCGGGTGGGCCCGCGCCATTGCTGGCGCAGGCGGCCGAGAGTGTCACGACACTCGCCAGGACCATCAGGCGACAGAGGGCTGCCATCTTGTTGACCACGCACGAACTCCTTGGTCGCTCTTCCACCCGAAAGCCTCGAGCCAACCCATCTGGCGCGAAGGGCCCGGGGGGTATCTGTGTCCATGCTGACCGGACGCCGCGCCGGAGGCGAACCGCTTCCGCATTTCGCGGCGTCTATCCGCCTGATTGCCTGTTTTAGCGGCGCCGCTTCGGCTAGAATTTGGGGTCCATCGTCCAGCGGCCGGCGCTCGCCACCATGGCGTCCAGGTCCCGGGTCGGCCGCCAGGCCAGATCGCGCCTGGCCGCCTCGGTGCAGGCAATCAGCACCGGCGGGTCGCCGGGCCGGCGCGGACCGATCCGGTGCAGCGGCGGTCGGCCCAGGACCCTGGCCGCCGTATCAATCACCTCCAGGACCGAGGCGCCGCGCTGGGCGCCGAGGTTCCACGCGCGGCTCTCGCCTCCGGACCGCAACCACCGCAGCGCCTGCAGATGGGCGTCCGCCAGGTCGGCGACATGAACATAGTCGCGCAGGGCCGTACCGTCCGGGGTCGGGAAGTCGTCGCCGAACACCGTCAACGGTTCGCCGCCGAGCAGCGCCGCCCGGCAGACCAGCGGGATGAGGTGGGTTTCCGGGTTGTGGCTTTCGCCGATCTCGCCCGCCTCGTCGGCGCCGGCGGCGTTGAAGTACCGCAACACCGCTGAGCGGAGTTGGCCGGTGGCGGCCAGCCAGCCCAGCAGCGACTCGAAGGCCAGTTTCGAGGCGCCGTAGGGATTGATCGGATCGGGCGGCGCCGATTCCTGGATCGGCACGGCCTGGGGCAGGCCATAGACGGCGGCCGTGGACGAGAACACCAGGCTGTCCACGCCCGATCGGACCAGCGCGCGGACAAAGCGGGTGGCGGCGCCGACATTGTTGTCGAAATAGCGGACCGGATCGCGAACGCTCTCCCCGACCTGGCTGAAGGCGGCGAAATGCATCGCCGAGCGTATCCCATGGGCGGCGACGAGGGCTTCGACGGCCGGCTCGTCGCCGATGTCAGCCACCTCCAAAGGTCCCCATTGGACCGCGGCCCGGTGGCCGGTGGACAGGTTGTCCAGAGTCACCGGCAGATATCCGGCCTGCGCCAGCGCCTTGCAAACATGGGCGCCGATATAGCCGGCCCCGCCGGCCACCAGAATCGCCTCACGATGCGTCATGCCGGTCAGGCCTCTAGTAGGAGCCCCGCCGGAAGAGCACGACCGGAATGGTGGCCAGCAGGATCCGGGCGTCCAGCGATATGCATTTGGCCCGCACATAGGCCGTGTCGAGCGCCACCCGACGGCGATAGGTCACGTCGTTGCGACCGCTGACCTGCCAAAGGCCGGTGATCCCCGGCATGACGGATTCATAGAAGACCAGGTAGCGGCCATACCGCGGGGCCTCTTCGGCCACGATGGGACGCGGGCCGACGAGGCTCATCTCCCCGCGCAGAACGTTGAACAGCTGCGGCAACTCGTCGAGGCTGGAGGCGCGCAGCACCGCGCCGATCCGTGTGATCCGCGGGTCGTTGCGGAGCTTCTGGTCGCTCGCCCACTCGGCGCGCGCGACCGGATCCTCGGCCAGCAGGCGCTCCAGGCGGGCCTTCGCATCGACCGCCATCGATCGGAACTTCAAGCAGTTGAATGGACGTCCGTTCCGCCCCAGCCGCCGATGCGCGAAGATCGCCGGCCCGCCGTCATTGCAGCGAATGAGCAACGCGACCAGGACCAGCAGCGGCGCCAGCGCAACGATCAGTATGGCGGCGAGAACCGCATTCACCAATCGTTCGGGATCGCGCCACGGGGTCCGGCCCGGCTGCGTCACGGTGGTGTCGACGCGGATGAACTCGGAAGGAGGCGCCATGCGGGACATGCCTCAGCATCGTCTCCGCAGTGCAGCAAAAGCAACATCGGCCATCGGCTCACTGGTGGCAAAATGTCGCGAAATTATTGATCTATGAATTTCTTGGCACGCCGTGCCGAAAAAAGTCTCAGTCGGCGTGTTTGCTGTCTTTGAACACAAAAAAGGGAGCTGACGACTGATCGTCGGCTCCCTTTTCCGCCAAATCACGAAGGCAAAAATCTGATCTCGAAGCCGGCTCCGGCGCCGGAACGGTGCTACGGGCTCTCGCTCTCGATGGCTTCCCGGACAATGAGCCCGCCAGCGACGAAGCCGCCGACCAGGATGTAGCCAAGCTGGGTGTCGGTGAGGTCGTTGGTCCGACCGCGATCAGCCCCTACCCGCTGCAATTTCGGTTGAACCGCCTTGCTCTTGCCGGCCGGAGCCACCTTCTCGGCCGGGGCGGCCTTTGCCGCCGCGGCGGTCTGGGCGAGAGCCGGACCGCCTGCCAATGCCAGGGCCAGCAATCCAGCGGCCGCCACATGAAATTTCTTCATCGATGTCCTCCATCAATAAAAGGCCTGCCGCCAGATCGAGACTTGCCCTTGGGCCCCCCGATCCGCCACGAACTACAATCGACTAAGGCGCTGGTTCACTTTGATGATGCAACCCTGACCAACATCGCTGACCGCTTTTTTGACCGATGGTCCAGAATTTGGGCGCCGCTTCCGGTTGATTGAGCGGAATGCAAGCAGGCTGCGACGCTCCCTTTGCGGCCCGGCCTTCCCCTTCGGCTGCCTGCGGGATGGCCAGCGGGCGCCGCCGTCTTGCGCTTCGCCGGGGCAAAGCCGCTCCGTTCGGCCTTCGCGCCTTTACAGAACGGTGGTCGGCCAGGGAGCCTTTCAGCTGGCGTCGCCTCCGGGGTGGGTGGGTCGGCGGACGTCCGGGGGATACCGTCATGCGCATTCTCGAGTTCGTGCTCGCGTTCGAAGGCGAGGCGGCCCGTTTCGATACGGTGCTGTACCGGTTTCTGGGCGACGATGATGCGGTCGCCCCGGGGGAGACAGACGAGGATACGCTCGCCATGTGCCATACGACGCCGCTGGGCGACGGGGTCCTCAAGACCGTGAAATTCGGCTGCATCCGCCGGGCCGAGGCCTTCGCCCGCTACTGGGTCCGGCATGGTGTCTCCGAGGACGGCCCATTTCGCTCGGAGTGGCGCCCGCAGGGTCCGCTCGGTCCGGGCTAGGGGGGCGCCCCCTGAAGCACTCCCTGGGGAATCCGGGGCAGGGAGCGCAGAATTTGCGCGCATTCCGGCGGGTGGCGCCCTTGTGCTGCGCAACCGGCGTTCATCAGGCGGGCGGGGATCGATTGCAGGTGCAATCGGCCCGGGCGCGATGATCCTGACCTCTGGGTTGCTGGAAAGCCTGACGACCGCGAGACTTTCGATGCTCCACCCGGTGATTGTCTGTGGCGGTTCGGGCCTGCGGCTGTGGCCCGCCTCGACGCCTGCGCGGCCCAAGCCCTTCATTCCGCTTATCGGCGGCCAGTCCACCTTCAGCCAGACGCTCGTCCGGGTTTCGAAACTCGTCGGCGCGGCCCCCCTTCTGGTCGTCGCCGGCCCGGCCCATGCCGCGCTGATCGAGGCCGACCTGGCCCGGCAGGCCATGACCGGCCTCGTCGTCGTCGAACCCGAGGCGCGGGACTCGGCGCCGGCCATGGCGGCCGCGGCGGAACTGGTCCGCCGCCGCGATCCGGACGGCGTCTGCGTCTTCCTCGCCGCCGACCACGATATCGCCGACCACGACGCCTTCGCGGCGATCATCGAGAGCGCGCGGCGGGTGGCCGTGACCGGCGGCATCGTGACTCTCGGAATCACGCCGTCCGGCCCCTCCACCGCCTACGGCTATATCCAGCCGGGCGCGCGCCTGCCGACGGGCGGAGCCAGGCGGGTGGACGCCTTTGTCGAGAAGCCGGATGGCGAAACGGCCGCGCGCCTGGTGGGCGAGGGCTTCCTCTGGAACAGCGGCATGTTCATCTGCCGGGCGGATGTCCTGCTGCGGGAGCTCGCGATTCACGCGCCGGCCGTGGCGCAATGCTGCGCGGAGGCGGTCTCCGGCGGAACTGACGACGGCGGCCTGTTCCATCTTGGCGCCGCCTTCCGCGCGGCGCCGCGCATATCGATCGACTACGCGGTTCTCGAGCGGACCGGAGAGGCCCTGGTCCTGCCCGCCTCCTTCGGCTGGTCCGACCTGGGCGCATGGGACGCGGTCCTGGAGCGGGCGCCGCGCGACGCGGCGGGCAACTACAGCGACGGCGAAATCTATCTGCAGGGGGCGGAGGGCTGCCTGGTCCGCGCCGGGCCCGGGGTGAGTGTCGCGGTGGCCGGGGTGCGGAACCTGGCCATCGTTGCGGAGGGCGGCTCGGTCATGGTCTGCGACCTGGCCAAGGCGGGCGACCTCAAGGGCTTGATCGAACAGGTCCGCGCCGGGGCCGGCGGGACCGGGCAATCGGCCAAGGCGATCGGCGCGCGTTTCGAGGCCTGGCTGACGACGGCGGCGCTCCCGCTCTGGTGGACGCTCGGCGCCGATCATGTCAATGGCGGCTTCCACGAGCTGATTGGCCTCGACGGCAAGGCCGTCGCCAGCAATCGCCGTCTGCGGGTCCAGGGCCGCCAGACCCACGTCTTCGCCCGCGCCGGCCTGGCCGGCTGGGCCGGCCCCTGGCGGCAGGCCGTGCAGCACGGGCTGGACGCTCTGGAGACCCGCTACCGTCGCAGCGACGGGCTGTATCGAACCCTGGTGGCGGCCGATGGGGCGCCGGTCGATGACGCGGTCCGCCTGTACGATCAGGCCTTCGTCCTGCTGGCGCTGGCGTCGGCGACGGCGGCGGGCGTCCGGCCCGAGGCCTGCACGGCCGAAGCAAAGCGGCTTCTGGCCGCGGTGAGAGCCGGTTTCGGCCATGCCGGCGGCGGCTTCCTGGAACAGGCTCTGCCGAGCTTCCAGTCCAATCCGTTGATGCACCTGTTCGAAGCCGCCCTCGCCTGGCTGGAGACGGACGGCGATCCGGTCTGGCGGGCGCTTGCGGAGGAGGTCGCCGAACTGACCCTCGCCCATCTGGTGGATTCGGAGGGCGGGCCGCTGCGGGAGTATTTCGAGGCCGACTGGACGCCGGCGTCGGGCCGCAACGGCGGCGTGGTCGAGCCCGGTCACCAGTTTGAATGGGCTGCCCTGCTGGTCCGCTGGGCGCGCATGAGCGGCGACGAGCGGGCGCTGGCGGCGGCCCGGACGCTCTACGACTGCGGCGCCAAGGGGGTCGATGAAAGCCGGCGGATCGCGATCGACGAGATCGACACCGAGCTCAACTGGGTGCGCCGGTCGGCCCGGCTCTGGCCCCAGACCGAGCGGGTCAAGGCCGCCCTGTTGTTGTCGGAAGGCGCGGCGCCCGACAAGGAGCGTCTGGCGGCCGAGGCGGCCGAGGCGGCCGAATCCCTGTGGCGATACCTCGAAACCCCGGTCTCGGGGCTTTGGCGGGACCGGCAGGACATCTCCGGCCTGTTCATCGAGGAGCCGGCGCCGGCCAGCAGCCTGTATCACATCGTCGGCGCGATCGAGGCGATGGCCGGAAGGAACCCCAGCTAGAGCTGGTCGCCACCCTCTGCCGAATTCCTGCGTCTGAGCGAAAACACTCAACTGAGACGGTGGGCTGGGAAGGGTGAGTGCAGTGGGATTCGAACCTACGACTCGCTGATTAACAGTCAGCGGGATTGGCCGCTCTGCGCAAGCGCGCCTTGGCTGGCGGCGCGGGTTCGCTCGCCTTCGGCGACCCGACCGTCCGACCGACAACCGACACGGATGTGATGTTTTGCCGCCGCGCTTTCCGGTTCCCGGAAGCGACGGCGCGGGCTGCTAGCACGGAGCATCGGCGCCAACGGACAGGGATGAAGGACAGATGAGCGACGGGAACCAGACGCGGCCCATCGGCAAGATCGGCGGCGTGACCCGAGTGGACGCGCTGGTCATCGGTGCGGGCTTCGGCGGCATGTGCATGGTCAACCGCCTGCGCGCCATGGGCCTTTCCGTGCAGGGCATCGAAGCCGGCGGCGATGTGGGCGGCGTCTGGTACTGGAACCGCTATCCCGGCGCCCGCTGCGACCTGATGAGCATCGACTACAGCTACTCCTTCTCCGACGAGATCCAGCAGGAATGGACCTGGTCCGAGCAGTTCGCGGCTCAGCCCGAGATTCTCGCCTACGCCAATTTCGTCGCCGACAAACTCGATCTTCGAAAGGCGTTCCGGTTCAACACCCGGGTCGAAAGCGCCGCCTTCGATGACGCGCGGCGCCTGTGGGTCGCCAGGACCGATCGCGGCGATATCATCGAAGCCGCCTACTGCATCATGGCGACCGGCCCGCTCTCCATCCCCAAGCCCGTCGATTTCGACGGCGCCGAGACCTTCAAGGGCGAAATCTACTACGCCGCCCGGTGGCCCCACACGCCGGTGAGCCTCGCCGGCAAGCGGGTGGGCGTGGTGGGCACCGGCTCGACCGGCATCCAGATCGTTCCGGTCGTCGCCGAGGAGGCCGCCGAACTCTTCGTGTTCCAGCGCACGCCCAGCTTCTCGATGCCCATGCGCAACAAGCCGCTGGACGCCGAATACGTCGCCCAGGTGAAGCGGCACTATCCGGCCCTTCGCGCCGCGGCGAGGAATACGCCGATCGGCGGTGTTCGCCCGACGACCACCCGCCCGCTGTTCAGCGTCACGCCCCAGGACCGTCAGGAACTGATGGAGGATTCCTGGGCTCGGGGCGGCCTGTCCTTCCTGGGCACCTTCTCCGACCTGCTGACAAATGCGGAGGCGAACGAGATCGTCGCCGAATTCGTTCGCGGCAAGATCAGCGAGGTCGTCAAGGATCCGGACACCGCCGAGCGGCTGAAACCGCGCGGCTATCCGATCTTCGCCCGCCGTCCCTGCCTGGACACCCACTATTACGAGGCCTTCAACAAGCCGAACGTCCACCTCGTCGATCTGCTGGAGGATCCGATCGTCGGGCTCACCGAGGGGGGCGTGCGGACCCAGGCCCGGGAGATCGCGCTGGACGTGCTGATCATGGCCACGGGCTACGACGGTCTGACCGGCGCGATGCTGGCCGTCGACATCAAGGGCCGGGGCGGCGCCAGTCTGCGGGACAAATGGCGCGATGGGGCGCGGTCTTACCTGGGCCTGGCCATGGAAGGCTTCCCCAACCTGTTCATGATCTGCGGCGCCAACGGCCCGGCGGCGCTCGCCAACATCGTCACCCTGGACGAGCAGAACACCGACTGGATCGCCGGGTGCATCGAGCATATGCGCCGCAACCAACTCGACACGGTCGAGGCCAGCGGCGAGTCCGAAGCGCAATGGATGGGCGAGATCTCGGCGCTGGCGGACAAGTCGCTCATGCCCAAGGCCAACACCTGGTACGTGGGCGCCAACGTCGAGGGCAAGCCGAGGAACTTCAGCCTCTATTCCGGCGGCTTCCACAAGTATCGCGAGATCTGCGAAGCCGTGACCTCCGACGGCTACCGCGGCTTCTCGTTCGAGCGGTCGCGCAGCCTGGTCGATAGCTGACCGGCCCATGACGCCGCGTATCGAGATCATCGGCCGCGAGCGCTGCCAGCTCGGGGAATCGCCGGTCTGGGACCCGGTGCTGAAGCGCCTCTTCTGGGTGGACGCCCGAGCGCCGGCGATCTGGTCCCTTGATCCGGAAGCAGGCGATCAGGTGGCTCTGGCCGCACCGGACATGGTCGGCAGCATTGTCCTTGGCGAGCCCGGCTGGCTCGTGGCCGGGCTGCGCCATGAGGTCTGCCGCGTGGACCTCGCCGCCGGCCAGTTCACGCCGGTGGCCAGGCCCGCGGCCATCCTTGCCGCCGAGCGCCTGAACGACGGCAAGACCGATCGGACGGGCCGCTTCGTGACGGGGACCCAGCACCATGCCGACGGAGGGGCGGCCGAAGGCAAGCTCTACCGCTTTGACCGAAACGGCGGCTGCGAGGTGCTGGAGACCGGCGTCGAGATATCGAACGCGATCTGCTTCAGCCCGGCCGGCGACCGGCTCTATTTCGCCGACAGCCTGCGCCAGGTCATCTGGACCTATGCCTACGATCCTCAGACCGGCGCGGTCGGCCCCAGGGAGACGCTGATCGACACCGCGCCGCTCAAGTCGGCGCCCGACGGCGCGACCGTCGATGCCGAAGGCCGGCTATGGGTGGCGCTGGTCCAGTCAGGGCAGATCGCCTGCATCACGCCGAGCGGGATGGTGGAGAGGCTTATCGATTGCCCGATCCCGTTCCCATCCTGTCCAGCCTTCGGCGGTGAACGTCTGGACGTCCTCTACGTCACGGCGATCGCCGATTCAGGCGGCCGGCTGAAGACCGACCACCCGGACGGCGGCCGGCTCCTGGCCATCGAGGGCCTGGGCGCGCGGGGCATCGCGGAGACCCGGTGTCGCCTCTAGGCGCGGGCCAAATACCCATATGCGATCTTGGCGCGCGCCGCCGGCGCCGCGACGCCGTGGCCGCCGGGGCCTCTAGAACCTGATGCAGTCATCCGCTGTTCGACAGGCCGCCCATGGATCTCGATCTCGACCCCGCCGACCGCGCCTTTCGCGATGAGGTCCGCGCCTTCTTCGCCGAGAACACGCCGGAAGCCTTCAAGGCCAGGGTGCGCGCCGGCATGCGGCTGGAGCCGCATGAATTCGTCGCCTGGCAGAAGCTGCTGCATGCCCGCGGCTGGGGGGCGCCGTCCTGGCCCGCGGAATACGGCGGCACGGGCTGGACGCCGACCCAGCTCTACATCTTCGAGGCCGAGGCCTCGCTGGCCGACGCGCCGGTGCAGTACCACCAGGGCCTTGAGCTTATCGGTCCGATCATCTTCACATTCGGGAATGCTGAGCAGAAGGCCCGCTACCTGCCGCGCATCCTCTCCAGCGACGACTGGTGGTGCCAGGGATACTCCGAGCCCAACGCCGGCTCGGACCTGGCCTCGCTGAGCACGCGGGCTGTGCGGGACGGGGATCACTACGTGGTCAACGGCCAGAAGATGTGGACCAGCTACGCCCACGTCGCCAACCGCATGTTCTGTCTCGTCCGCACCGACCCCGACGGGCGCAAGCAGGCCGGGATCACCCTGCTGCTGCTGGACATGGACATGCCCGGGATCAGCATCCGGCCGATCATCACCATGGACGAGATCCACCACACCAATGAGGTGTTCCTCGACAACGTCCGGGTGCCGGCGGCCAACCTGATCGGCGAGGAAGGCCAGGGCTGGGGGTATGGCAAGGTCCTGCTGGACCGCGAGCGCGGGGTGACGGCGGCCACCACCATGCGCCTGCGCCAGCAGCTGCGCGGCGCCCGGGCCGCGGCCGCTCAGGCCCGCACCGGCCAGGGGGCGCTGCTCGACGATCCGGTGGTCGCCGACCGCTTGGCCCAGCTGGAGATCGAGGTGATCGCCCTGGAGGGGATGGTCATGCGGACCATGGCCGAAGCGGCCTCGGGCAAGGACTCGGGTCCGCGCGCCTCGATGATCAAGGTCCGCTGGTCGGAGCTTCTGCAGGAGGTCACCGAGTTCTGGGTGGAGACCATGGGCTACGACGCCGCCGCCTTCGGACCGATCGGCAACGGGCCGCCGACGCAGCCCTGGCCGATGATGGGCATGCTCTATTCCCGCGTCACCAGCATCTATGGCGGCGCCAACGAAATCCAACGCAACATCATCGCCCGCCGGGCGCTGGGTCTCTAGGCAGGAGCCGTCGACCGATGAATTTCGAGCTCTCCGACGAACAGCGCCTGCTGCAGGACAGCGTCATGCGCTTCGCCCGCGACCACTACGATTTCTCCGCCTGGCGGGCCCGTGTCGGTCGCGGCGAGGGCTTTGACCGGGGCCTGTGGAAACAGATGGCCGACCTTGGCTGGCTGTCGCTGACGGCGCCGGAAGACGACGGCGGTCTTGGCGGCTCGGCGATCGACATCATGGTGATCATGGAGGGCGCCGGCCGGGCGCTGATGCTGGAGCCGCTGGTCGCCGGCGCGGTGTTCGCCCCGACCCTGTTGCCGCACCTGGCCGGGCCTGAACGGGCCGACCTCACAGCCGCGGCGATGGCGGGAAGCATCGTCGTCACCCTGGCCGACGCCGAACCGGGCGGCCGCTTCGACCTGGCGGCCGTCTCCACCCGCGCCGAGCGCACGCAGGCAGGTTTCCGCCTGACCGGCGAGAAGAGCCATGCCCTGGACGGGGCTGAGGCCGACTGGTTCGTCGTCCCCGCTCGGACCTCCGGCCGAGGCTCGGAGGAGGCCGGCATCTCCCTGTTCCTGGTGCCCAGGGACGCGCCGGGGCTGACGGTCCACGGCGTCCGGGCCATGGATCATCGCCGCAACGCCAGCCTTGTCCTGGAGGGCGTCGAGGCGCCCGTCGGCGCGGTGATCGGCGAGGTCGACCAGGGTTTCGAGCTGGCGCGCCATGCCGTGGACCTGGCCATCGTCGCCCGCCTGGCCGAGGCGGTCGGGGCGATGGACGCCGCCCATGAGCAGACCCTGCAGCATCTGAAGACGCGCAAGCAGTTCGGTCAGACCATCGGGTCGTTCCAGGCCCTGCAGCATCGCGCGGTGGACATGGCCATCGCCTGCGAGGAGGCGCGCTCGATGACCTACCTGGCCAGCATCGCCGTCGGTTCCTCCGATCCCGCGCGCAGGCAGACCATCGCGGCGGCCAAGACAAGGGTCGGGCAGACGGGCCTCTATGTCGCCCGCCAGGCGGTTCAGTTGCATGGCGGCATGGGCTTCAGCGACGAACTGGCCGTCGGTCACTATCTCAAGCGTCTGGTGATGATCGACCTGGCCTTCGGCAACGCCGCTGAGCACCGTCGGCAGTTCGCGGCGGCCAGCGCCGCCTGACTGGCGAGCCGCCTCAGGCGAACGAGCTAGCCAACCCACCGTCGACGGTCAGCACCTGGCCGGTCACGAAGCTGCTGTCGTCGCAGGCCAGGTAGCGCACGGCGCGGGCGATGTCGTCCGGCGTGCCCAGCCGGCGCATCGGGGTCTGATCGATGCGGGACTGCATCTTCTCCGGGGAGACGACCGAGCGCACGCCCTCGGTGTCCACGGTCGAGGGCGCGATGGCGTTGACCCGCACGCCGACAGGGCCGAGCTCGGCGGCCGCCGAACGGGTCAGGCCGGCCACGGCCGCCTTGACGCCGCAGTAGAGCAGGGCGTTGGGAATCCCCAGCAGGGCGGAGACCGACGCGATGTTGACGATCGACCCGCCGCCGGTGCGCTGCATGATCGGGGCGGCGGCCTGGATCCCCCAGACCACGGCCTTGAACCCGACGCCAAGCATTCGCTCGGTGGTCTCCTCGCTGATCGCGGCGATCGGCTCGTAGCGGTTCCACATGGCGTTGTTGACCAGGATGTCCAGCCGTCCGAACTGCGCCGCCGTCGCCTCAAGGGCCTCGCCCAGCGCCGTCCTGTCGGAGACATCGGCGCCGATGGCGATGGCCTGGCCGCCGCCGGCGTTGATCGCCTCGACCGTGGTCTCGGCCCAGTGGGCCTTGAGATCGAGCACCGCCACCGCGCAGCCCTCGGCCGCCAACAGTTCGGCGGTGGCGCGCCCCAGCCCGCGCGATGCGCCGGTCACCAGGGCCGATCGCCCGCTCAGTCGCCCGCCCATGGTCTTCCCCTCGGAAAATGCCTGATGTTCCGACGGTTATCGGCCGGAGCAGGGCAGGGGGCCGACCGTTGCGAAGCGGTCGGAACTTTATTGCCCATGTGAATTTCGAGGTCTTAGTGGGCCGGCCGTCAGCCCAGCCCTTCGCCCCGCGCCGCGCATCGCAGGAGGATTTCGCAGGGGGCGCCGGCGGTGTTGCGCCGTGCGTGAAGTTTCCGCAGCCCGTCCACGACCCTGTCCAGCCCGCCTCGGTCGGCCTGCAGCAGGGGGCCGCCCCTCCAGGCCGGGAAGCCGAGCATGCTGGTCCAGACCGCGTCCAGCAGAGGGACGCTGAGATTGTCCTCGACCTGCAGAAGTTCGGCCGCGCCGTTGACCACCGCCAGCATGCAGCGCTCGGCGATGGTCTCGTCGGGCACGGGCCGGCGGCTGATCCGCTGGAAGGTGGCCGAGGCCTGGACGATACGGGCGACTTCGGCGTCGAAGGTCAGGTGGGAGGCCTCGTCCGAGTCGCGATACCAGCCCGGCGCGGCGTCACCATGCCGGCCGGCGTCGGTCATCAGGTCCAGGGTCGCGGAGTAGCAAAGCCAGGGATCAGCCGGGATCGCTCCATCGGCGGCGACGCCGAACAGGCTGGCCATGCCCACCCGGTCGGAGAGCGCGAACGGTCCCTCGCGGAAGCCGAAGGCGATGAGGCATCGGTCGATCTGCGATGGGCAGGCCCCCTCGTCGAGCATGTGGACGGCTTCACGCAGGAGGGGCCAGCGCAGGCGGCGGGCCAGGACCTCGCGCGCGGCGTCCGTCCCCCAGTCGTCCAGCAGGGCTCGCCCCTGGGCCGCATAGGCCAGGGCCTGGGCCTGGTCGGTCGTGGCGAGGGCGGCGGCGGCCTTGGCCGTTTCGGCCATGGCCCGGCGGATCGGCAGCCGCGCGGCGGCCTCGAGCGCCCGCATGGCGACCGACGGCGCGGTCTGGTCCGGCGCCTCGCGCCGCACGCGCAGCCGCGCCCCGAAGAGGTCCGCGGCGTCGGTGTCCGCCTGGGAGGTCCGCGCCTTGGCGGCGCCCGAAAGCGCCAGGTCGACGGCGGCGGCGACCACGTCGCTTCCCGCGATCGCGTCGAGCAGTCCCGCGTCGAGGGCCCGGTCCGCCTCCAGGACCGCGTCGAAAATCAAGAGGTCGCTGGCGAGGGTCATGCCGATCAGCCGGGGCAGGCGTTCGATCGCGCCATGCGTGGGCAGACGTCCCGCCCGCAGGTCGGGCAGGCTGAAGCGAGCGCCGCGCCGCGCCACCCGGCCCGCGCAGGCGAGCGCCAGCTCAAGGCCCACGCCGACGGCGTCGCCGGATATGGCGGCGATCACCGGTAGGCGCGAACCCGCGACCGCCTCGACCACGGCGTGGAAATCCGGCGCGCTCGCGCTGGGCTGTTCGGCAAAGACATCCGCGCCCTGGATGACAATCGCGGTGAGATCCTCGCGCCCACCCAGGTCGGCCAGCGTGGTGACGAAGAGCTGCTGCTCCAGGGTCGTCCAGAGCCCGGGCGAGGGCAGCTCCAGCCGGATCACAGCGATGCCGGCCTGGATCTCGATCGTGGCCAGCGGCAGGGCGCCCGGCGCTTCTGGACCGTGGCGGAACTGAGCGTGTGAGTAGGCCAGGGCGTTCATCTGGCCACCGAGCGCGTCGCAGGGCGCGCGGCGCGCTGACAAATGCGCGCGAACGTTGGTGTCGTCGCCGTTCCCATTTCATCCCTCCCCATCCGGCTGTCTTGTGCAGCACCGCGCGATCCGCGGCGTTTCGGATTCTGGATCGTTCAGCGTGGTCGATGGCCGCGCCGCCTCTTGGTCGTCCTCAATATCGCCCTCTTCGCCTGCAGCCTGTGCCGCCGGGACCATGACGACAACCCCACGCGAACCCGGGTGCGCCATTATCAGCTATGTGAATTCCGCGTCCCCGACCGGTGGAACGCCCGGGCCGGCGTGGGGCGCCGCTAACCTCGCCTCACTTGATCGAAATCCGTTCCCCGGGGGATGCATGTTGGGCCTGATGCAGGACACGCCGCTGTTGCTGTCCTCGGTGATTGACTACGCCGCGCGGTTTCATGGCGCCGTTGAGGTGGTCTCGAAAACCGAGGCGGGCCAGACCGAACGCTCGACCTATGCGGCGGTGGCGCGGCGGGCGCGGCAGCTGGCGGCCGCCTTGCGCGCCCTGGGGGTGCAGCCGGGCGAGCGGGTGGCCAGCCTGGCGGTCAACTCGGCGCGGCACCTGGAGCTCTACTACGGCGCGACGGGCGCGGGGGCGGTCCTCAACACCGTCAATCCGCGGCTGTTTCCCGAGCAGATCGCCTACATCCTGGAGCATGCCGAGAACCGCCTGGTGTTCCTCGACCCGGCCTTCGTCGCCCTGGTCGAGCCGATCGCCAGCCAGCTTCCCTCGATCCAGGGCTATGTGCTGCTCTGCGATCGCGACGCCATGCCGGACTGCACCCTGGCCAACGCCATCTGCTTCGAAGACCTGATCTCGGCTCAGCCCGACGACGCGCCCTGGACCCCGGTCGGCGAGCGTGACGGCGCCATCCTTTGCTACACCTCGGGCACCACGGGGTCGCCCAAGGGGGTCCTCTACAGCCATCGCTCCCTGGTGCTGCACGCCTTCTGCGCCACGGCGGCCGATGGCATGGGCCTGTCCCGTCGTGACAGCGTGCTGCTGGTGACGCCCCTGTTCCACGTCAACGCCTGGGGCGTGCCGTTCTCGGCGGCGATGTGCGGCGCGAAGCTGGTGCTGCCCGGCGCCGCCCTGGATGGCGAGAGCCTCTACAACCTGCTGCGCGACGAGGCCTGCACCTTCTCCCTGGGGGTGCCGACGGTCTGGCTCGGGTTCCTGGACTTCATCTCGGCGCATGGCGAGCGCCTGAACCTGCCCGGCCTGGCGCTGGAGCGCGTCCTGGTCGGCGGCTCGGCCGCGCCCCGGGCCCTGATCGAGAAGTTCGACTGGCTGCTCGGGGTCTATGTCATCCACGCCTGGGGCATGACCGAGACCAGCCCTCTTGCGACGATCGGCACGCCGTTGCCTGAGCATGCCAAGCTGGAGCGCCAGGCCCGCTATGACATCCAGGCCCGCCAGGGGCGGGCGATCTATGGGGTCGAACTGCGGATCATCGACGAGGCCGGACAGGAGCTGCCTTCCGACGGCGTCGCGACCGGCGAGCTGCAGGTGCGTGGACCCTGGGTGCTGCGCCAGTACTTCAAGGCCGACCAGCCGGCGGTGGACGCCGACGGCTGGTTCACCACCGGCGATGTTGCCCGCCTGCTGCCGGACGGCTTCCTGCAGATCACCGACCGCTCGAAGGACGTGATCAAGTCGGGCGGCGAGTGGATATCCTCCATCGACCTGGAAAACGCCGCCGTCGCCCATCCCGAGGTCCGCGAGGCCGCCGTGATCGGCGTGCCGCACGCCAAATGGCAGGAGCGGCCCCTGCTGCTGGTCGTGCCCCGGCCCGGCGCCGCCCCGACCAGGGAGGCCATTCTGCAGTTCCTCGCCAACCGGGTGGCGCGCTGGTGGCTGCCGGACGACGTGATTATCGTGCCCGAACTGCCGCACACGGCGACGGGCAAGCTGCTCAAGACGGCGCTGCGCGAGACCTATCGCGACCACCTGTCGCGCAACGACATCAAGGCGGGCTGAGATGACGCAAGGCCGGGCGGTCATTGTCACAGGGGGCGCGGACGGCATCGGCTGGGCGATCGCCCGCCGGTTCGCCGCCGCCGGCGACCGGGTGCTGATCGCCGACCGCAACGGCGAGGCGGCTGTGGCTCGCGCCGAAGCGTTGGGCGAGGCGCATGTGGGACTGGCGGTGGATGTCTCCCGGGAGGACGACGTCCGGGCGATGGTCGCCGCCGGCCTGTCGGCCTTTGGACGGATCGATGTGCTGATCAACAACGCCGGGGTGATCGACGCCCAGGCCAAGCCGGTGGTGGACCAGCCGCTGGACGAGTTCCAGGCCCTGATCGGCGTCAACGTCACCGGCGTCTTCATGGCGGCGCGCGAGGCCGGCCGGGTGATGCTGGCCCAGGGGCGGGGCGCGATCGTCAACCTGGCCTCGGGCGCCGGGGTGGCGGCCGTGCCGTTCCGCAACGGCTATGGCGCGAGCAAGGCCGCCGTGGTCTCGCTGACCCGCACCCTGGCCTGCGAATGGGCCGGCCTGGGGGTTCGCGTCAACGCCGTGGCGCCCGGCTACACCCGCACCGACATGGTCGAGCGGCTGATCGCCAACGGCAAGGTCGATCCGGCCCTGGTCGAACGACGCATCCCGCTCGGGCGCATGGGCGCGCCCGAGGAGATCGCCGAGACGGTGTTCTACCTGGCCTCGGAAGAGGCCTCCTACGTCACCGGCGCCCTGCTGGTGGCCGACGGCGGGTTCCTGGCTTTCGGCGGCACGGGAGCGGCATCGACTCGGCCCGCGCCGCATGCGCCGGCGGCCGGACCGCGCACGGTGGTCGTCACCGGCGGCGCCAGCGGCATCGGCCGCGCCATCGTCGACCGGTTTGCCGGTGACGGCGACCGGCTGCTGGTGATCGACCGGAACGCCGAAGCGCTTGAGGCCCTGGCCGCTGAGCTGGGCGAGCCGCATCTTGTCCACGCCGGCGACATCACCGACGAGACAGGCATCGAGGCGGCCATGGATGCGGCCATGGCTCGCTGGGGCCGGATCGATGTGCTGATCAACAACGCCGGCGTCGCCGACAACTTCAAGCCGACGGTCGACCAGAGCACGGCCGAGTTCGAGGCGGTGCTGGACGTGAACCTGACCGGCGCCTTCATCGCGGCCCGCGCGGCCGGGCGGCGCATGACGGCCGGTGGAGCGGCGGCGATCGTCAATCTCGGCTCGATCGCCGGCCTGGCCGCCCTGCCGCGGCGCAACGCCTACTGCGCGGCCAAGGCCGGGGTGGGCATGCTGACCAAGAGCCTGGCCTGCGAGTGGGCCGACCGCGGCATTCGGGTCAACGCCGTGGCGCCGGGCTACATCGAGACCCCGGGCCTCCTGGCGTTGCGGGACAACGGTTCGCGGCAGCTGGCGGCGGTGCTACGGCGCACGCCGATGGGCCGCCTCGGCCAGCCGCGCGAGGTCGCCGATCTGGTCGCCTTCCTGGCCGGCGACGCGGCCAGCTATGTCACCGGCTCGGTGGTCAGTATCGACGGCGGCTGGCACGCCTTTGGCGATGCCGGCGAAGCGAGCGAGGGCTAGGCCAGGACTTCCTCGGCGCGGTCATCGTCAGCCTCGACCTCCGGGTCCGCCGGCTCTGATTCCGCCGCCGCCGACGCCAGGTTGAGCTTGCGCTCGTAGTCGGCGATGGCCTCGCGCATCGTGGCGATGATCTCGCTGCGCTTGCGGGCGATCCGGCTATTGAGCCCGCCGACGCCGAGCGTCAGCGGCATGCCGTGCGGGCTCTTGGGCAGGGGCATGGCCAGCCCCGCCGCGTCCGGGAAGGGAAAGGCCGCCAGCAGGCTGTAGCCCTCGCGCCGGATCCAGGCGAGCTGTTCGCTGAGCTCGCCGATGTCGATCTTCTTGGAGCGTCCCTGCTCGTAGGCGTTGATGTGCCGGATCAGCTTGTCGACCGTCTTGGGGGCCATGCCGCTGAGCAGCACCAGGCCGGCCGCCGAGTGCGTCAGGACCCTCATGCTGCCCTCGGAGGGCGGAACCTTGTAGGGGTGAGAGGGCTGCAGCACGCGGATGTGCTGGATGAAGATGTCGTTCTGCGAGGAGAGGACGACGGTCTCGTTGGTCTTCTCGAACACCGTCTCCATCAGGCCGATGACGTCGCCGGCCCCGTAGAGATAGTGGTTGATCCAGTCGCCCAGCGCCGCGACGCGGGGCGTGGGGAAGTAGGTGCGGGTCGGGCGGTCGTAGTTGAGATAGCCCAGGACCACCATGCTCTTGAGCAGGGAGGTGGTGCTCGATTGCGGGTAGGACAGGCGCTCGAAGATGAACTTCAGCCGCAAGGGCGCGCGCTGTTCGTGAAACATCTCCAGGACTTCGAGAGTCCGGGCGGCTGATTTGATCGGGTCCCGACGCATTATCCAACCCCGCGTGACGACGTCCTCTTGGTGCGGTCTTTCATGGCCGCGTGTCCTGGGGACCTGTCTGAAGGTTAGCGGTCCGCAAGGCGCGACGCGAGCCTGCTTGGGCCGCGCGAAATTCATATGGGATTTTTGAACACCGTGTCCCCGCGTCCGTGTCTGTCGCGGGGTGCGCCGATAGCTTCCCTTCCAGGCGCCAGATCTGGGCGCGCAGGGAAGGATGAGTTCATGGCTTTGGTTCGTCTCGAGGTCGAAGATGGCGTCGCGGTCGTCACCCTCGACAACCCCCCGGTGAACGCCATGCCCCTGGAGGCGGTCGAGGACATGACCGCCATCTTCGATACGTTCAACGATCGCGACGATGTCCTTGCCGTGGTGCTGACCGGGGCCGGCAGGCAGTTCTGCGCCGGCGCCGAGCTCAAGTCCGGAACCGGCGGCGAGCCGGAGCAGGGCTATGAATGGCGGCGCATGCGCAAGGTGCGCGAGATCAGCTACAGCATCATCGAGTGCAAGAAGCCGGTGATCGCCGCCGTCAACGGCGCGGCGCTCGGCGCCGGCCTTGGCCTGGTGGCCAGCTGCGACATCCTGGTGGCCTCCGAGAAGGCGGTGTTCGGCCTGCCGGAGATCGACGTCGGGCTGATGGGCGGGGCGCGGCACGCCATGCGGATCCTGCCTCACTCCCTGGTCCGCCGGATGGTGCTGACCGGCTACCGCGCGCCGGCCCGTGAACTCTTCGACCGTGGCGTGCTCGAGGCCTGCCTGCCGCCGGAGGAGTTGATGCCCTACGCGATGGGCATCGCCCGCCAGATCGCCGCCAAGAGCCCGTTGGCCGTGGCCTACGCCAAGGACAGCCTGTCGACCATCGAGAACATGACCCTGCGCGACGGCTATCGCTACGAGCAGGGCAACACCAACCGTCTGAAGAAGAGCGATGACGCCAAGGAGGCGGTACGCGCCTTCGTCGAGAAGCGTCCTCCGGTGTTCACCGGGCGCTGAGCCGTCGATCGTCTTCAGCGGAGACCAGCCCATGGCCTGGAACTACGGCGACATTCTCGATGCGGTGGCGCGGGTCGTCCCGGCCGATCGTCCCGCCCTGATCTGGGGCGAGGACATCGTCACCTGGGGGGCCTTCGATCGCCGGACCAACAACCTGGCCCGGCGGCTGATCGGCCATGGCCTGGCCCCCGACGACCGGGTGGCCATCCTGTGCCGCAACCATCCGGCCTACATCGAGGCGACGGTGGCGGCGCTGAAGTCGCGCACCGTCAGCGTCAACGTCAACTACCGCTACACGGCCGACGAGATCGTCTACGTCCTGGATGACTGCGGCGCCTCGGCGTTGTTCTACCAGGACAGCCTGGACGCCACGATCCCGGCGCTGAAGTCGCGGCTGCCGGACGTGCGGCTGTGGATCCGGATCGAGTCGGACCGCCAGGTCCGCGCCCCGGCCGACGGCGAGCAATCCTTCGAGGCCTGGGCCCAGACCGGCGAGGGCGGGCCGCTCGACATCCAGCGATCCCCGGGCGACAGCTACCTGCTCTACACCGGTGGCACCACGGGCCGTCCGAAGGGCGTCCTCTGGCGCACCGGCGACGCTCGCAAGGTGCAGCTGGAATCGCCGCTGATCGCCAGGCGGCCCGCCGACCTGGCCGAGCACGCCGCCATGGTGCGGGGCAATCCCGCCCCCAGCCGCACGATCCCGGCCTGCCCGCTGATGCACGGGGCCGGCAGCAACGCCGTCATCGGCGAGCTGATGGCCGGCGGCGGGGCGGTTCTGCTGCCCTCCGACCGGTTCGACGCTGATGAGCTGTGGCGCGAGGTCGAGCGCACCCGGGTGACGCGGATCGCCATCGTCGGCGATGTTTTCGCCCGCCCGATGCTGCGGGCCCTGGAGGCCGCGCCGGGGCGCTACGACCTCTCCAGCCTGAAGGTCATCTCCTCGGCCGGCCTGATCTGGAGCGGCGAGGTCAAGGCAGGCCTGCTGGCGCATCTGCCCGGGCTCACCCTGGTCGACATCCTGGGGGCGTCAGAGGCGTCGGGCTTCGGCTACGCCGTGGCGACCGCGAACCATGTGCCGGCCACCGGCGTGTTCGCGCCGGGCGCCAAGACCGTGCTGATCGACGCCGATACGGGCGTCGTCCTGCCCCGAGACATCCCCGGCGAGGGCCTGCTGGCGCGCACGGAGCCCATCGCGGCCGGCTACTATCGCGATCCGAAGAAGACCGCCGAGACCTACCGCGTCATCGACGGTGTCCGATACGCCGTGCCCGGCGACTTCGCCCGGCTGGACGCCGATGGTCAGCTCACCCTGATCGGCCGCGGAAACCTGTCCATCAACACCGGCGGCGAAAAGGTCTTCCCCGAAGAGGTCGAAGAGGCGCTCAAGCTCCAGCCGGGCGTCGAAGACGCGCTGGTGGTGGGCGAGCCGGACCCGACCTGGGGCAGGTCGATCGTGGCGATCGTCAAGTCAACGGCGGCGTTCGATGAGGTGACGGTCCGCGCCGGTCTGCAGAGAACGCTGGCCAGCTACAAGCTGCCGCGGCGGTTCCTGCACGTCGACAGCGTGCCACGCCATGAGAGCGGCAAGGCCGACTACCGAACCGCGCAGGCGCTGATCACGGTCCCGGCGGAGGTTGTTTAGCCGCGGCGAGGACTTTGCCATCCGATGAGCGCTCAGAATATCGAGAATGAAATATCGGAAGCGCATGGGCGGGGTTTCGGGTCGTGTGAGGAAAGAACCAGTAGCGTTAAATCATAAGCGCGAAGCCATTGGGGCAATCGCTCAACGATAACAACGAGTAATTTCAATAATTGCTCAAATGGGGGAGTGGAAACGTGAAGGTTGCAAACATCAGAGCGCGTATGCTGTCGTCCGGTGTGTCGATGCTGGCCATGCTCGTGGCCATGCCGGCGCTCGCGCAAGAAGCGGCGCCGCCGGAAGATGAGAGCGTCGTCGGCGAACTGGTCGTGACCGCCCAGCGGCGCGAAGAGGCTCTGCAGGACGTGCCGATCGCGGTCTCCGCGTTTTCGCAGGCCACGCTCGAGGCGCAGAAGATCGACGGCGGGCCTAATCTCCAGCGCGCGGTCCCCAACGTCACCTTCTCCAAGAGCTTCTACAGCGGCTACAATTTCCAGATCCGGGGCATCGGCACCAAGCAGACGGCGGTGACCGGCGACACCTCCACGGGCGTCCACCTGAACGGCGCGCCGCTCACCGAAAACCGCCTGTTCGAGGCTGAATTCTTCGACGTCGAGCGTGTCGAGGTCCTGCGCGGTCCGCAGGGCACCCTCTATGGCCGCAACGCCACCGGCGGCGTGGTCAATGTCATCACCGCCAAGCCCAAGAACTGGTTCGAAGGGGCCGTGCGGGGCGAGATCGGCAACTACGACACCCGCAAGGTGCGCGGGATGCTCAATTTCCCGCTCATCGACGATGTGCTGGCGCTGCGCCTGGCCGGGACCTATCTCAGCCGCTCCGGCTTCGCCGACAACCTGACCACCGGCCACGACATCGATGGTCGGGACCTCTATTCGGTCCGCGCGTCGCTGGCCTTCACCCCGACCGATAACTTCGAGGCTCAGCTGCTCTGGCAGCGCTTCGAAGAGGACGACGACCGCATGCGCACGGGCAAGGCGCTGTGCACCCGCGACAACGGCCCTGCGTCGGTCGGCGGGACGGCGGTGACCAACAACGTCCTGCGCGGCTTCCTCAGCCAGGGCTGCACCAACGGCTCGATCTACGCGAGCGAGTCCAACGGCACGCCCAACACGATGTCGACCCTGTTCGGCTTGCTCGCCTACCGCGGCGGCCTGGCAAGCGGCGATCTCAGCGCCAACCGGCGCCAATCCTCCGACCTCAGCAAGGTCGAGTCGTCGATCGACCCGAGCTACTACGCCAAGGAAGACGTGGTGGAGCTCAGCGCAGCCTGGGACATCACCCCGTCCCTGCAGGTCAACCTGCTGTCGTCCTATTACAAGGGCGAATACGAGTCCGGGCAGGACATGTATCGCTTCGCCTTCCCGACGCCGTTCAACGCCACGGCGACGGCGCCGGGCGGGGTGGTGAATGATCCGCAGCTCGGGGCGTCGAACACGCTGCAGGTCTACGACACCAACCAGCACCCGTCGGAGCAGTGGACGCATGAACTGCGGCTGCAATCATCGTTCGACGGCCCGGTGAATTTCAGCATCGGCGCCAACTACGTCGACTACGAGACGGTCCAGGCGTTCTACATCTTCTCGAACGCCTTCACGAATTTCTCGAGGGTGGTGAACGGCGGCGCGACCTGTGCGTTGGGCGCCACCAACTGCATCTACATCAACCCGGATTCGACGCCAAACACGGACGGGCACGGCAACTATCTCAGCTATCAGCCCTACACCCTGGAATCCAAGGCGGCCTTCGGCGAGGTCTACTGGGACATCACCGACGCCCTGAAGGTGACCGGCGGCCTGCGCTACACCGAGGACAGCAAGACCCTCCACAGTTTCCCGGTGAAGCTCCTGACCCTCGGATCGGGCCTGACCCCGGGCGTGCCGGCCTCCTACACCGCCGAATTCAGTGAAGTGACCGGACGACTCGGGGTCGACTGGAAGCCGGACCTGTCCTTCACCGACAGCACCCTGCTCTATGGCTTCTACTCGCGGGGCTACAAGGGCGGCGGCCCCAACAATATCGGCGCGGGGGGCATCGGGGCGCCGCGGCCGATCTACGATCCGGAGTTCGTCAACGCCTACGAAGTCGGCATGAAGAACACGCTGCTGGACGGCAATCTGGTCCTCAATCTCACGGCCTTCTACTACGACTATAAGGGCTACCAGATCTCCAAGTTCGTGAACCGGATCGCGGTCACGGAGAACATCGACGCCACCGTCACCGGCTTCGAACTCGAGAGCATCTGGGAGCCGGTCACCAACCTGCGCTTCAACCTCAACGCGGGCTTCCTGAAGACCGAGGTCCAGAACGGATCGTCCATCGATCCGGTCAACCGCACCCAGGGCGATCCGAACCTGACCCTGGTGAAGGCCTCGAGCATGGCCGCGTGCGTGGCCCCGACCGCGGCCGTGGGCAATCTGCTGGCGATCATTCAGCAGCAACCGGGCGCGCCCTTCGTGGCGGGGGTCTCGGGCAATCCGCTGGCGCTTCTGGGCGTCTGCTCGGGGGCCCACGTCTCTCGCGGCGTGATCCCGAGTGACGGGGTGGCGGTAAGCCTCGCCGGCAACGAACTGCCGAACGCGCCGCCCTGGACGCTGTCGCTGGGCGCCCAGTACACCTGGAACCTGCCCTCCGGCTGGGACGCCACCCTGCGCGCCGACTACTACCGGCAGGGCGACTCCTTCTCCCGCGTCTACAACTCGACGGTCGACCGGCTTGAGGGCTGGGAGAACGGCAACCTGTCGCTCCAGGCCGTGAACGACAAACTGGGCCTCGAGGTCGAGGTCTACGTGAAGAACGTCTTCGACGACCGGCCCATCACCGACACCCTGGTCACCGATGAGGCCATGGGTCTGTTGCAGAACGTCTTCATCCTCGATCCGCGGACCTACGGCGTGTCGCTGACCAAGCGGTTTTGACCGGACGGACCCCCGTCTCGCGCTTCCGGCGGCGGCTGACAGGCCGCCGCCGATATTTCTGGGGACGAATACCGTCATGGAGACTCTCTTCCGGCCCTATGACGTCGCAGGGCTTCGGCTGCCCAACCGCGTCGTGATGGCGCCGATGACGCGGTCGCGATCACCCGGCGGCGTGCCGGGTCCCGACGTGGCGGCCTACTATGCCCGCCGCGCCGCCGCCGGGGTCGGGCTGATCATCACCGAAGGCACGGTGGTTGACCGCCCGGGTTCGTCGGATGATCCCAACGTGCCCAGGTTCTGGGGGGAGGCCGCCATGGCCGGCTGGGCGCAGGTCGTCGCCGCCGTGCACGCCGAGGGCGGCCGGATCATGCCGCAGCTGTGGCATGTGGGCGCCACCCAGGGCCGTCGGTCGCAATGGGCGCCGGATGCGCGGGTGGAAAGCCCCTCCGGCCTGATGGCGCCGGACGCGCCGTTCGGCCGGGCCATGAGCGAGGCCGACATCGCCGAAACCATCGACGCCTTCGCGGCGGCCGCGCGCCGGGCCGCGGCCCTGGGCTTCGACGGTGTCGAAATTCACGCCGCCCACGGCTACCTCATCGATCAGTTCTTCTGGGCCGGCACCAACCGGCGGACCGACCGCTACGGCGGCGCCACACTCGCCGACCGCACCCGCTTCGCCGCCGAGATCATCCGGGCGATCCGCCGCGAAGTCGGTGCCGCCCTGCCCATCTCCCTGCGCATCTCGCAATGGAAGCAGCAGGACTACGCCGCCCGGCTGGTGGAGGGACCGGCCGAGTTCGCCGCCATGCTGGAGCCGTTGTGCGACGCCGGCGTGGACATCATCCACTGCTCGCAAAGACGGTTCTGGGAGCCCGCCTTCGAGGGATCGGACCTGAACCTCGCCGGCTGGGCGCGCCGCCTGACCGGCCGGACCGCCATGACCGTGGGGTCGGTCGGCCTGACCGGCGACTTCATCACCGGCTTTGGCGGAGAGGCCTCCGCGCCGACCTCCATCGATCAGCTCCTCGAAAGGCTGGCGCGCGACGAGTTCGACCTTGTGGCCGTGGGACGGGCCTTGCTGGCCGATCCGCAATGGCTCCAGAACATCGCCATGAACCGCGGCGACAGGTTGCGCGCCTTCGACATCAGCAGGCTCGATGAGCTCTACTGACCCACCTGATCCACACCCGGAGACCCGCATGACCAAGACCGACAAGCTCCAGGAGCTCTGGGATCGCGAGATGATCCGGGATTGCATCTATCGCTATTGCCGCGGGATCGACCGGACGGACGAGGCGGCTCTGCGCTCCGCCTACTGGCCGGACGCGACGGACAATCACGGGGCCTACCAGGGCAGCGCTGAGGGCTTCATCGCCTGGGCCATGAAGACCCTGCCGACCATCGAGCGCGGCATCCATCAGATCCACAACATCCTGATCGAGTTCAAGCCGGGCGGCGCCGCCGTCGAGTCCTACTTCACCGCCTTGCAACGCCAGACCGAGAACGGAGCCCTCGTGCAGTGGGACATGGCGGGCCGCTATATCGACTGGTTTGAAAAGCGCGACGACGAATGGCGGGTCGCCCGCCGCCTGGTGGTGTTCGACTGGGTCGAGCAGATGCCCCTGCCACCTGGAACCGAGGCCGAGCGGTTCGGCCGACGCCAACCGATCGGCGGCTCCTGGCCGGACGATCCGATCTATGCGCTGATTGGCCCGTCCCTTTAGGCCGCCGCCGAATCTGCTCTCGCGCCCACTGCCCTTAGCCCTGGAAGGTTGGCCGAGGGCGCTGACCCGCCTCGCCGACAGGCGAAACCCCAAAGGGGAACCCAGAGAGTATCCTGACAGCGCCCACCCCCACCGTCTCTGGTCAAATATTCAACTGAGACGGTGGGCTGGGAATGGTGGGTGCAGTAGGATTCGAACCTACGACCCGCTGATTAAGAGTCAGCTGCTCTACCAACTGAGCTATGCACCCGTATCGACGGTTCGGGCGTACCCGGCGGCGAGGGCGCGGAACATACTCGAAATAACTGCCGACGCAAGGGACCTATTTTGGCCAGACGAGACATCACCGGAGCCGTCGATTTTCCCTACCTCGAAGGCTTCGCGGCGGGCGACGCCGGGGTGGTCGAGGAGGTGCTGAACCTGTTCCGCGAACAGGCGACGATCTGGTCGCGGATGCTCGAGCCGGGCAATCCCGGATGGCGTGACGCGGTCCACACCCTCAAGGGCGCCGCCCGGGGAATCGGGGCCAATCACCTGGGTGACGTCTGCGAACGGGCCGAAGCCGAAGGGGAAGGGACCCTCTCGGCCGTGCACGCGGCCCTGGACGCCGCCCTGCTCGACGTCGCCGCCTATCAGCACGAACAGATGTTGAAGTCGCTCAAGGGCTAGCCGTCCCTCCCCGAATGGGGAGGGCAGACGCGCGGTTACGCGCGTCGGGTGGGGCAGTCGGTCGCCAGCCTTCGAGGTTGTGCGCTGAGAAGCCCAACGGGTGGGTGTAGTGACCCACTGCCCCACCCGGCGCTTCGCGCCTGCCCTCCCCATTCGGGGAGGGAGGTTAGTCCCGCGTCCGGTCCCAGACGCCGAACTCATAGGCGATGCAGCGGTCGACCAGGGTGCGCCACACCGGCTCGGCGATGGCGTGGCTGAGGCCGGCCTCGGTGGCGGCGGCCTTGACCTTGGCGACCACGTCCTCGATCCGCGCCACGTCGCGCACCACGCCGCGGTCCGGCTTGATCCGCGCGGCGGCGTCCATGTAGCCCTGGCGCTCGGCCAGCAGCCTGACCAGCGCCCGGTCAAGCGCGTCGACGCCGACCCGGACCTCCGCCATCGTCGTGCAGTCTTGAGGCGCGACCCGTTGGTCCACCGTCACGGAAACATCTTTGGGCATGAGAAACTCTAGATACCGGCGCCGTTGTCGAGGGTCTGGAGGGCGGCTTCGTGGGCGGCCGCCTCTTCCATCAGCCAGGAGACGAAGGCCTTCACCTGTGGCAGCCGTCCCTTGGTCTTGGGGTGGACGACGTAATAGGCGAAGTCCACCGCCGTGGCGATCTGAATTGGCGTCACCAGCCGGCCGGCGTCGAGGTCGGCCTGCGCCAGGGTCCGCTTGGCCAGCGCCACGCCCCGGCCGTTGACCGCCGCCTCGATGACCAGGCTCGACTGGTTGAAGCGCGGGCCCCGCGTGCCGTCCACCCCGCGAATGTTCCGCGCCGCCAGCCACATGGCCCAGTCGGGGCAGCTGTCGTCGGCATCCGGGCTGCCGTCGTGCAGCAGGATGTGGTGGGTCAGGTCGCCGGGATCGTTCAGCGGGTTCTCGTTCAGCAGGCCGGGGCTGACCACCGGAATCACCGTCTCGGTCATCAGCTTGATGACCTCCAGCCCAGGATAGCGCCCGCCGCCATAGCGGATGGCCAGGTCGATTTCTCCAGAGGCGAAATCCACCACCTCCATGCCGGCCGACAGCCAGACGTCGACCTGCGGATGCCGCTCCTCGAACTTGCCAAGGCGCGGCACCAACCATTTGGCGGCGAAGCTCGGCGCCGCCGTCAGGGTCAGGCGGCGGCCGTCGACGGCGGCGGTCAGCAGGCTGGCGGCCTCGGCCAGGCGGTCGAAGGCCTCGCGCAGGGCGGGCAGGGCGGTCTGGGCCGCGTCGGTCAGGAGAAGGCCCTTGGGCGTGCGCTTGAACAGGGCGGCGCCGACATAGTCTTCCAGGTTCTGGATCTGCTGGCTGACCGCGCCCGGCGTCACCGACAGCTCCTCGGCGGCGCGGGAGAAGTTCAGGTGGCGGGCGGCGGCCTCGAACGCCCGCAGGGCGTTGAGAGGCGGCAGGCGGCGCCGATGATCGGAGGGTTTTTCCATCCCAAGTTTTCCTGAACGCCCCGGCAGAAGTCCTAGTTTGCGAAGTGGCCTTTGCGAGCCCAGTTAGCAAGGGTCCGATGGCGTCACGGCCCTTTTCGCCATCGGATATCGGGCGGGGCGGGTCGTTTTCGGCCCGTCCCCGTCCCTCCGCCGTCCTTATAGAGAAGCTATCGCGCCATGTCCCGGCCTTCCCGTCCTACATCCTCGAACAGGCGACTCGTCGCCCTGGACGGACGCGCCGCGAAACCCGGCCCCAAGGCTGGGATGGTCTGGCTGGTCGGCGCCGGTCCGGGCGATCCCGACCTGCTGACCCTCAAGGCCGCCCGCGTCATCGGGCAGGCCGACGTCATCGTCCACGACGGCCTCGTTTCCGCTGAAATCCTCGACCTCGCCCCGGCCGGCGCCCGTCTCATCGACGTCGCCAAGCGCAAGTCGCGTCACACCCTGCCGCAGGACGACATCAACCAGCTGCTGGTCGCCCTGGCCAGCCAGGGCCTGACGGTCGTCCGCCTCAAGGGCGGCGATCCCTTCGTCTTCGGTCGTGGCGGTGAGGAGCTGGCCGCCTGCCGCGCCGCCGGCCTGGAAGCCCAGGTCGTCCCCGGTGTCACCGCCGCCCTGGCGGCCTCCGCCTCGGCCGGCGCCCCCCTGACCCATCGCGGCGCCGCCCAGTCGGTCACCTTCGTCACCGGCCACGCCGCCCACGGCGAGCCCGACCTCGACTGGCCGGCCCTGGCGCGGCCCAACCAGACCGTCGTCATCTACATGGGCCTGACCACCGCCGGCCTGATCGCGCAGCGCCTGACAGGCGCCGGTCGCGCCGCCTCGACGCCGGCCCTGATCGTCGTCAACGCCAGCCGCGCCGACGAACAGCGCATCCCGACGACGCTGGGCCAACTGGCGGAAGTGGCTTCGGAATTGAGCGGACCCGCGCTCCTGATGGTCGGCGAAGCGATGTCGATGGCGCAGTCCCAGTTCCTCCTCCGACCCGAAGGGGCGGGGGAGGGGGACCGCCAGCCCGACTCAGGGCTGGTGGTGGAGGGGGCAGCACCGGCCCTTCAAGCAAACGCGCGTTCTGGCGCCGCCGCCAACGACAGCGTCTATGGTCAGCCCGCCCCGCAGGTGCTGCCCCCTCCACCCCGCGCCTACGGCGCGCGGTCCCCCTCCCCCGTCGCTGCGCGCCGAGGGAGGAACTAAGATGAAAGCCCTCACCGCCAACCGCCTGATCGATGGCGAGGTCGTCTTCTGGCGGGCCGGCCAATGGGTCGAACGCTTCGCCGACGCCCAGCTGTTCGCCGACGGCGACACCGCCGGCGAGGACGCCGTCACGACCGCCAAGACCCAGCCGACCGTCATCGTCGAGCCCTACCTCATCGACCTGACCGAAGGCCCCGCCGGCCTCGCCCCCGTCAGCTACCGCGAGCGCATCCGGGCGCTGGGCCCGACCAACGAACCGACCCACGGCAAGCAGGCCGAAGGCGGCGCCGCCATCGCCGCCCTGCAGGCCGCCACCGGCGCCGCCCGCTCGACGGGCCGCGTCGATCTGATCCGCAGGAAGTAGCCCCATGTACAGCTACGACATCATCGACAAAGAGTTCCTCCAAGACCGCGCCGCCGAGTTCCGCGGCCAGGTCGTCGCCCGCCTGGCCGGCGACATCACCGAGGACCAGTTCAAGCCCCTGCGCCTGATGAACGGCCTCTACCTGCAGCTCCACGCCTACATGCTGCGGGTCGCTGTCCCCTATGGCTCGCTGAACCCCGCCCAGCTGCGCGCCTTCGCCCACATCGCCCGCACCTGGGACAAGGGCTACGGCCACTTCACCACCCGCCAGAATATCCAGTTCAACTGGATCAAGCTGGGCGATGCGCCCGATATCCTCGACCATCTGGCATCCGTCGATCTGCACGCCATCCAGACCAGCGGCAACTGCATCCGCAACGTCACCTCCGATCCCTACGCCGGCGCCACGGCGCAGGAGGTCGACGACCCCCGCGTCTGGTCGGAAGTGCTGCGCCAGTGGTCGACCCTGCACCCCGAGTTCAGCTACCTGCCGCGCAAGTTCAAGATCGCCGTCACGGCCTCGGAGACCGACCGCACCGCCGCCCGCGCCCATGACATCGGCCTGAAGGTCCTGCGCGGCCCGGACGGCGCCCTCGGCTTCGAGGTCATGGTCGGCGGCGGCCAGGGCCGTACGCCCTATCTGGCCCCGACCATCAAGCCCTTCCTGCCGGCCGCCCGGCTGATCAGCTACCTGGAAGCGGTGCTGCGCGTCTACAACCGCCACGGCCGCCGGGACAATTCCTACAAGGCCCGCATCAAGATCCTCGTCGCCAGCCTCGGGGCCGAGGAGTTCGGCCGCCAGGTCGAGGAGGAATGGCTGAAGATCGGCGAGGGCCGCGACCTGCCCGACACCGAACTGGCCCGCATCCGCGGCAGCTTCATCAAGGTCCCGTTCGAAACCGTCGCCCCCCGCTCCGACGTCTTCGAGGCCGAGCAATTGGCCGACCGCGGCTTCGCCCGTTTCGTGCGCAACAACGTCAAGGCCCACAAGCAGCCCGGCTACACCATCGTCGAGATCAGCCTGAAGGCCCCCGGCGCCACCCCTGGCGACGCCTCGGCCGAACAGATGGAGGCCGTCGCCGACCTGGCCGAACGCTATGGCCTCGGCGACATCCGCGTGACCCACGAGCAGAACCTGGTCCTGCCGCATGTGAAGCGGGACGACGTCCCCGCCGTCCATCGCGCCCTGCAGGCCGTCGGCCTGGCCACCTCCAACATCAGCCTGATCAGCGACATCATCGCCTGCCCGGGCCTCGACTACTGCGCCCTGGCCAACGCCCGCGCCATTCCCGTCGCCCAGTCGATCCAGGACCGCTTCGCCGATCCCGACCGGGCCGAGGACATCGGCGAGCTGAAGATCAAGATCAGCGGCTGCATCAACGCTTGCGGCCACCACCACGTCGGCCACATCGGCGTGCTCGGCGTCGACAAGAAGGGCGAGGAATTCTACCAGCTCAGCCTCGGCGGCTCGGGCGCGGAGGACGCCTCCCTGGCCTCGATCCTCGGCCCGGCCCTGCCGGCCGACAAGGTCGCTGACGCCGTCGACCGCCTGGTCGAGACCTACCTCGGCCTGCGCCAGGCCGACGAACGCCTCCTCGACACCTTCCGCCGCGCGGGCATGGCCCCCTTCAAGGAGGCCGTCTATGCCGACGCTCATTAAGCTGAACGACGGCAAGTTCGCCGCCGCCGACGACGTCTTCACCGACGTCGCCGACGAGGACGACATTCCGGCCGGCCCGGTCATCCTCAGCCTGACCCGCTTCCAGGCCGAGGGCGACGCCCTGGTCACGGCCGGCCGCCCGGTCGGCGTCCGCATCCAGACCGACGAAGCGGTCGAGGACCTGGCCTACGACCTGCCGCGCCTGGCTCTCGTCGCCGTGGTCTTCCCCAAGTTCCGCGACGGCCGCACCTTCACCACCGCCACGCTTCTGCGTGAACGCTTCTCCTACAAGGGCGAGGTGAGGGCGGTCGGCGACGTCCTCCTGCAGCAGGCCATGTTCATGGTCCGCACCGGGTTCGACAGCTTCGCGCCGGCCGACGGCGCCACACCTGAACAATGGGCCAAGGCCGCCGGCCTCTTCCGGCATGTGTACCAGCGCGCGGCCGACCACCGCCCGCCGGCCTTCGAGGAGAGAGGCTGATGGCCTTCGACCAACTCGAGCGCCCGAACACTGCGTCCCGTCTGGACGCGGAGCTGCGTGACGCCCACCCCACCACCATCATCGAGGCCGCCGTCGCGACCTTCGGCGAGCGCCTGGCGCTGGTCTCGTCCTTCGGGGCGGAATCGGCCGTGCTGCTGCATCTCGCCGCCCAGGTGAAGCGGGACATCCCCGTCCTCTTCCTCGACACCGGCATGCTGTTTGGCCAGACCCTGGACTACCGCAAACAGCTGGCTCAGCGCCTGGGCCTGACCGACGTGCGCGACCTGCGCCCGCGCTTCCAGGACCTGGCCGTCGGCGACCCCGACGCCAACCTCTGGAAGAGCGACACCGACGCCTGCTGCCACATCCGCAAGGTGCTGCCGCTCGACCGCGCCCTCGAAGGCTTCGACGGCTGGCTGACCGGCCGCAAGCGCTTCCACGGCGGCGACCGCCTGCGCCTGGCGGTGGTCGAACAGGCCGAGCACCAGGTCAAGTTCAACCCCCTGGCCAACTGGGGCAAGGCCGAGCTGGACGCCTACATCGCCGAGCACGACCTCCCGGCTCACCCCCTGGTCGCCCAGGGCTTCCCCTCGATCGGCTGCTGGCCCTGCACCAGCCCGGTCGAAGAGGGCCAGGACGTCCGCGCCGGCCGCTGGGCCGGCCAGGACAAGACCGAATGCGGCATCCACGTCGCCCGCGCCAACGTTGCGCCGACGAACGTGGGCGGGGATATTTAGGGCTCAGGGCAATCGCCGGAGACCAAGGGCCACATCTCCCCCATTCCGCTCATCCCGGCGAATGCCGGGACCCATTTCGTAGAGCGCGGTGTTGCTGATTTGTTCTCAATCGGCCATACTCAGTCATGGCCTTCTACTGCTACATCGTAGCGAGCGGACAGCTGGGGACGCTGTACATTGGCAGCACCGATTGTCTCACCACGCGCATAGGCCAGCACAAGAACAAGACCTTTCCGGGCTTCACCGCGAAATACGGTTGCGACCAGCTTGTCTGGTTCCGGGTCTTCGACACCCGAGACGAGGCCTTCCGGTGCGAGCGACGAATGAAGGAGTGGCGCCGTTCCTGGAAGATTCTGGTGATCCAGGAGGGAAACCCGAACTGGCGAGACCTGTATTGGGAGGCTTGCGGCGTGCTGGCGCCAGGGCAGGTGGACGACTTCCTGGCGACCTTGCCGACTCGGGTCGAAGGCTAATCGCACCCACCGAGCCCTACGAAATGGGTCCCGGCATTCGCCGGGATGAGCGGAAGAGTTTAGAGCAAACAGCGAACGCTAGCAGGGTCTGCGCCGCTCACTCAGTGGGAAGGTCTGCGATCTGCGCGAGAATGTACGCCCTCCGCTTTTCGAACGACCACCCTTCACGTTCGAACATCTCGAACATGCGAATGTCCTGGTCGGTCAACGGGTTGCCTTCGATCTCCTGCGTGCGGATGACATCCTGCAGAGTCGGCGGAGGAATGCGCTTTCGATCACTGGCGGCTGGGTCGGTCATTGAGCGCCCAGCCTACCACATATGCCGAACGGCCAGCAGCCTACCGCGCCGTCGCCATCCGCTGGCCCGACTTCGGGCAGCCCGTGAAGGTGCCGGCCTTCATGACCGCCACGGTCCGGGTGTTGATCTTCATCAGCGGCGACATCGAGCCCCGGCCGTGGCCGGTGAACAGGTCCACGTGGGAGCCCTTCACGCCGCCGCCGGTGTCGGAGACGTACCAGTAGCCGTCGTGGACCCCGCCGTCGGGCATCTTCAGGCCGACGGTTTCCGGAATGAAGATGATCGAGCGCTTGGGGGCGACCCGCGGGTCGGTCGCCGCCGTGCGCATGGCCACCACCGGACAGCCCAGCGAGTCGCGGGCCCCCGCGCCGCCGCCGCCCGAATGGTAGAGGGTCACGCGCATGTTCCAGTCGGCCTCGCCGGGAACAGCCTTGGTCTCGCCCGCGTTATCGGCAGGCAGGATCGCGTCGTCCGGAATGGGCGCCATGGCGCCACGGAGTCCAACCTTGGAGGCCGTGGGTTCGGTGTTGATCTGCGCGATAAGATCCCCGATGGGATCCTCGTTGGCGCTGCCCACAGTCTGGGCGGACGAAGAACTTGCAACCAGCAAAAATGCCAGTGCGGCGAGGCATGCTGAGGTACGCTTCATCAGCGGTCCCCCCTTTGTTTCTCGACGACAGGTCGGGGCTAGGTACCGACCGAACGGCAAAAAGGCAACCCACTGCGGTGTCGCAGGGAGAAAATCCATGAGTATCACGGTGTTCGGCGACAGCATCTCCGGCAATTGTCTCAAGGTGAAGTGGACCGCGGACCGAATCGGCGTGCCGTATCGCTGGGTCGAAACCGACATCCTCAAGGGGCAAAGTCGCACGCCTGATTTCCTGGCGCGGAACCCGGCCGGTCAGGTTCCTCTGGTCATCCTGGAGGATGGTCGCACTCTAGCGCAAAGCAACGCAATTATACTTCACCTTGCTGAAAAGTCCGATCTGGTCCCCAAGGACTCGTACGAGCGCGCCAAGATGTTCGAGTGGCTGTTCTGGGAGCAGTACAGTCATGAGCCCTACGTCGCCGTGGCCCGCTTCCAGATGGCCTATCTGGGCAAGGCGGCGGCCGATCTCGACCCCAAGATCGTCGAGCGCGGCAAGGCCGCCCTGGCCCGGCTGGAGATGGCCCTGGAGGCCTCGCCCTTCCTCGTCGGCCACGACCTGACCCTCGCCGACATCGCCCTCGTGGCCTACACCCGCGTCGCCCACGAAGGCGGCTTCGACCTCTCCGACTACCCGGCCGTCCAGGCCTGGATCGGCCGTGTGGAAACGGCGCTGAGCATCTAGGAACAATTTTTACCGGGTAAAATTCCAGCCCCTTCCGGCTGGTCCGCGTGACCGTCAGTGGCCGGCGCCGATCGGGGACAGGTACGCCGCTCGCGCGGCGAACCTGTCCCCCATGCGACCGCAACAAAACCCATACGCGACCACCACGAAAACCCTATGCCAGACCGACGGAAACAGGGTCCGACCCCAACCCTTAATACGCGGAAATCATAGAGAAAAATCGCCAACTCCACGGCCGTCCAACCTTCCCGTCCGGCAAATCTGCTACAATGGTTCGCCGCTTCGATAAGCCGCCGCCATTTTCAGGCCGCCGCTTACCGCCTAGGGTCCGCCCCCAACCGGAGTTCCACCCTTGCGTCACCGCCCCTTCGTCGCCCTCGCCGTCGCCGCCCTGCTGGGCGGAGTCGTTGTCACCCAGGCCCTGGCCTGGGGCGCCAGCGGCCACCGCCTGGTCGGCCAGCTCGCCGTCGAGGCCCTGCCGACCGAGGTCCCCGCCTTCCTGCGCGGCAAGAAGGCCGTCGCCGCCATGGGCGAGCTGGCCCGCGAGCCCGACCGCTGGAAGGGGGCCGGCAAGCTGCACGACGCCGACCGCGAGGGAGCCCACTTCGTCGACCTCGACGATGCTGGCCTGGTCATGGGGGTCATGCCCCTGGCCGACCTCAAGGCCACGCGCGCCGACTACGAAAAGGCGCTGCAGGCGGCCGGGACCGACGGCTGGAAGGCCGGCTGGCTGCAGTATTCGATCATCGATGGCTACCAGCAACTGGTGCAGGACTTCCGCTACTGGCGCGTCCTGACCGCCGCCGAGAAGCGCGCCAAGGGCAAGCAGAAGGCCTGGTACAAGGCCGACCGCCTGCGCCGCGAACAGCTCATCCTGCGCGACATGGGCGAGTTCGCCCACTACGTCGGCGACGGCTCCCAGCCGCTGCACACCTCGATCCACTACAACGGCTGGGGCGATTTCCCGAACCCCAAGGGCTATACCAACGACCGCATACACGGGCCGTTCGAAGGCGAGTTCGTCGCCCGCAACGTCACCCTGGCCGGCGCCCGCAGCGCCATGGCCCCCTTCCGCGACTGCGCCTGCACCATCGAGCAGCGCACCGTCGCCTACCTGGCCAAGACCAACGCCGACACCGTGCCGCTGTATACGATGTGGACCGAGGGCGCCTTCAAGACGGCCGACGCCCGCGCCGTCGACTTCACCACCCGCCACGTCGCCGAAGGCGGCGCCGAGCTGCGCGACATGGTCGTCATGGCCTGGCGCGAGAGCGCCACCGGCAAGATCGGCTGGCCGGCCGTGACGGTCGAGGATGTGGTCGCCGGCAAGTCCGATCCCTGGCAGGCCATGCTGGGCAAGGACTGATGCTGGAGTTCGGCGTTCGCGATCCGGAGAAGGCCTATCGCCTGCGTCCGGCCGCCTTCGGCGTCTGCGAGCGGGACGGGCTGATCGCCTGCGTCCGCGTCGAACGCAGCCAGGACCGCAGCTACCACGACCTGCCCGGCGGCGCCGTCGATGGCTACGAGACGGAAAGTCAGGCCCTGATCCGCGAGTTCGGCGAGGAGACCGGCCTGATCGTCGAGCCCGGCCCCCTGATCGTCCGCGCCACCCAGCTGTTCCTCAAGAGCGACGGCGAGCCGGTCGAGAACGAAGGCGGCGTCTACCAGGCGCGCCTGACCGGCGAGGACGCGTCGCTGAAGGTCGAGGACGACCACACGCTGGTGTGGCTGGACCCGCAGGAGGCGGTGCTGAAACTGCGCCATGAGAGCCACGCCTGGGCGGTGGCGCGCTGGTTGCGCGCGCGCGCCTGATTCACCCCCCACACTCCGATCATCCCGACGAAAGTCGGGACCCAGCTGGCAACCTGCAAATGGGTCCGCTCTGAAGAGCGCCAGCGCCTGTTCCGTCGGTGGACACTGGGTCCCCTGAGTTCTCAAACGAAGTGCAACACCCTGCGGCTGGCAAGGTGTTGTCATGGGACGGACTTACGAGCAGCTCAGCCTTGAAGATCGGTGTGAGATTGCCCGCCTACAGGCGGCGGGCTTCTCGATCCGGCAAATCGCTGCAGCTCTGGATCGCTCGCCATCGAGCATCTCTCGGGAACTGAAGCGCAACACAGGGTCCGGCCCGCGGGCCGGACCCTACAAACCGCTCTATGCCCAGCAGCAGACCGCCGCCCGGCGCTGGTCAGGCTCGCGCCTGGACCGCGACGATCAGCTGCGAGAGCGGGTGCTGGGTCACCTGGCTGATCGCTGGTCGCCCGAGCAGATCTGGGGCCGTCTGAAGCGCGAGGAAGGCCGCACCGTCATCGGCGTCGAGACCATCTACCGCTTCATCTACGCCCAGCTGAAGCGCCACAACGACGGGTCCTGGCGTCGGTATCTGCCCAGGGCCAAGGCCAGGCGCGGCTGGCGCGGGACCAAGGGAGGATCGCCCGCAAGCTTTATCCAGCAACGGGTTCCGATCACCCAACGCTCACCCCAAGCCGATGACCGCCGCCAGCCCGGACACTGGGAAGCCGACTTCATGCTGTTCTCGACCTACGGACAGTCAGCCCTGGTCCTGCATGAGCGAACCTCCCGCCTGACCCTGCTGCGCAAGACCCCAAACCGAAAGGCCAAGCCCACCGCCGGCGCCCTGCGACGAATGCTCAAGCCTCTGCCAAAGTGCTTCAAGCGGTCCCTGACCTTCGACAACGGGACCGAGTTCGCCGAGCATTACACCGTCGGCCTCGACACCTACTTCTGCGACCCGCACGCCCCCTGGCAGAAGGGCGGCGTCGAGAACGCCATCGGCCGCATCAGACGCTTCCTGCCCCGGAAAACCAATCTCGACCGCCTGTCACACGGCCAAATCCGCAGGATCATCAACACCTACAACCACACCCCTCGGCGGTGTCTGGACTTCCGCACCCCAGCTGAGGTCTTCTCCCAGGTGTTGCACTTCGAATGGGAATCCACATCCCGACTTTCGTCGGGATGATCGGGGGAAGGGGGCCTGTTGTGCTCGGGCTTCAAACCCTGCAGCCTCCCTCCATGACCAGCTTCTACGACCGCCACATCATGCCGCGTCTGATCGCCTGCGCCTGCGGGGCCAAGGCGATCACCTACCAGCGCCGCAAGGTCGTGCCCCGCGCGGCCGGCAAGGTGCTGGAGCTGGGCATCGGCGGTGGCATGAACCTGATCCACTATGACCCGGACAAGGTGACCAGCGTCTCCGGCGTCGACCCGTCCGCCGAACTGCGCGCCATCGCCCAGGCCGCGCCGCGTCCCGACGGCCTCCAGGTCGATATCCATGACGGGACCGCCGAACAGCTCCCGTTTGCCGACGCCAGTTTCGACTGCGTGGTCTGCACCTACACCCTCTGCAGCGTCGCCTCGCCGCCGGCCGCCCTGGCCGAGGCCAAACGGGTGCTCAAGCCGGGCGGCCGCTTCCTGTTCTGCGAGCACGGCCTGGCCCCCGACCCCAAGGTCGCCGACTGGCAGGCCTTCATCGAACCCCTGTGGAAGCGCATCGCCGGCGGTTGCCACCTGACCCGGCCGGTCGCGGCGGGCGTCACCGCCGCCGGCTTCGCCCTGACCGAGCTTTCGACCATGTACCTGCCCAGCACGCCCCGCTCGCTCGGCTGGAACGAGTGGGGCGAGGCCCGCGTCATGTAACGCGTTGACGCTCTCCATACCGACGTTCAAAACTCGGCCTGCCTGCTTCGGGGGCAAGATGGGGTTCAAGGCCAGCGGATGGACGATGCGGCCTTCTTCAATGGGCTCGAGCAGACCCGGGGCCTCGTCGAGCGGCGCCTGGCGCAACTTCTGCCGCCCGAGGGCCAGGCCCCGGCGCCGCTGACCGGCGCCGCCCGCTACGCCGTCCTCGCCTCCGGCAAGCGCTTCCGCCCGATGCTGGCCATCCTCACCGCCCGCGACTTCGGCGCCCCCGACGGCGCGGCCCTGGATGCCGCCTGCGCCTTCGAGCTGGTCCACACCGCCTCCCTGATCCTCGACGACCTGCCGTCGATGGACGACGCGCACCTGCGCCGGGGCGTCGCCACCACCCACCGGGCCTTTGACGAGGCCAGCGCCATCCTCGCCGCCGTCGCCCTGCTGAACCGCGCCTACGGGGTGATCGCCGACGACGCCGGCCTGACCGATGCGGCCAAGGTCGAGCTGACCGCCCGCCTCTCCGAATGCGTCGGCTTCCGCGGCCTGGTCGCCGGCCAGGCCCGCGACCTCGATCGCCGCGGCAAGACCCTGAGCAACGACGAGATCGACCTCCTCAACCATCAGAAGACCGGCGTCCTGCTGGTCGCCCCCGCCCAGGCCGGGGCCCTGATCGCCGGGGCCGACGGCGCCCGCCTGGCCGCCATCGGCGAGTTCGCCCGGCGCTTAGGGTTGGCCTTCCAGATTCGCGACGACCTGCTCGACGCCGAAGGCTCCGCCGCCGAAGGCAAGGATCTCGGCAAGGACGCCGGCATGCCGACCCTGATCACCAGCCTGGGCATCGCCGGCGCCCGCCAAGCCATGGAAGGCTACCTCGACGCCGCCCGCGACGCCCTGGCCGAAGCCCGCTGCGGCGACCACGCCTGGCGCTACGCCAGCGCCCTGTTCGGCCCCCGCAAGGTCGCGGCGTGACCGATAGCCGGCCGATCCTCAACGTCTGGGGGGCCGAGCTGAGCCATGGCTCGCGCAAGATCCTGCGCGGCGTCGACCTCACCCTGCGCCCCGGCGAGATCTACGCCCTGCTGGGTCCCAACGGGGCCGGCAAGACCACCCTGATCCACGCCATCTGCGGCCGCATGAAGCTTTCCAAGGGCGACATCGCGCTCGAAGGCCAGAACCCCTGGTCGACCCCGGTCTGCCGCGCGGCGCTCGGCCTCGTGCCGCAGGAGATCGCCCTCTACAACCACATGACCGTGGCCGAGAACCTGGCGACCTTCGGCCGTCTGGCCGGAGTGCGGGGGAAGGCCCTGCGCGACGCGGTGGCCCGCGCCATCCACCTCTGCCGCATCGCCGACCGCGAGCATGTGCCGATCCGCCACCTGTCGGGCGGCTATCGCCGGCGGGTCAACATCGCCTGCGCCATCCTGCACAGCCCCCGGCTGCTGGTCCTCGACGAGCCGATGGTCGGGGTCGATCCCGACGCCCGCGAGGCCCTCGACGGGGTCATCCGCGACCTGCGCGACACTGGCGTCTGCGTGCTGATGATCACCCACGACCTCGACCAGGCCGGCGACCTGGCCGATCGTGTCGGCTTCCTGCGCGAGGGCCGCAAGGTCATGGAGGGCTCGCCCCGCAGCCTGATCACCCAGGCCTTCGGCGAAGAGCTGGAAATCCTCGTCCAGCTCGATGAGGACCCCGACAGCGGCGACGAGATCGTCCTGGCCGGCGCTGGCCTGGAGCGGCGCGGCAAGACCAACGTCTGGACCACCCTCGACGCTGGCGGTTACGCGACGGCCGGCAAGCTGGACGCCACCCTGCGCAAGGCCGGCGTCACCCCGCGCGAAATCCGCGTGCGCCAGCCCAGCTTGCACAACCTCTTCACCCTCGTCGCCGACTGGCAAGACGCCGCATGATGTTCGCCATGTTCCGGGTGATGCTGCTCCGGCTGCTGCGCGATCGCGGCGCCCTGGCCATGACCTTCCTGCTGCCGCCGCTGGTCTTCGTGATCTTCGCGACGGTGTTCGCCGGCTCGACCGGCGAGAACATCAGGCTCAGGCTGGTCATCGCCGACCAGGCCAAGACGCCCGCCTCGGGCCGGCTGGTCGAAGCCCTGCTGCAGGACGGCCACCTGCGCGCGGTCACCGCCGATCCGGGCACCACCAAGTCCGTCCGCCGCCAGGTGCGCGAGGGCAAGGCCGACGCCGGGCTGATCATCCTGTCCGACCCGGCCGGGGCCGGCACGCCCTTCCTGATCGTCACCGACACCACCCGGGCCATGGCCGCCCCGATGACCCAGGGCCGCATCCAGGCGGCCTTGAGCGAACGCCTGCCCGACATCGTGCTGGAAAAGACCCTCGGCATGGTCGGGCCGGTCTACGAGCCGCTCTCCGCCGGCCAGAAGGCCCAGGCCAGGACCGTTGTCGACCGCGTCCATGACGACGCCAAGGCCGGGCGCGCCGTGCCCGCCGCTCAGGACCTGTTTGCGGTCGAGGCCATCTCGGCGGCCAAGGGCAGGGGGGCGATCTCCTACTATGCCGGGGCCGTGACCATCCTCTTCGCCCTGTTCTCGGCGGTGACCGCGGCCATGACCCTGATCGAGGAGCGCAAGGCCGGCGTCGCCGACCGCATCCTGGCCGGGGCCGCCGGCATGACCCCGGCCCTGAACGGCAAGTTCCTGTTCATCGTCCTGCAGACGGTGCTGCAGGCCTGCGCCATCTTCCTGGTCGCCCAGCTGCTCTACGACACCCAGGTGCGCAGCCATCTCTGGCCCTGGCTGGCGACCAGCGTCTGCGTCGGGGTCTGCGCCGCCGGCCTGGCCCTGGGCATGGTGTCGGTCACCCGCAGCCGCGACCAGGCCCAGCTTGTTTCTACCTTCTCCATCCTTCTGCTGGCGGCGGTCGGCGGGGCCATGGTGCCGCGCTTCCTGATGCCGCCCTGGCTGCAGACGCTGGGCCTGTTCACGCCCCCGACCTGGGCCATCGACGCCTATCAGGCGCTGCTTTGGCGCGACGCGGAGTGGACTTCGTTGTATCCTGCCTGGGGGGTTCTGGTCGGCGTGGGTCTGGCGGGCCTGCTGCTGGCCCATGTGATGGCCCGCCTGGTGCGTCGATGATCCAAGTCCTTACCTTCGTTGCCCTCTACCTCGCCGCCGTGGTCTTCATGGAAGGCTTCGCCTGGGTGACGCACCGCTATGTCATGCATGGCTGGGGCTGGGTCTGGCACCGGTCGCACCACGAGCCGCGCACCGGCAATTTCGAGCTCAACGACCTGTTCGCCGTGGTCTTCGCCGCCCCGGCCATCGTCGCCATCTACTTCGGCGTCCATGGCGTGCCCTGGCTGCTGCCGGTGGGCTGCGGCATCACGACCTACGGGGCCATCTACTTCCTGTTCCACGACGGCCTGGTCCACCGCCGCTTCCCCATGCCGAAAGCGAGAAGCGCCTACTGGAAACGCCTGATCCAGGCCCACCGCTTCCACCACGCCGTCCACACCAAGGAGGGCTGCGTCTCCTTCGGCTTCCTGATGGCCCCGGACGTCCGCAAGCTGAAGGCCCAGCTGGCCTCCCGCGGCGTTTCCGCCGACGAGGCTTGACCCGGCGGGCCGGCGCCCCCATTCCTCCGCACGGATCAGATGGCCGGGCGATCGCGGCGCGCAAGCGTCGAGGAAAGTCCGGGCTCCACGGTGACAAGGCGGCGGGTAACGCCCGCCGGGGGCGACCCCAGGGATAGCGCCACAGAGAGCAAACCGCCCTCCGAAGCCTTCGGGCGAAGGGGGGTAAGGGTGAAAGGGTGGGGTAAGAGCCCACCGCGGGGCTGGTAACAGTCCTGGCACGGCAAGCCCCGCCTGGAGCAAGACCGAATAGGGATTCCGCGCCTGATAAGTCGGCTTTCGGGTCGATACTTCAGGCAGGGCCGTCACCGGCCCGAGGCGTCCGGGTTGGTCGCGAGAACCGTCCCGCGAGGGGCGGTCCAGAGGAATGATCGTCACCGGCCGTTCGCGGCCGGGACAGAACCCGGCTTACAGGCCATCTGATCTTCCTTCTCCCGCTTGTCGGGAGAAGGTGGCGGCCGAAGGCCGTCGGATGAGGGCGGCGCCGGCCTTGGCCGGTCAGCCTCGTTCTGGCGCGTTCGGCGCAGCGGCCATTCATCGACGTTCCGCTCTGCCCTCATCCGACCCGCTTCGCGGGCCACCTTCTCCCGACGAGCGGGAGAAGGGATGCTGCTCTTATCCCCGCATTACTTAACGCGTTCCATGTATGTTCTGTTGATCGTTTAACTTCATTAACCAAACACCGGAAAAATGCCCTTGAATCTGCACTGAATCTTTCGTTGAGGCATTCCGTCCCATTGCCGCCCAATTCGTCCCATGTTAACCCAAACACACTCGGCGCGGGGCAGTGCGGCGACCGAGGCGTGGGCCATTCGACTGGCAGGGCAACAGGGCAGGGACAGGGTGTTCTTCTCGACGTTCGAGAAACAGTTGGACGCGAAACGGCGCCTCGTTGTGCCGATGGAGTTCCGCGCCGCCCTGTCGGGCCTGTTCGACGGCGTCTTCTGTTTCCCCTCCATCGAGTTCGACTGCATCGAGGGCGGCGGCAAGGGCCTGTTCGACCGCTACCAGTCGGTGATCGACGAACTGCCCTTCGGCGACCCGCTGCGGTCCGACCTGGAGCTTTCCATCAACGGCGGCCTGGCCCGGATGAGCTTCGACGACGCCGGTCGCATCACCCTGCCGCCGCAGCTCTGCGACCAGTTCGGCCTGACCGACTGGGTGGTGCTGGTCGGCCTTGGCGAGCGTTTCCAGATCTGGCCGCGCGAAGCCTTCCAGGCGCGCCGCGCCGCCGCTCGCGAGGGGGCCCGGGAGGGCCTCGCAGCCCTGCGCGCCGCCCAGAGAGCGGCAAGTGTGGGCGCCGCGAAGCTGGGGCAGCCGTAATGAGCAGTCCGGAACAGCCCCACATCTCGGTCATGTTGCCCGAGGTGCTGGACGCCCTGCGCGCGGGGCCCGGCCAGACCATCATCGACGGCACCTTCGGGGCCGGCGGCTATAGCAAAGCCATCCTCGACACTGGCGCCTCCGTCGTCGCCTTCGACCGCGACCCCAGCGCCCGCAAGTTCGCCGCGCCGTTGGAAGCGACCGGCCGCTTCCGCCTGATCGACGACCGCTTCTCGGCCATGGCCGACACCCTGGGCGACGGCAGCGTCGACGGAGTCGCCCTCGACCTCGGCGTCTCCTCCATGCAGCTGGACGAGGCCGATCGCGGCTTCTCCTTCATGCGTGACGGCCCGCTCGACATGCGCATGGGCGCCGACGGCCCCACCGCCGCCGACCTGGTCAACACCCTCGAACACGCCGAGCTGGCCCGCATCTTCTACGTCTACGGCGAGGAGCGTGAGAGCCGCCGGGTGGCCAGCTTCATCCTGCGCCGCCGCGACGAAACCCCCTTCAACCGGACGCTCGATCTGGCCGAGGTTATCGAGAAGGCGCTGGGCGGCCGGCGCGGCGCCAAGACCCATCCGGCCACCAAGTCCTTCCAGGCCCTGCGCATCGCCGTCAACGAAGAGCTCAGCGAACTCGAAGCGGGCCTGCTGGCCGCCGAACGCGTCCTGAAGACCGGCGGACGCCTCGCCGTCGTCACCTTCCATTCGCTGGAAGACCGCATCGTCAAGGCCTTTCTGGCCGAACGGGCCGGCAAGACCCCCGGCGGTTCGCGCCACGCCCCGCCGGTCAAGGCCGGCGCCCCGGCCTCCTTCGAGCTCATCCATAACGGCGCCAAACAGGCTTCCGAGGCCGAGTCGGCCGTCAATCCCCGGTCGCGGTCCGCCAAGCTGCGGGCCGCGGTTCGCACCGCCGCCCCCGTGTGGAGGGACGCCGCATGAGCCTGCTCGACCACCGCACCCGGGGCTTCCGCACCATCAACGTCGTCTTCTGCGCGCTGTTGATGATCACGGCGATCACCGTCCTGCTGGCCAAGGCCTACGCCGGCCGCGAGGTGCGCGACATCGCCCGCACCGAACGCACCATCGGCGAAGAGAACAAGCGCATCCGCCTGCTCAAGGCCGAGGTCGCCCACCTCGAACAGCCCGAGCGACTGCAGCGCCTGTCCAAGGCCCTGCTCGGCATGGCCCCGCTGGCCGCCACCCGCGAGGGCGACCTGAACAGCCTGCCGGCCATCGCCGCCGGCTATGAGCCGCCGACCCCGATCGCCACCCCCACGGCGCCGGAAGTCCAGCCCGAGGAAGTGCCCGGCATCGAGACCCCGCCTCCGGTTGCCGCCGAAGTCGGCGTGGCGCCGACGGCTCCAGTCGCCGCTAACCCGGCGGAGACCGGCCAATGAGTCTCGCCGACCTCACCCCCCACCGCTATCCGCGCCCGGTCCGCTGGGCCATCGACTGGCTGTGGCGCATCGAGCACGCCTTCGAGCGGGCCAAGGCCTCGGGCCGACCGGAAGACGACGCGCGGGTCCGCATCCTGGTGGTGTTGGCCTTTTTTGCGGTCCTGTTCGGCCTGATCGGCGGCGGGGCCATCTTCGCCGCCGCCTTCAGCGATGCCGGCAAGAAGGGCTCGATCGCCTCCTTGCCGCTCAGCGCCAAGGCTGACCTCGTCGACCGCAACGGCCAGCTGCTGGCCGCCAACCTGACGCACTACAGCCTGTTCCTCGACCCGGCCGACGTCTGGAACCGCCGCGAGACCCGCAAGGAACTGCTGACCCGCGTGCCGGGCCTGAAGCCCTCGAAGTTCAACGACGTCATGAACAAGGGCAAGCGCCGGGTCCTGGTCGAAGGCCTGACACCGGAAGTCCGCGCCAGTATCCACGACCTCGGCCTGCCCGGCATCAGCTTCGAGGAAAGCCCCCGCCGGGTCTATCCGATGGGTCCGCTGGCCGCCCACCTGGTCGGCTTCTCCGATCCCGGCGGCCAGGGCCTGCAGGGCGCCGAGCGCGGCCTGATGGATCAACTTCGGGCCGGCTATATCAGCGGCGAGCCCGTCGCCCTCTCCATCGACGTCCGCGTCCAGGCCGCCCTGGAAGAGGAACTGGCCGCCGCCGTCGAGGAGTTTCATCCGGTCAACGCCGTCGGCTTGGTGACCAACGTCCACACCGGCGAAGTCATCGCCATGGCGTCCCTGCCGGAGTTCGACCCCAACCGCTTCGGCAAGTTCGCCGAGTCTGACCGCAAGAACCGCGCCTCGGCCCAGCTTTATGAGATGGGCTCGACCTTCAAGACCTTCACCGTCGCCGCCGGCCTCGACACCGGGGTGGCCTCGATGGACTCCACCTTCGACGCCCGCACGCCGCTGAAGATGGGCTATCGCACCATCCACGACTTCCATGGCACCAACCGTATCCTGACCCTGGGCGAGGTGTTCAACCACAGCTCCAACATCGGCACCGCCAAGCTGGCGCTGGGTATCGGCGTGGACCGGCTGAAGCACTATTACGACGCCCTTGGGCTGACCCGCCGGCCGAAGATGGAGCTGTTCGAGACCGCCACACCGCTGGTCCCCAAGGTTTGGAACGACGACGCCCTGGCCAGTGTTTCCTTCGGACACGGCATCAACGTCACGCCCCTGGCCATGGCCCAGGCCATGGGCGCCCTGCTGAACGGGGGCAACTTCGTGCCCGTCACGATCCTCAAGAAGCCGCCCGGCTACCGGCCGGAGGGGCATCGGGTGTTCTCCGAGGACACCAGCCGCGCCATGCTGCGCATCATGCGTGGCAACGTCGTCGGCGGCACCGGCCGCCGCGCCGACGCGCTGGGCCTGTCGGTCGGCGGCAAGACCGGCACCGGCGAGAAGTACGATCCCAGCATCCGCGCCTACAGCTCGACCAAGCAGGTGGCCTCCTTCGCCGCCGTCTTCCCGACCGACGGGCCGCTGGAGGCGCCGCGCTACTTCGTGCTGATCCTGCTGGACGAACCGACCGGCGGGGCCCGCACCGGCGGCCTGGTCGCCGCCCCGGCCGCCGGCCGGGTGATCGACCGCAGCGCCCGCTTCCTGGGCGTGCCGCGCCTGATGCAGCGGCCGCAGTTCGACATCGCCGCCGTGCACGGGAGGCCCAATCTGTGACGCTGCTGAGCGCCATTGTTGGACAGGCCGTTGAAGGCGACGTCGACATCACCGGCGTCACCGCCGACAGCCGCCGGGTGAAGCCGGGCTTTCTGTTCGCCGCCCTGCCGGGCAGCAAGGCCGATGGCCGGACCTTCATCGCCAAGGCCCTGGAGTTCGGGGCGGTGGCCGTGCTGGCCCCCGAGGACGTGACGGGCCTCGACGTGCCGGTCATCCACGCCAAGGACATCCGCCGCGCCTACGGCCTGGCCGCCGCCAAATTCTGGGGCCGCCAGCCGGCGACCTGCGTCGCCATCACCGGCACCAACGGCAAGACCTCCATCGCCGCCTTCTGCCGCCAGATGTTCGCCACGCTTGGCCACACGGCCGGCAGCATGGGCACCCTGGGCGTTGTCGTCTCGGCCCCGGGCAAGGCGGACGTGGTGCTCACCCCGCCGGGCCTGACGACCCCAGACGCCGCCGACGTCGCCGAACTGATGGCGCGGATGGCCGACATGGGCGTCACCCATGTGGCCCTCGAAGCCTCTTCGCACGGCATCGACCAGCGCCGCCTGGACGGGGTCAAACTGGCCGCCGCCGGCTTCACCAATTTCACGCAGGATCACCTCGACTACCACGGCACCATGGGCGCCTACCGGGCCGCCAAGCTGCGGCTGTTCGAAACCCTGCTGCCGACCGGGTCCACCGCCGTGCTCAACGCCGACAGCGATCAGTACGACGCCTTCGCCGCCGCCGCCGTCACCCACGGCCACACCCTGATCTCCACCGGCATGGCCGGGGAGGGGATCAGGCTGCTCGACCGCATCCTCACCCCCGACGGCCAGACCCTGACCCTCCAATACAAGGGCGGCCACCACATCGTCCGCCTGCCGCTGGCCGGCGGCTTCCAGGCCGACAACGCCCTGGTCGCGGCCGGTCTCTGCATCGCCGCCGGTGAAGAGGCGACGGCCGTCTTCGCCGCGCTCGAACAGCTGGACGGCGCCCCCGGCCGCATGCAGCGGGTCGGGACCGGTCCGCGCGGCGGCGAGGCCTACGTCGACTACGCCCACACCCCCGACGGCCTCGAAACCCTGCTCAAGGCCCTGCGGCCGCATGTGCGCGGCAAGCTGATCGCCGTGTTCGGGGCCGGCGGCGACCGGGACGCCGGCAAGCGTCCCCTGATGGGCGAGATCGCCGCCCGCCTGGCCGATGTCGCCATCGTCACCGACGACAACCCGCGTTCCGAAGATCCCGCCTCGATCCGCGCCGCCATCCTCGCCGCCGCTCCGGGCGCCCGCGAAATCGGCGACCGCCGCGCCGCCATCCGGGCCGGCGCCGCCTTGCTGGAAGACGGCGACGTCCTGGCCGTGGCCGGCAAGGGCCACGAGCAGGGTCAGCTGGTCGCCGGCGTCAACCACCCCTTCGACGACGTGGCCGAGACCGCCGCCGCTCTGGAGGCCCAGCGATGAGCCTCTGGACCGCCGCCGAGATCGCCGCCGCCACCGGCGGAACCATCACCGCCCCGTTCGCGGTCGATGGCGTCTCCATCGACAGCCGCTCCATCGAGCCCGGCGACCTGTTCGTCGCCCTGGCCGGGGTGCGCGACGGCCACGAGTTCGCCGCCAAGGCACTGGCCGACGGCGCCGCCGGCCTCCTCGCCTCCAAGCCGGTCGATGGCCCGTCGGTGCAGGTCGGCGATACGCTCAAAGCGTTGGAATTGCTCGGCATTGCCGCTCGCGACCGTTCCTCCGCCCGCCGCTGCGCTGTCACCGGTTCGGTCGGCAAGACCAGCGTCACCCAGGCCATCGCCGCCGGCCTGGCCCTGGCCGGCCCCAGCCACAACTCGGTCAAGAGCTACAACAACCACATCGGCGTGCCCCTGACCCTGGCGCGGATGCCCAAGGCGACGCAGCGCGCCGTCTTCGAGATCGGCATGAACCACGCCGATGAGATCACCCCGCTGTCGAAGTTCGTCCGCCCGCACGCCGTCGCCATCACCACCGTCGGCCCCGTGCACATCGAAAACTTCCCCGACGGCGAAACCGGCGTCGCCCTGGCCAAGGCCGAGATCTTCGACGGCATCGAGCCGAGCGGCGTCGCCGTGCTCAACGCCGACAACAGCTGGTTCGACCTGCTCGCCGAGCGCGCCCGCGCCGCCGGCGCCAAGGTGCTGTCCTTCGGCTCGGGCGAAGGTTGCGACGCCCGCCTGACCGGCTTCGACGTCGACGGGGCCCGCGCCACCGTTTCGGCTGCGCTGCACGGCCAGCCGCTCAGCTATGGCCTGCTGCAGACCGGCCATCACTGGGGCCTCAACAGCCTCTGCACCCTGTTGATGCTGGAAGCGATGGACGTCGACCGTCCCACCGCGCTCGCCGCCCTGGCCGCTTTCGAGCCGCTGGCCGGCCGGGGGGCCGAGAAGGCCGTCGCCAAGCCCGGCGCGCCCTTTACGCTGATCGACGAGTCCTACAACGCCAACCCCATCTCGATGGCCGCCGGCTTCCGCACCCTGGGGGCCCGCAAGGTGGCGGGGCGGCGCATCGTCGCGCTGACCGACATGCTGGAGCTCGGTCCCGAGGGCCCGGCCATGCACGCATCCCTTGCCGGGCCTATCGATGCGGCCAATATCGACCTGGCGTTCGTCGCCGGGCCGCTGATGAAATCGCTCTGGGAGGCCCTTCCGGCGACTCGCCGGGGCGGCTACGCGGAAACAGCGGCCGATCTCGCGCCGCTGATCGCCCAGGCCATAGAGCCGGGCGATGTGGTGATGGTCAAAGGCTCCAACGGCTCCCGCGCCGGCGTCATCGCCGCCGCGCTGGCCGGGCTGGGCCGCGACGGGGGCGGCGCCTGATGCTGTATCTTCTCTATGAATGGCTGACGGCCGAGGGCGCCAAGTTCCCGCTGCTCAACCTCTTCCAGTACCAGACCTTCCGGGCCGGCATGGCCTGGGCGACGGCCTTCATCGTCGCCGTGGCCATGGGCAGCCGCTTCATCCGCTGGATGAAGACCAAGCAGGGCAAGGGCCAGCCGATCCGCGAGGACGGCATCGCCCGTCACGTGATCGAGAAGGCCGGCACCCCGACCATGGGCGGCTTCATGATCCTGGCCGGGATGATGGTCGCCACCCTGCTGTGGGCCGACCTTTCCAGCATCAAGGTCTGGGTGGTGATCTTCGTCACCGCCGCCTACGGCCTGCTGGGCTTCCTGGACGACTATCGCAAGGTGACCAAGCAGACGACGGCCGGCGTCTCCGGCCGCATGAAGATCCTGATCCAGACCGTGGTCGCCTTCGCTGCCGTGCTGGTCCTGGTGCTCTATGGCGAAAGCCCCAAGGAGGCGCCGCACCTGGTCACCTCGGTGGCCTTCCCGATCTTCAAGAACCTGATCATTGACCTGGGCTGGTTCTACCTGGCCTTCGGGGCCTTCATCATCGTCGGCGCCTCCAACTCGGTGAACCTGACCGACGGGCTGGACGGCCTGGCCATCGTGCCGGTGATGATCGCCGCCGCCGCCTTCGGCATCATCGCCTACCTGGTCGGCAACGCGGTGTTCGCCAAATACCTGGCCGTGCCGTGGGTGCCGGGCTCGGGCGAGCTGGCGGTCTTCTGCATGAGCATCATCGGGGCCGGCATGGGCTTCCTCTGGTACAACGCCCCGCCGGCCAAGATCTTCATGGGCGACACCGGCTCGCTGGCCCTCGGCGGCTCGATCAGCGCCGTCGCCGTGGCCGCCAAGCATGAGATCGTGCTGGGCATCATCGGCGGCCTGTTCGTGGTCGAGGCCCTGTCGGTGATGATCCAGGTCTTCTACTTCAAGCGGACCGGCAAGCGCATCTTCCTGATGGCGCCCATCCACCACCACTTCGAGAAGCTGGGCTGGGCCGAGAGCACGGTCGTCATCCGCTTCTGGATCGTCGCCATCATCCTGGCCTTCATCGGCCTGGCCACCTTGAAACTCAGATGAGGGGCTCGTCGCGCACATGATCCCCGTTCCCGGCTTTGAAGGGCGCACCGTCGCCGTGTTCGGCCTCGGCCGGACCGGCCTGTCGGCGGCGCGCGCCCTGATCGCCGGCGGGGCGAACGTGGCGCTGTGGGACGAGAACCCCAAGGGCCGGGAAGCCGCCGAGGCCGAGGGCCTTCCGCTGGTCGATCTCGAAAAGGCCGACTGGAGCGACTTCGCCGCCCTGATGCTGTCGCCCGGTGTGCCGCTGACCCATCCGGTGCCGCACTGGACGGTGACGAGGGCGCAAGCCAACGGCGTCGAGGTGCTGGGCGACATCGAGCTCTTCGCCCGGGCGGTCAACGCCGCCCCTGTTCATAAGCGGCCGAAGATCGTCGCCATCACCGGCACCAACGGCAAGTCGACCACCACCGCCCTGATCGGCCACATCCTGCGCAGCGCCGGCCGCGACGCCCGCATCGGCGGCAATATCGGCTTCGGCGTCCTGGGCCTGCCCGACATGCACGGCGGGGCCGTCTATGTGCTGGAACTCTCCAGTTACCAGCTCGACCTGACCAGCAGCCTGAAGGCCGACGCCTCGGTGCTGCTCAACCTGTCGCCCGACCACCTGGACCGCCACGGCGGCATGGAGGGCTACGTCACCGCCAAGAAGCGGATCCTGCTGAACCAGGGCAAGGGCGACACCGCCGTCATCGGCGTCGACGATCCCTGGTGCCAGCGCATCTGCACCGAGATCACCGCCGCCAACCGCCGCACCATCCGCCCGATCAGCGCCGGCAAGGCCATGGGTCGGGGCGTCTATGTGCTGTCCGGCGTCCTCTACGACGCCACCGGCGAGCGCACCCTGGAGGTCGCCGACCTGACCATGGCCCGGTCCTTGCCCGGCAAGCACAATTGGCAGAACGCGGCGGCCGCCTACGCCGCCTGCCTGGCGCTGGGCGTCTCCAGCGACGACGCCGCCAACGGCCTGATGACCTTCCCGGGCCTGGCCCACCGCATGGAGACGGTGGCCAGGCTCGGCCGCGTCCGCTTCGTCAACGACAGCAAGGCCACCAACGCCGACGCCGCCCGCCAGGCGCTGTCCAGCTATCCCAAGGTCTACTGGATCGCCGGCGGCCGGGCCAAGGAGGGCGGCATCGAGGCGCTGGCCGACCTCTTCCCGCGCATCGAGAAGGCCTATCTGATCGGCGAGGCCGAAGAGGCTTTCGCCCAGACCCTGGAAGGCAAGGCGCCCGTCGTCCGCTGCGGCGACATGGAAGCCGCCGTCGCCGCCGCCTACGCCGACGCGCAAGGGTCCGAGGACGAGGCCATCGTCCTGTTGTCGCCCGCCAGCGCCTCCTTCGACCAGTACGCCGACTTCGAGGCCCGCGGCGAGGCGTTCCGCGCCGCCGTCGTGGCCTTGAGCCAGCCCGCCGCCCGCGAGGCCCGTGCATGACCGCCGCCGATTATCCGACCAACCACCAGCATCTGGTGTCCCGCGCCAAGCGCACGGCCCTGGCCAACTGGTGGTGGACGGTCGACCACGCCCTGCTGGCGGCGACCGGCATCCTGATCGCCATCGGCGTGCTGCTCAGCTTCACCTCCAGCCCGGCGGCGGCCATCCGCCTGCGCCTCGACGACCCGCTCCACTTCGCCATCCGCCAGGTGCTGTTCGGGGCCGGGGCTTGCGGCCTGGTGCTGGCCGTCTCCATCCTCTCGCCGAGAGGGGTCAAGCGGGCGGCCTTCTTCATCTACATCGGGGCCATCGTCTGCATGGCCTTGCTGCCGTTCCTGGGCCACGAGGCCAAGGGCGCCACCCGCTGGGTGACCTTCGCCGGCTTCACCCTGCAGCCGTCCGAGTTCCTGAAACCCGCGCTGATCGTGCTGGTCGCCTGGATGTTCTCCGAAGGGCAGAAGGGGCAGGGGGTGCCGGGCGTCTCGATCGCCTTCTGCCTCTACTTCATCGCCGTGGCCCTGTTGATCATCCAGCCGGACGTCGGCCAGACCATCCTGATCACCATCGCCTTCGGGGCCGCCTTCTGGATGGCTGGGGTGCCGATCAGCTGGATCCCGATCATGGGCGGGGCCGCGGCCGGGGGTCTTGGCCTGATCTACGTCCTCCTGCCGCACGCCCGCAGCCGCGTCGACCGCTTCCTGTCGCCCGAAGGCGCCGACACTCACCAGGTCGACAAGGCGGCGCAAGCGATTGCAAATGGCGGCCTGTTCGGGCGCGGCCCTGGCGAGGGCGTCATGAAACAGGGCGTCCCCGACCTGCAGACCGACTTCATCTATTCGGTCGCCGCCGAGGAGTACGGCCTGGTCTTCTCCCTCGCCCTGATCGGCGTCTTCGCCTTCCTGATGGTGCGCGGCCTCTACAAGGCGATGCGGCTGCAGGACAGTTTCGAACAGGTGGCCGCCGCGGCCCTGTTCGTGCTGGTCGGCCAGCAGGCGATCATCAACATGGCGGTCAATCTCAACCTGGCGCCGACCAAGGGCATGACCCTGCCGTTCATCAGCTACGGCGGCTCCTCGATGCTGGCCATGGGCCTGACCATGGGCATGGCGCTGAGCCTGACCCGCAAGCGGCCGGGCGCCTTCGAGCCCGAAGCCGCCGGCATGGCCGCCTTCGCCCCGCGGTGATTTCGCCGATCCTCCTCGTTTCGTGGACGCCTTTCCCTTGTCCCGCCCTATCGGGGCCGGGTAGGGGAGGCCGTCGTATGCAGAGGGACTAGACCATGGCCGCCCGTCTGGCCGTCATCGCCGCCGGAGGCACCGGGGGCCACATGTTCCCGGCCCAGGCCCTGGCCGAGGCCCTGACCCGTCGTGGCTGGCGCATCGTGCTGGCCACCGACGAGCGCGGCGCCCTGTACGCCGACAAGTTCCCCGCCGACCTGCGCATCACCCTGTCGGCGGCCACCGCCAAGGCCAGTGACCCGATCGGCATGGTCAAGGCCGCCTGGTCGGTCTTCCAGGGCGTCATGCAGGCCCGGGCCGCCTTCAAGCGCATGGACCCGGCCGTCGTCGTCGGCTTCGGCGGCTACCCCAGCCTGCCCAGCCTGATGGCCGCGCTCGGCCAGAAGCGCCCGACCGTCATCCACGAACAGAACGCCGTGCTGGGCCGGGTCAACCGCTACCTCGCCCCGAAGGTCACCGAGGTCGCCTGCGCCTTCCCGACCCTGGAGAAGGCCACCGCCAAGGTGAAGGCCCGCGCCCGCGTCGTCGGCAACCCGGTCCGTCCCGAGATCGCCGCCCTGTTCGACCAGCCCTACGAGGCCCCGGTCGACGGACAGCCGATCAGGATCCTGGTCACCGGCGGAAGCCAGGGCGCCCGGCTGCTTAGCGAGCTGGTGCCGGAGGCCATCATGCGCCTGCCCGAGGAGACCCGCCTGCGGCTCGAGGTCCAGCAGCAGACCCGCAAGGAGTCGATGGACATCGCCCGCTCGACCTACCTCAACGCCATGGTCAAGGCCGAGGTCGCCCCCTTCTTCCGCGACATGGCCGGGCGCCTGGGCGCCGCCCACCTGGTCATCGGCCGGGCCGGGGCCTCGACGGTCTGCGAGCTGGCCGTGGCCGGCAAGCCGTCGATCCTGGTGCCCCTGAAGATCGCCACCGACAACCACCAGCGCTTCAACGCCAAGCTCCTCGAAGACGCCCAGGCGGCCGCCGTCTGCCTGGAAGAGGAACTGACCGTCGACAGCCTGGCCGGGGCCCTGAAGGCGTTGCTCAAGGACCCGGCGTGGCTGGCGAACATGGCCAAGGGCGCGCACGATGTCGCCAAGCCGGACGCCGCCGAAGACCTCGCCGATCTGGTCGAGCGCACGGCCTACAGCTGATGGCGCTGCGTCTGGTCCCGTTCGACGCGGCCGCCCACGCCGACCTCGTCGTCCCCCTGGCCCAGCTCTGGCTCGACAGCTGGCGCTCGACCGGCACGGCCAATGAAGAGGTGGTGCTGGTCGAGGACCTCGCCGTCCGCATCCTCGAGGAGACCGCCACGGTCTGGGAGGTCACCCTGGCCTTCCAGGACGACGCCCTGTCCGGCTTCATGGCCCTGCGGCCGGACGACAACTGCCTCGACCAGCTGTTTATGGCCCCGTCCGCCAAGGGCCAGGGGCTGGGCAGCGCCCTGATCAACCTGGCCAAACAACGCCTGCCAGGCGGCATGTGGCTGCGCACCGCCGAAGCCAACCACCCGGCCCGCGCCTTCTACGAAAAGCGCGGCTTCCACCACTACGACACCGACCAGCACCCGACCTTGGGCTACACGCGCGTCTTCTACCGCTGGCCGTGACAGCCGCGTTCCTTCTCCCGCTTATCGGGAGAAGGTGGCCCCGAGGGGGTCGGATGAGGGCAGCGCCGGCTCAGGACGGTTGTCGTCAACGGCGCCAGAACGCGCTCAGTCCTGAAAGCTCCGCGCTGCCCTCATCCGTCGGCCTTCGGCCGCCACCTTCTCCCGACAAGCGGGAGAAGGACCCGCTAATCCGTCTCGCCTGTCGGTATCCACCGCCGGCCCGCCGCCAGCGCTGCGTCAACGCCCTCAACGTCCGCCGCCCCCAACGGTGAAGCCCCGTCGCACACCACCTTCGCGGCGTCGTCCTCGATCCCGCCCGGCGCGATCGCCGCCATCTCGCCACCACCGCCAGTCACCGGCCCCTCGATCCCGTCCGCCCGCACACTGGCAAACCCCAGCCCCCGCGCCGTCCGCACGGCACAGTCGACCTCGAACCAGCGCCAGCCGCCGACATAGGCCACGCCGCCTGCCGTGAACCCCGTCTCCGTCACCTGCAGCACCCGGAACTTCGCCGCCGCCCCGGTTCGCTCGACGCTGTCCAGGTCGGTGAACATCGCAAACGCCCCCAGCTGCGTCGGTCGCAAGGTCGGCCCGTCCGCGGCGACCGCTCCGCCGGCCACAAGCACGGCGACCAAAGCGAGGCCATTCCCCCACCGCGCCAAATCCTCTAATCCGCGTCTCATGATCGCCCGTCGCCGCCCCGTCCCATTCGACCTTGGTCCCGTCCACTTCATCGGCATCGGCGGCATCGGCATGAGCGGCATCGCCGAGATCATGATCCGCATCGGCTACACCGTGCAGGGCTCCGACATGAAGCCCAGCGCCAACACCGAGCGCCTCGAACAGCTGGGCGCCCGCATCTTCATCGGCCATGCCGCGCCGCAGGTCGAGGGGGCTTCGGCCGTTGTCTATTCCACCGCCGTCAAGCCGGACAACCCCGAGTTCCTCGCCGCCCGCGAGCGCCGCCTGCCGCTGGTCCGCCGGGCCGAGATGCTGGCCGAGCTGATGCGGCTGCAGTTCTCCATCGGCGTGGCCGGCACCCACGGTAAGACCACCACCACCTCCATGGTCGCCGCCCTGCTCGACGCCGGCGGCCTCGACCCGACGGTGGTCAACGGCGGCATCATCAACGCCTACGGCACCAATGCGAAGGTCGGCGAGGGCGAGTGGATCGTCGTCGAGGCCGACGAGAGCGACGGCACCTTCCTCAAGCTCAAGTCGACCTGCGCGATCGTCACCAACATCGACCCCGAGCACCTCGATTTCTACGGCGACTTCGACACCGCCCGCAAAGCCTTCAAGGACTTCGTCGAGAACATCCCCTTCTACGGCTTCGCCGCCGTTTGCCTCGACCACCCCGAGGTCCAGGCCATGGCCGCCAAGGTCGAGAACCGCCGTCTGGTCACCTACGGCGTCAACCCGCAGGCCGAGGTCCGCGGCGTCAACGTCACCATGGGCCCTGAGGGCGCCAAGTTCGACGTCATCTTCTCGCCGCACGACGCCGAGCCGCGCCTGCTCGAAGGCCTGCAGCTGCCGATGGCCGGCGATCACAACGTCGCCAACGCCCTGGCCGCCATCGCCGTGGCCCGCGAGCTGGGGGTCGACGACGCCTCGATCAAAAAGGGTCTGAAGGGCTTCGGCGGGGTCAAGCGGCGCTTCACCACCACCGGCGTGGTCAATGGCATCCGCATCGTCGACGACTATGGCCACCACCCTGTGGAAATCTCGTCGGTGCTCAAGGCCGCCCGCGCGGTGACGCCCGATGGCCGGGTCATCGCCGTCGTCCAGCCGCACCGCTACACCCGCCTGCGCGACCTGATGGCCGAGTTCTCCGCCTGCTTCAACGACGCTGACACCGTCATCGTCGCCGACGTCTACACGGCCGGCGAGGCGCCCATCGAAGGCGTCGACCGCGACCATCTGATCGAGGGCATGAAGCGCTTCGGCCACCGCCGGGCGCTGGCCCTGAACAGCCCGGCCGACCTGCCGGAGATGATCGGCGAGGAGGCTCGGGCCGGCGACCTCGTGGTCTTCCTGGGGGCAGGCGACATCACGACGTGGGCCTACGCCCTGCCGGGTCAGCTTGAGGCGCGCGGGTGACCCCCGTCGCCTTCCTGCGCGATGTCGAGGCCGAGTGCCGCCGCCGCCGCATCCCGACCAAGCACCTGCCGCAGATCGACAAGGGCCGGGGCCTGACGGTCGGCTATTGGCTCGACGTCCATGAGCACCCGACGGTCCGCTTCGAGATGTTCCACTGGGACAAGAATGGCCGCACCCCGGTGTTCGAGACCTACGACCCCGCCGAGGCCGAGCGCCTGATCCTCTGGCACGCCGACACCGCCGCTCGTAAGGCCAATCCATGAGCCAATTTCCCGCCGTACGCGGCAAGCTGTTGCGCGATGAAGCCCTGGCGCCCTTCACCTGGTTCCGCGTCGGTGGCCCGGCTGAGGCCCTGTTCCTGCCGGCCGACGCCGAGGACCTGGCGCAGTTCCTCAAAGCCCTGCCGGCCGAGACGCCGGTGATGGCGCTGGGCGTCGGCTCCAACGTCATCGTCCGCGATGGTGGCCTGCCGGGGGTGGTCATCCGCCTGGCCGGCCGCGCCTTCGCTGGCGTCAGCGTCGAGGGCGACCTGATCACTGTCGGGGCCGGGGCGCTGGACGCCGCCGTCGCCCGCGCCGCCGGCAATGCGGGGTTGGCGGGCCTGGAGTTCTACGCCGGTATCCCGGGCACCATCGGTGGGGCCCTGACCATGAACGCCGGCTGCTACGGGGCCGAGACCAAGGACGTGCTGGTCAGCGCCTGGGGCTACGACCGCTCCGGCGAGAAGCGGACGTTCGACCTGGCCGACTTCGGCTACACCTATCGCCACAGTCAGGCCCCCGAGGACATCATCTGGGTTGAGGCCACCTATCGCGGCCGGTCCGACCAGCCTGAGGCCGTCAAGGCCCGCATGGCCGAGATCACCGCCCGCCGCGAGACCACCCAGCCGATCCGCGAAAAGACCGGCGGTTCGACCTTCAAGAACCCGCCCGGCCATTCGTCCTGGAAACTGGTCGACGAGGCCGGCTGGCGGGGCAAGCTGCACGGCGGGGCCAAGTTCTCCGAGCTGCACAGCAACTTCATGATCAACGCCCAGGACGCGACGGCCGCCGACCTCGAAGGGCTCGGCGAGGCGGTGAGGGCCGACGTGCTGGCTAAGACGGGCGTGCAGCTGGACTGGGAAATCAAGCGGATCGGGCGGCCCTGAGGCAGTCCTTCTCCCGCTTGCCGGGAGAAGGTGGCGGCCGAAGGCCGACGGATGAGGGCGGCGCCGGCCTTCGACGATTGCGCGCGTTCTGGCGCGTTCGGCGCTGTCGCCAATCCCTTTCTCCCGCTCTGCCCTCATCCGACCCGCTTCGCGGGCCACCTTCTCCCGGCAAGCGGGAGAAGGATTCAGGGGAGCATCTTCCCGCTCTCCACCAGCCGGCACGTCGCCGTCGCCTTGGCCACCATCACCCCGTCCGCGTCCCACAGCCTCCCCTCCAGGAAGCCGATGCTCTTGCCGACCTGAACCACCTGGCCCTCGCCCACGAACCGTCCCGGCCGCGCGGGAGCCATGAACGACACGGCCATGTCGATGGTCGGGCTGAACTGGCGGCCCTCGCTGTGGATGTAGGCGGCCGGGCCCATGACGTCGTCGAGCATGGCGGCCAGGAAGCCGCCCTGGATGTAGCCGGCCGGATTGCGGAACTCTGGCCGACCCTGGAAGGCGATCTTCACCCAGCCCTTGGCCGGATCGGCGTCCAAAATCTCCCAGCCCAGCAGTTCGGCGCAGGGCGGGCGGGGCAGGCCATCGAGGGCGTGGGGCGGCATGGCGTGTCTCCGGTGCTCGCAAACAGCCTCGCACACCCCTGCCGCCACCCCGTGGCAGCAACTGCACACACCCTTCACTTGACTTGGCGGCCCGCCTGTCGCACCCGGCCAGCATGAAGAAACAGCTCATCGCCCTCACGGCCGGTCTCGCCCTTCTCGCCAACGCCGCGGCCGCGCAGACCAGCCTGGCCCCCGTCAAGCGACAGCCCACCTTTGAGACCGCGGTCGCCCTGCGCGACAAGGCGCTGGGCGACACCACTGCCTGGGACCTGACGGCCGACCTGACCACCAGCGTCGGTCCACGTCTGGTCGGCTCGCCCGGCATGGCCCGCGCCAAGGATTGGGCGGTGAAGACTTTCGAGACGCTCGGCTTCACCAACATCAAGGTCGAGGAGTTTGCCAAGCCCAGCTGGACGCGCGGCGCGGAGGCGGCGGTGATGACCGCCCCCTACGACCTGCCGCTGTCGATCATCGGCCTGGGCGGCAGCGTGCCGACCCCCGCCAAGGGCATCGAGGCCGAGGTCGTGCTCTTCACCGCCTACGCCGACCTGCTGGCCGCGCCGGAGGGGTCGCTGAAGGGCAAGATCGCCGTCGTCACCCAGCCGATGACCCGCACCCAGGACGGCTCGGGCTACGGCGCCGCCGGCGTCGCCCGCCGGGCCGGCGCCTCGGAAGCGGCCAAGCGCGGCGCGGTCGCCTACCTGACCCGCTCCATCTCCACCTCCGACCTGCGCAGCCCCCACACCGGCGGCCTCCGCTACACCGACGGCGTCGCCAAGATCCCCGCCGCCGCGCTTGGCGTGCCGGACGCCGAGCTGCTGGAGCGGCTGGCCGCCAAGGGGCCGGTGAAGATCAAGCTCAACCTGGCCTCCAGCACCGATGAGAAGGACGTCGCCTGGAACATCTCCGGCGACATCGTCGGCTCATCCAAGCCCGACCAGATCCTGGTCATCGGCGGCCACCTCGACAGCTGGGACGTCGGCACCGGCGCCATCGACGACGCCTCGGGCGTCGCCATCACCACCGCCGCCGCCAAGCTGATCGGCGACCTGCCGCGCCACCCGGCCCGCACCATCCGCGTGGTCATGTGGGGCAGCGAGGAAAGCGGCGGCTCCAGCGACGCCTACGCCGCCGCCCACAAGGACGCCATGGCCAAGTTCGTCGTCGCCGGCGAGAGTGACCTCGGGGCCGACGCCGTCTATCGCATCGCACTGCCCAAGGGGGCCGTGGCCGATCCGCGCCTGGCCGACCTGCCGGCCCTGCTGGGACCGCTGAAGGTCATCGTCTCGCGCGATCCGGCCGCCTTCGCCGGCTCCGACACCGAGGGGCTGCAGACCGCCGGCGTGCCGGTGATGCAGATCAGCCAGAGCGCCCTGCGCTACTTCGACCTGCACCACTCGCCGGACGACACCCTGGACAAGATCGACCCCCGCCAGATGGCCCAGAACGTCGCCGTCTGGGTTTCGCTGCTCTATGTCATCGCCGACAGCGACATCGACCTGCGTAGTGTCGGGGACGCCAAATGAGCGGCAAGCTCGCCGGTCACCACGTCGCCGTCCTGCTGGGCGGCCTGTCCTCGGAGCGGGAGGTCAGCCTGGTCTCCGGCGCCGCCTGCGCCGACGCCCTGGAACGCCTCGGCGCCCAGGTCACCCGCGTCGACGCCGGCCGCGACCTGGCCCAGGTGCTCAGCGCCCTGAAGCCTGACGTCTGCTTCAACGCCCTGCACGGCGAATGGGGCGAGGACGGCTGTGTCCAGGGCATCCTGGAGACGCTGGCCATCCCCTACACCCACTGCGGCGTGCTCGCGTCCGCCCTGGCCATGGACAAGGCGAAAGCCAAGGCCGTGCTGGCCGCCGCCGGCGTCACCGTGCCGGGCGGCGGGCTGTTCAACCGCCACGAGGCGGCCGCCGACCACGTCCTGCCGCCGCCCTATGTCATCAAGCCCAACGCCGAGGGCAGTTCGGTCGGGGTCTTCATCGTCAAGGAGGGCGCCAACCGCCCGCCGCAGGAGATCGTCGCCCCCAGCTGGACCTTCGGTGACGAAGTTATGATCGAGCCCTTCATCGACGGGCTCGAACTGGCCGTGGCGGTGATGGACGGGGTCGCCCAGGCGGTCACCGAGATCGTTCCGACCAGCGGCTTCTACGATTTCGCGGCCAAGTACGGCGAGGGCGGCTCCGAACACGTCATTCCGGCCCGCATTCCCCCCGCGGATTACGACGCCGCCTTGCGGTTGGCCGAGCGGGCTCATGCCGCGTTAGGTTGTCGCGGGGTTACCAGAAGTGATCTTCGTTATGACCCCGTTAAGCGTCTTTTGGTTCTGTTGGAGGTCAACACACAACCCGGAATGACGCCCACCTCCCTCGCACCGGAGCAGGCGGCACACCAGGGCGTGTCGTTCGATGACTTGGTGATGTGGATCGTGGAGGACGCGTATGCCCGCGGCGGTGCGGGGGGGCGGACGCAAGAGCGTCAGTCCCCGGGGCAAAAGCCCCAGTAGTCCGAGGGCAAAGCCCGCCGCTCCCAAAGGGGGGCAGGCGGCCATGAAGCTGCGCGCGGCGCGCGGCGTGGGCTTGAGCCCCCGGATCGCGGTCGGCGCGGCCGGCGGCATTCTCATCCTCGGCCTGGTCGTGGCGCTGGCCACCGGCCATCGCGGCGAGGCCCTGGCTGATTCGATGACCCAGGCCCTGGCCGACAAAACCACCGGCATGGGCTTCACCGTCCAGGAGATTCACGTCGCCGGCGCCACCCCGGCCGGCGAGGAAGCCATCCGCGCCGTGCTGGCCCCGACCAAGGGCCAGGCCATCCTCGGCCTCGATCTGGCCACCGTGCGCCAGGGCGTCGAGAACGTCGGCTGGGTCGAGAAGGCCAAGGTCGTGCGGCTGCTGCCCAACACCCTGATGGTCGAGGTCCGCGAGCGCGGCGCCCTGGCGGTCTGGCAGAAGAACGGCCGGCTGATGGTCATCGACGGCGCCGGCCGCACCATTCCGGAGGCCGACCCGGCCGCCTTCCCGCAGCTGCCGCTGGTGGTCGGGCAGGGGGCCGAGGCCGTCGCCGCCGACATCCTCAAGTCGGTGGCCAGCCGGCCGCGCCTGAAGTCCCGCGTCGAGGCCCTGGTGCGGGTCGACGAGCGGCGCTGGGACATCCATCTGAAGGACGGCTCGATCATCCTGCTCCCCGCCGTCGACGAGGAGAGCGCCCTGATCGAACTGGACCTGCTGGACCGCCGCGATGCGATCCTCGAGGCCGGCCTCGAGCGCATCGACCTGCGCGAGCCCGGCGCCCCCGCTTTCCGCCGTCGCCAGACGGCCCAGGTGTCCGCTCCTGTCGAAGGTGGCGTTTGATGATGTCGAAGGTGTTTTGTCCGTGCTGAAGACCGCGTCGCGCAATGAAGGCAAGGGCCGCCAGGCCAAGGACACGCTGAAGGCGGCGTTGTCCCGCCAGCCGCTGGTCGCCGCCGTCGACCTGGGGGCCTCCAAGGTCGCCTGCTTCGTCATGAAGCCCGAGGGCGTCCGCAAGGCCGACCGCACCCTGACCGCCGCCGGCGTCGGCTATGTGCAGTCGCGGGGCATCAAGGGCGCGGCCATCGCCAGCATGGACGACGCCGCCGAAGTCATCGCCCTGGCCGTCGAGCGCGCCGAGGGCGTCGCTGGCGCCGCCGTGCAGGGCGTCACCGTCGCCACCGCCGGCGGCCAGCTGGCCAGCTGCCGCGTCTCCGCCCGCGTCTCGCTCGGCGCCCGTCCGATCAGCGACAACGACTGCTCCCGCGCCCTGGCCGCCGCCCTGGCCGAGATCCGCCTGCCGGGCCGTAAGCCGATCCACCTGCTGCCGATCGCCTGGTCGGTCGACAACCAGAAGGGCGTCCGCGACCCCCGCGCCATGTTCGGCAAGAGCCTGGGCCTCGAACTTCTGGTCGTCTCCATCGCCGAGAACACCTTCCAGACCCTCAGCCACTGCGTCGAGCGCGCCCACCTCGAATTCGAGGGCGTGGTCGCCGCGCCCTTTGTCTCGGCCCTGGCCGCGCTCGAAGAGGACGAGATGGAGCTGGGCTGCGTCTGCATCGACATGGGCGGCGGCTCGACCTCGGCGGCCGTTTTCCAGGGCGGCAGCCTGGTGCACATCGACAGCCTGCCGGTCGGCGGCGAGCACGTCACCCAGGACATCGCCCGCGGCCTGTCGACCAGCCGCGCCGGGGCCGAACGCATCAAGACCCTGCACGGCAGCGCCATCGCCTCGGCCAACGAGGACCGCGAGATGATCGAGGCCCCGCCGCGCGGCGACGACCCCGGCGCCGGTCCGGTCATCGCCCCCCGCAGCCTGCTCAAGGGCATCATCGCCCCGCGCGTCGAGGAAACCCTCGAACTGCTGCGCGACCGCCTCAAGAACGCCGGCGTCATGATCGAGCCGGGCGCCAGCGTCATCCTGACCGGCGGCGCCAGCCAGCTGGCCGGCGTCCGTGAAGTCGCCGTCCGCGTCTTCGACCGCCCTGTCCGCCTGGGCCGCCCCCGCCGAGTGCCGCACCTGGCCGACGCCGTCACCGGCCCGGCCTTCTGCGCCGCCGCCGGCATCCTCCACCGCGCCGCCTTCGGCCCCCGCGAGGCGGTCTCCGCCAAGCTCCTGGCGACCATCAAGAAGCCTCGCGCCCCGGTCGACCCGAACGCCAACGGCATCGTCAAGACGCTGAGCTGGCTGCGGGATAACCTGTAAGTCTTTGTTTAAGCGGGCCTTTTTGAATATGTCTAGACATATTCACCGCCTGATCGCCGAGGACTAGCCTGCGCCGGGACGGGCGCGGGCCCAGTGTTGGTCGAGCGCCCAACGTTTCGACCAACAAACCCAGCCGGTCGACCAACCTACCGACCCACGGCGCGGGCTACATTGGCGGCGCTCCGACCCCGCCAAAAGCCAACCATTCCGGCGGTTTGGCCGCTGGGCGCCGGAATCCCGGATGGATGTTGGCCTGTGGCCGCGTGGTACAATGGATCGTCGCTTCGATAAGCGCCCGCTTCCGAGCCCCACAGCGAAGCAGCCCAAGCGCAAATCACCCGGCCCCGCCGACTCACTTTCGACTCAACCATCCCCGAAAAAGCCGCTTCGCCCACAACTGTGAACGCCTGCGACGAGGCGTCGCGATTCGCGCAAGCCCTTATGTCGCAACAAAAATCCTCAGTTCACGGCTGGCCGGCGGGCCGACTCACGGTAAGCCGATTAACTGCCGATTAACGATGCAGGCCGTCTAGTTAACGGGTCGTAAGGCATATCAGCGGGTGGTCGCTGGTGGCCGTGGCCAACGACTTCAATAGGACGCGGGGTCCAGACTATGAAGCTTTACGCTCCTCAAACCACCGAACTGAAGCCGCGCATCGTGGTCTTCGGCGTCGGCGGCGCCGGCGGCAATGCCGTCAACAACATGATCGAAGCCGGCCTCGAGGGCGTTGAGTTCGTTGTCGCGAACACGGACGCCCAACAGCTGGCCTTCAGCAAGACGCCGCTGCGCATCCAGCTGGGCGTGCAGGTGACGCAGGGCCTGGGCGCCGGCGCCCACCCCGAAGTCGGCATGAGCGCCGCCGAAGAGAGCACCGTCGAGATCGGCGAGCACCTCGACGGCGCCCACATGGTCTTCATCACCGCCGGCATGGGCGGCGGCACCGGCACCGGCGCCGCGCCGATCATCGCCAAATGCGCCCGCGAGCGCGGCATCCTCACCGTCGGCGTGGTGACCAAGCCTTTCCACTTCGAAGGCCGCCACCGCATGCGCCTGGCCGACGCCGGGATCGCCGAGCTGCAACGCTACGTCGACACCCTGATCGTCATCCCGAACCAGAACCTGTTCCGCATCGCCAACGAGAAGACCACCTTCGCCGAAGCCTTCGGCATGGCCGATCAGGTGCTGCACTCGGGCGTCCGCTCGATCACCGACCTGATGGTCCTGCCCGGCCTGATCAACCTCGACTTCGCCGACGTCCGCACGGTGATGACCGAGATGGGCAAGGCGATGATGGGCACCGGGGAAGCGACCGGCGAGGACCGCGCGCTGATGGCCGCCCAGAACGCCATCGCCAACCCGCTGCTCGACGAAGTGTCGCTCAAGGGCGCCAAGGCCGTGCTGGTCAACGTCACCGGCGGTCTGGACATGACCCTGCTGGAGGTCGACGAGGCCGCCAACGCCATCACCGAACAGGTCGACCAGGACGCCAACGTCATCTTCGGCGCCGCCTTCGACCCGAACCTGGAAGGCGTCATCCGCGTCTCCGTGGTCGCCACCGGCATGGACGGGGCCTCGATGGCCGCCATCGAGCCCTCGCGCCTGCGCAACACCACCGCCAAGCCGCTGATCGCCGGCGACATGCGGCCCCCGGAACCGGCCCCCGTTGCCCGTCCCGAGCCGATCGTCGCCACCATGCCCGAGCCGGCGACCCAGTACTGGAGCCAGCCGGCCCCGGAAGCTGAAGTCCTGCGTCCCGAGCCGGTGACCATCGCCGGCCCGGCCATCAGCGAGCCCGAGCCGGCCCCGCAAGCCGACTTCGGCCTGTTCGACGAGCCCAAGGCGCCGGAAATCCGCACCGCCGCGGCCCAGCCGCAGCAGCGCACCCTGATCGTCGACCCGCTGGTCGACGACGCCCCGGCCGACGACAGCTTCGCCCTCGACCCGCACTACGAGCAACGCGAAGAGCGCAAGACCGGCTGGATGAGCCTGTTCGGCGGTCGTCGTCAGCCCTCGGCCTATGAACAGTCCCCGCCACCCCAGGCCCGCGCGGCCTTCGGCGGCGGCGCCCGCCCGGCTCCGCAGCCGGTCGAGGACGTGGCTCAAGAGGAAGAGGGGGACGACCTGGAAATCCCCTCGTTCCTGCGCCGCCTGGCCAACTAGCCAGCAGCCATCGGAATTGGAGAGGCCCCGGCGCCCGCCGGGGCCTTTTCCTTTGGCTAGACGCCGGGCCGGTCGTCCGGCGCCACATCGTCGCCGGCCAGGGGCCGCACCTGATTCACCAGGCTCATCAGCATCCGCCCCGGTTGCTCGATGTGCATCATGTGGGCCGAGTGCTCGAACCAGACGACACCCTTCTTCGGCGCCTTGACCCTGGCCAGCCAGGCGGCCGAGACCTCCGACGGGGTCTGGTAGTCGCGCCGGCCGCAGAACATGAAGACCGGGCAATCGAGCCGGGTCAGCGACCGGAAATCCAGCTTCAGCATCTCCGGCAGCAGCTTGACCAGGTTGACCCCGTTGTTGCTGCTCTCCTTGAGGTCCTGGTCGGTGTATTCCGGGGCGATCCTGCGGGCGTTGAGGTCGTAGTTGAAATCGCTCCGCCCGGCCGTCAGCCCGCCGTAGTGGATGACCCAGGTCCGCTGGGTGATGATCTGGTCGAAGGTGATGGTCCCGTCGGCGGCGGGGTAGGGGGCGATGGCCTCCAGCGCCTTGATGGCCGCCGCGTTGTTGTCGGCCCGGGCCTCGCGCAGGGCGAACCGGTAGCCGACCCGCTCGTTGTCGGGCCAGTAGATGATCTGGCCCATGCCGACGTAGGCGTGCAGCCAGTCAGGGCGCTTGCGGGCCAGGTTCAGGCCGATCACCGTGCCCCAGCTGTGGGCCAGCACGAAGATCTTCCGCTTGCCGTAGTGTTCGCGCAGGTGGGCGGCCAGCTCCTCGCCGTCGGCGCTCATACGGTCGATGGTGACGGTCTTCAGCATGGCGTCCTGGTCCGTGCCGGTCACCGACTTGCCGGCCATCCGCTGGTCCCACTGCACGACCGTGAAGAAGTCCTCCCAGGGGCTCTGGTAAAGCCAGCTGACCGGCATCTCCGGCGCGCCGGGGCCGCCGTGGATGAACAGCAGGATGGGGTTGCGCCGGTCGCGGCCGCGCACGGTGATCCATTGCGGCACGCCGCCGAGGGTGACCTGGCGCATCTCCTCGATGCCCTCGGGCGCGACGATCTTGCGGGCGTCGCGGATGATGTCGCGGGCCTTGTCGTTGGGGGAGGGGGCGGGCTTTTCGGACTGGGCGGCGGCCGGGGCGGCCATCAGGCCCAGGGTTCCGGCCGTGGCGGCCGAGGAGAGGAAGAAACGACGCGTCTTCATGGCATCCATTCGGTTGGCGGCTCTGCTACAGCCACCCAGGTCATGTGACTCGGGGAGGCGGCGCAATATGGGCGAACCACGGCTGGGCGTCGGCGCCTGCATCGTCAAGGACGGCCGGCTTCTGCTGTTCCGCAGGTTGCGGGCGCCGGAGAAGGGCTGCTGGAGCATTCCGGGCGGCAAGGTCGACTTCCTCGAACCGGTCGAGACCGCCGTGCGCCGCGAGGTCGAGGAGGAAACCGGGCTGGTGCTGGGCGATCTGCGGCTGCTCTGCGTCTCCGACCTGATCCTCGCGGACGGGCCGGAACATTGGCTGTCGCCCATCTATCTGGCCGAGCGTTTCACCGGCGAGCCGGTGCTGCTGGAGCCCGAAAAGCATGAGGGCCTGGCCTGGTTCGCGCTGGACGCCCTGCCGGCCCCGCTGTCGGTGGCGGTGAAAGCGGCCCTTCCAGCCTTGAAAAAGGCCCTCAACGGACCATTTTAAGGCCTTCGCGCGACCGGTGAAACCTTAACAAATTCAAGTCGTTCTCCGCGTAACAATCCGAAACACCTCTTGCTTTGCTGCATTGCGAAGGGACGCCTACAAAGACGACGGGGCGTGATGCGGCCAGTCCGGCCGCGCAGCAACAGTTCTAAAGGTCGGTCTTGTCCGTTTCGGCATACCATCAGCACACCGTCGCCGGCCCCGTGATCTTCGCGGGCCTGGGTCTGCACACGGGCGAGCACGTCCGGGTGTCGATCCGTCCGGCCGCCACGGACGCCGGCATCGTCTTCGTCCGCACCGACGTGCGTGACCGCGACAACGCTGTGCGCGTTTCGGGCGAAGCCGTGGTCAAGACCCAACTGGGCACCGTCATCGGCAACGACGCCGGCGTCACCGTCTCGACCATCGAACACCTGATGGCCGCCATGGCGGCGCTGAGCATCGACAACGCCGTCGTCGAGCTGGACGGCCCGGAACTGCCGATCCTCGACGGCTCCTCGCAGCCCTTCATCGAAATCCTCGACCGCGTCGGCCGTCGCCGGCAGGAAGCGGCCCGCCGCTACATCGAGATCCTCGACACGGTCGAGGTCATCGAGGGCGATAAGCGCGCCAGCCTGTCGCCGGCCGAGCAGTTCGAAGTCGCCTTCGAGATCAAGTTCGACGCCGCCCCGATCGGCACCCAACGCGTCGACCTGGTGGTCGATGAAGAGTCGTTCCGTGAGGAACTGGCCGACTGCCGCACCTTCGGCTTCGTGCGCGAAGTCGAGGCCCTGCGCGCCATCGGCCTGGCCCGCGGCGGGTCGATCGACAACGCCGTCGTCCTCGACGGCGACCGCATCCTCAACCCGGAAGGCCTGCGCCGCCCGGACGAGTTCGTGCGCCACAAGGCGCTGGACGCGGTCGGCGACCTCTATGTGCTGGGCATGCCGATCCTGGGCCGTTTCGACGGCCTCTACGCCGGCCACGGCCTGAACAACCTGGTCGTCCGCGCCCTGCTGGCCAATCCGCAGGCCTGGCGCGTCCGCAGCTGGACGCAGGAACTGGCCCAGGCGGTCTAGGGTTTAAGGCCCTTACCGGATCGCCGGGCTTTCGCTGCGACCCGATCTTCAGATGTGCATGGTCTGGGAGCCGTTGGGCAGCGGCGAAACCGGTGCGCCCGCGCCCCAGGTCGAGGGGAACTTCTTCAGCACCCGCGCCACCCGCTCGACGATGTCGGCGCCGCTGAACGGCTTGGCGATGCAGTCGCGAGCGCCCAGCGGCACCGCCCTCTGGATATCGCCGGCGGCCAGCTGGCGGCTCAGCACCACGGCGGGCAGGGGCAGGCGGTTGTAGCGCTGGTTCAGACTCTCCAGCACGCACATCCCGCCAGCCGGCGGCAGTTGCAGGTCGAGGATCAGGATCGCCGGTCGCAGGCTGCGCACCATCTCGATGGCGTCGGGGGCGGTGCGGGCGATGTGGGTCTCATGGCCGGCCAGATCGAGACGGATCTGCAGCATCTCCAGCACCGCGCGGTCGGCGTCGGCGACGACGATCTTCAGGCCTCTGGATTCAAGATACACGGTGAATTTCTCCCTGGCCCCAGGCCGGCGATTCAGAACAGGTCAACGTCACCCGCATTGTCCCTGTCTCCCAAGCCCTGCTCCTCGCCGCCCAGCGCCGAGCGCATGCGGTCGGCCAGGGCGCCAAGGCTGACGTCCGCCACGGCCGAAGCGGTCGGGGCGGTGTTGTCCGGTGTGACGTCCAGGCTGAGGCGGCGCGCAAAGGCCGACAGGCCGGTGAGATGCTGGCTCAACAGGTCGACCGAATGCATGCCGCGTTGCAGCTTTTGGCGCTCGTTCGGCGGCAGGCCGTTCATGACGTCGCCGATCAGGCTGTCCAGCATGATGCAGCGCGCGCCCGCCAGTTCGATCTCCCAGGCCAGGAGGTCGAAAACGTCGGCCACGCGGGCTTCGTCCATCGATCTGATCGTAGTGAGGCTTCCCTGCACGGCATTCCCTCTGCTCTGTGAACCACTCAAGCAGGGCGCGGGCTAATACACCCTTAACCTCGCAGAACGCTGAAATTGTCAGTGTGCTTGACGACCTGTGAAAGTTACATAAAATCAAAGCGATAAGGGTAATTTCGTGGGCCGCCGCGGCAATTTGACCGGTCGGCTTTTGAGGCCTCGGATCGCCCGCAACGCGGAATATCGGGCGCGCAGACCCCATGGCCCGCTGACCGTTGCGGGCGCCGTCGCGCCAGCCCCTCGCCGGGTGCGGCCTCACCGCGCCGCCGACCCTTGTCCCGGTGTCGATATTGTTCCGCCATTCGCCACATTTGCGCCCGCCCTCGCGTGGTGTAGATACCTCTTCCACGGCGCGGGGGCGCCCGCGTTGGAATTCGATTGTGAGGGTTCGTGCTGCCTCTTTCCTGGAGCCGTAAGGCCATCTTCGTCGCCGCCGTCGCGGCGGCCCTGGTCGCCACCGGCTGCGCGCGCGAAAAACCCAAGCCGCGTCTGGCCTATATCGAGCGCCCGGTCGAGCTGCTCTACGCCACCGGCGCCGACCGCCTGGACCACAAGCGCTGGGCCGACGCCATCGCCTACTTCGAGGAGGTGGAGCGCCAGCACCCCTATTCGGAATGGTCGCGGCGGGCGATTCTGATGACGGCCTACGCCAACTACCAGGCCAACAACTACGCCGACGCCATCGAGAACACGGACCGGTTCATCAACCTCTACCCGGGCAACCCCTCGACGCCGTACGCCTACTACCTGAAGGCCATCTGCTATTTCGAGCAGATCGTCGACGTCGGCCGTGACCAGGCCGCCACCGAACAGGCCCTCATCGCCCTGAAGGACGTGCAGCTGCGCTTCCCCAAGAGTGAGTACGCCATCGACGCCCAGTACAAGCTGGACATGGTCTACGACCAGCTGGCCGGCAAGGAGATGGAGGTCGGGCGCTGGTACCTGCGCGAGGGCCAGACCATCGCCGCCATCGGCCGCTTCCGCACGGTGATCGACAAGTACCAGACCACCAGCCATGCGCCTGAGGCCCTCTATCGCCTGGTCGAGGCCTATCTGACCGTCGGCCTGGTCGGCGAGGCCGAGCGCACCGGCGGCATGCTGGGCTACAATTTCCGCGACGACGCCTGGTATGGCGAGGCCTACGCCCTGCTGACCGACAAGGGTCTGCGGCCCGCCGTCGCCCCGCTGACGCCGGGCGCCAAGCGCAGCCTGCTGCAGCGGCTGACGGGCACCGGCAAGGGCAAGGCCATCGCGCCGCCGGCCGAGACCCGCGCTCCGGCCGGCGCCCCGGTGGAGACGCCCGAACCGCAGCCGCCCGTCACCCCGCCGGGAACCGAACCGCCGCCGCCGACTTCCGACCCGGCCGCCGCGACGCCGACCCCGCCGACCCGCTGACCTAGGTCGCGACGAGCGTATTTGTTCTCGTCTCGTTCTCCTGCTATGGTTCCGCCGGCTTCGCGTCACGCGAGGCTTTGAGCGAACCTGATTCGAGACGATCCTGACCGCATGCTGATCGGCCTCACCATCCGCGACGTCGTGCTGATCGAGCAGCTCGACCTCAATTTCGGCCCGGGCCTGACGGCCCTGACCGGCGAGACCGGCGCGGGCAAATCGATTATCCTCGACGCGCTGGGCCTGGCCACCGGGGCCCGCGCCGACGCCGGCCTGGTGCGGCGCGGGGCGGCGCAGGCGGCGGCGACCGCCATGTTCGCCCTGCCGGCCGACCATGCGGTCTGGGGCCTGCTGGAGGAAAAAGGCCTCGACTATTCGCCCTATGAGGACCTGGTGCTGCGCCGCCAGCTGTCGGCCGATGGCCGCAGCCGCGCCTTCGTCAACGACCAGGCGACCAGCGTCGCCACCTTGAAGGACATCGGCGGCCTGCTGCTGGAGGTGCATGGCCAGCATGAGACCGTCGGCCTGCTCGATGCCCGCACCCACGGACGGCTGCTCGACGCCTATGGCCAGGTCTCCAATGAGGCGGTGTCGGGGGCCTGGAGCGCCTGGCGTTCGGCCCGCGAGACGCTCAAAGGGCTGCGCGACAAGGCCGACCGGGCCGCCGCCGAGGTCGAGGAGATCACCCTGCGGCTCTCCGAGCTCGACCAGCTGGCCCCGCGTCTGGGCGAGGAGACGGAACTGGCCGAGGAGCGGGCCCTGCTGGGCGCCGCCGAGAAGGCATTGGCCGACATCGCCGCCGCGCGCGAGGCCATCGACGGCGGCCAGATCGCCAGCCGCCTGGCCCAGGCCTTCCGGGCCCTGGACCGGGCTCGCGAACGGGCGGTGCAGGCCGGAGCCGGCGACGGCGGCGCGGCCGTGACCCGGCTGGCCGCCGCCCAGGAGATCATCGACCGGGCGGTCAACGAGGCCCAGGAGGCGGCCGCCGCCATCGACGCAGCCGCCGACGCCTTCGACCTCGACCCGCAACGGCTGGAGCAGGCCGAGGAGCGGCTGTTCGCTCTGCGCGCCATGGCCCGCAAGCTGTCCTGCGCCGTCGAGGACCTGCCGGGCCTGCGGGTGCGCTTCGCCCAGGACCTGGCCGCCTTCGAGAACACCAGCGAGGCCCTCAAGGAGGCCGAGGCCGCCGAGGACTGGGCCCGCGACGGCTACTTCAACGCCGCCCGCCAGCTGTCGGCCGAGCGCCGCGCGGCCGGTGACCGGCTGACCGACGCGGTGATGGCCGAGCTCGCCCCCCTCAAACTGGAGAAGGCCCGCTTCCAGGTAGCCGTCGAGCCGCTGGTTGAGGACCGCGCCGGCCCGTCGGGCCTCGACCGCATCGCGTTCGAGATCAGCACCAACCCCGGCGCTCCGTTCGGCCCGCTGGAGGCCATCGCCTCGGGTGGCGAACTGGCCCGCTTCGCCCTGGCCCTGAAGGCGGCGCTGGCCGGGCGCGGCGATGGCCCGCAACCGCTGATGATCTTCGACGAGGTCGACCAGGGAGTCGGCGGGGCGGTGGCCGACGCCGTGGGCCTGCGGCTCAAGCGGCTGGCGGCCGGGGCGCAGGTGCTGGTGGTGACCCATTCGCCCCAGGTGGCGGCGCGCGGCGACGCCCACTGGCGGATCGCCAAGGCCGGGGATGGGGAGAAGCTGCGTACGGCGGTGGAGACCCTCTCGCCCGAGGCCCGCGAGGAAGAGATCGCCCGCATGCTGTCGGGCGCGGCCGTGACGCCGGAAGCCCGGGCGGCGGCGCGGGCGCTGGTCGGCGCCTGACCTCCCTCCCCGAATGGGGAGGGCAGGCCGAAGGCCGGGTGGGGCAGTGGGTCACCACTGCCGCCCGTTGGGCTTCTCAGCGCATAGCCTCGGAAGCCTGGGACCGACTTCCCCACCCGACGCGCGTAACCGCGCGTCTGCCCTCCCCATTCGGGGAGGGAGGTCTCGCGCCCGGAAATTTGAACGGCTAGAACCGTTCCCATGACTCCCGTCGCCGACCTCACCGAAGCCGAAGCCGTTGCGGAGCTGACCCGGCTCGCCGATGAACTCACCCGGCATGACCTGGCCTATCACCAGGACGACGCGCCGCTGATCAGCGACGCCGACTACGACGCCCTCAAGCGGCGCAACCTCGACATCGAGGATCGCTTTCCGCACCTGATCCGCGAGAACTCGCCGTCCATGCGGGTCGGGGCGCCCAGGGCCGAGCAGTTTTCGCCGGTGACGCACGGCACGCCAATGCTCAGCCTCGACAACGCCTTCTCGGACGAGGACGCGCTGGAGTTCGACAGCCGCATCCGGCGGTTCCTGAAGCTGGACGAGACGCCGATCGCCTACACCGCCGAGCCCAAGATCGACGGACTGTCGGCCTCGATCCGCTATGAGAAGGGCGTGCTGGTCCAGGGGGCGACGCGGGGCGACGGCCGGGTCGGCGAGGACGTCACCGCCAACCTGCGGACCATCAAGGATATCCCGCACAAGCTCCTGGGCTCCGGCTGGCCGGAGGTGATCGAGGTGCGGGGCGAGGTCTATCTGGGCCACGCCGAGTTCGCCGCCCTCAACGCCGCCGCCGCCGAGGCCGGCGACAAGACCTATGCCAATCCGCGCAACGCCGCCGCCGGCTCGCTGCGCCAGATCGACAGCATGATCACCGCCAGGCGGCCGCTGAAGTTCTTCGCCTACGCCTGGGGCCTGCTCAGCGAGAAGTTCGCCGACAGCCAGTGGGAGGCGCTGGAGAAGCTGAAAAGCTGGGGCTTCCAGACGACGCCGCAGTCGACCTGCGTGCATGGGTCCGAGGGTCTGCTGGCCGCCTATGCGGCGCTGGAGGCGGCGCGGCCGAACCTCGGCTATGACATCGACGGGGTGGTCTACAAGGTCGACAACCTCGACTGGCAGCGGCGGTTGGGGTTCGTGTCGCGGGCTCCGCGCTGGGGCATCGCCCGCAAGTTCCCGGCCGAACAGGCCCGAACCGTGCTGGAAGCCATCGACCTGCAGGTCGGCCGCACCGGGGCGGTGACGCCGGTGGCGCGGCTGAAGCCGGTGACCGTCGGCGGGGTGTCGGTGACCAACGCCACCCTGCACAACGGCGACGAGATCGCCCGCAAGGACCTGCGGGTTGGCGACACGGTCATCGTCCAGCGGGCCGGCGACGTCATCCCCCAGATCGTCGCCCCCATCCTGGAGGCGCGGCCGAAGGGGGCGGAGCCGTTCGAGTTCCCGACCCATTGTCCGTGCCCCCTGAAGACGCCGCTGGCGCGCGAGACCACGGTCGGCGGGGCCGAGACGGTGGTGCGCCGCTGCACCGGCGAGCTGGCCTGTCCGTTCCAGCGGATCGAGCACCTGAAGCACTTCGTCTCCCGCCGGGCCTTCGACATCGAGGGACTGGGCGAGAAGCAGCTGCAGGCCTTCTTCGATGACGGCATGATCAAGGAGCCGGCCGACATCTTCCTGCTGGAAGAGCGGGACAAGGTCTCGCTCAAGAAGTTGAAGGATCGGGAGCGGGCCGGGGAGACCAGCGTCGCCAACCTGTTCGCGGCCATCGAGAGCCGGCGGACCATTCCGCTGGACCGCTTCATCTACGGCCTGGGCGTGCGCCACATCGGCGAGCAGACGGCGCTGGTCATGGCCCGGGGCTACGGCACGGCGGCCGAGTTCCTGGCCGCCATGGATAAGGTGGCCGAGCGCGATCCCGAAGCCATGGCCGAGCTCGACGCCCTGGACCAGATCGGCGACGCGGTGATCGAGGCGGCGGCCGCCTTCTTCGCCGAGGACCACAACCGGGGCATGGTCCAGCGGCTCTACGACCAGCTGACCGTCCAGGACGCCGAGAAGCCGAAGACCGACACGGCGGTGGCCGGCAAGACGGTGGTGTTTACCGGGGCGCTGGAGCGGATGACCCGCGACGAGGCCAAGGCCCAGGCCGAGGCGCTGGGGGCCAAGGTCTCGTCATCGGTGTCGAAGAAGACCGACCTGGTCGTCGCCGGACCCGGCGCCGGCTCCAAGCTGAAGACGGCAACCGAGCTGGGCATCGAAGTGATGACCGAGGACGAGTGGCTGGCGATGGCCGGTCAGTAGTAGGCTTTCAGAACGAGGTCGTAGGTCTTGCCAGCCTCCGTGGTGACCTTGAGCACCGTCCCCGCCGGCTTGGCGCGCAGGGCGGCCAGGCCCACGGTCTTGAGTGGTGCGCCGTCGATGGCGACGATGACCTCGCCGGCCTTGATCCCGGCCGCTTCGGCGGGAGAGCCGGGGGCGACCATCAGGACCTTGGCCTTCTCCGTACCCGGCTGCATGCGCAGGCCGGTCAGGTCGCGGGGGAAGGGCCTGGCGATCTCGGCCGTCGGCTGCAGGAACAGCCGGTCGTGGCTGAAGTCGGCGTACATCCTGAAGCGCGACAGGATGGGCAGGCCGATGTTGCCCAGGGTGCGGTTGCTCTCGGCGCTCTCGCCTCGGTCGTCGGTGAAGACGGTGGGGATGTCGGTGAAGGTCGCGCCGGCGAAGGTCAGCTTGCGGACCGTGGCCACCTGCTGTTCGCGCAGGCCCCCGACGGCGCCGGACAGGGTCTTGGACTTGCCCCGGCCGTCGTCCAGCAGGCCGTGGGCTTTCCAGTAGGCGGAGTAGACGATCAGCGGGCCGCCGTTGCCGATGTCGAAGTCGAACTGGACCGGCGGGGCGCCTTCGACCGAGACCGGGACGGAGCGGATGCCGTTCGCCATGATCACCGGCGTCTCGACCGCGCCGGCCGGGGCCTGGAAGGCCTGGGGATCATGGAAGGCGATGGTCTTGCCCTCGAAGTCGAGGTCGACGACCAGTTCGTTGAACACCTCCTTGCCGAGGATGACCGGCAGGGGGCGGCCGATCATCTTTTCGATGGCCGCCAGGTCGATCAGGGCGACGGTGATGTTCTTGAGCTCCAGCGCGCCGATGCGGACGGTGACGCCGCTGGCCAGCTGCGCCTCCTGGCGCCCGCCCGTGCCGACGGCGACGACGGCGGCGCTGGGCTTGATGCCCATCTTCTCGGCCCAGGTCTTGTCCAGCACGGTGGTCTCGGCCCCGCTGTCGAGCAGGACGTGGGTGGCCTGGCCGTTGACCGTGGCGGGGATGTAGATGCGCGAGCCCAGGTAGAAGTCGAAGGCGGTGGGTTCGGTGCGTTTGGCGCCCTGGTCGAAGGCGTAGATCCGGACTGGTGCGGGACGGGCCCAGGTCGTCTCGGCCAACCGGGGATCGATGTCCATGCGGGTGAAGGTCAGGGCCTGGGCGATGGGATCGTCGGCGGTGCGCTGGGTTTCCTTGAAGGGCATGCGGACGCCCTCGACCTTTCGCCAGGCGGCGTAGCGGATGAGGGTCGGGCGCTGGTCCTCCATCTGGCGCTGGGCGACCAGTTCGCCGGTCCTGGGATCGATGAGCAGGTCGTACCAGTCGGCGTCGCCGAAGCTGACGTGCAGGGCCTGGACCGCGCGGCCGTCGAGGGTTTCGGGGGCGCCGAGGGTGACCTTGGCGCCCCCCTCGCCTTGCAGGGCGTCGTCGAAGGTCAGCAGGGCTTTGCGGCGGGCGGCGGCCTGTTCGGCGGTGGAGGGGGTCTCGACCTGGCCGCTGAGGGTGACCGACCAGGCGGCGTCCGGGCCGACGTAGGCGTCGGTCCTCAGACTGCCGAACTCGACGCGCTCGCGCACGCGGTCGCCGGCCTGCCAGCGGTGGGCCGGGCCGCCATAGGCGCCGACCGCGCCGGTCCCCTCGGCCTCGACGCCGACGGCGCGCTGGAAGGCGGGGCCGCCGCGCCAGGCGATGTAGCGGTCCTTGAGGTCGGAGAGCTCGTCGGCCTGGGCGGGGAGGGCGGCGAAGGCCAGAACGGCGGCGAGGGTGGTCAGGCGGATCATTCGGCTTCTCCGATGAGGTCGCGCAGGCCGGGCGGACGCAGGGCCAGCAAGGCGATGTGGGCGAGGGGGTCGTGGGCGGGGGCGGTGCGTGACAGGCGCAGTTCGGCGGCCAGGCCGCTGTGCTGCAGGCAGGCGAGGAAGGGGCTGTCGCTGGCGACGCCCTGGATCAGGGTCTCGCCGCCGGGGGCGATGAGGGCGGTCAGCTGTTCGCGGGCGTCGGCGACGATGGTGACCTGCTGGCCGGGCCAGCGGTCGGAGACCAGGGCGGCGGCGGCCGATATGACCGTGGTCAGGGACGTGGCCGAGGGGGCGTAGATCAGGCCGGCGACGGTGAGCCCCTGGGCGGCGGCGCGTTCGAGGTCGGGCTTGAGCGCCTCGAAGGGCTCGGGCGACAGGTCGAAGAGGATGGCCTCGCGGGCGGCGGCGATCATGGCCCGGGCCCGGGCATAGACCTGGGCGGGGGTGCGTAGGGCGTAGAGGCGGGCGTCGCTGGGAGCGGCGGGCAGACGGCTCAGGGCGTCCAGGGCCGCGGCGCTGCGGCGGGCGTGGGCGGCGTCGAGGGCGGCGACCAGCTCGGCCGGCGGGGCGGCGCGCCAGGTCTTGGCCTCGGCGTCCTCGGTCAGGACGGCGCCCTTCTGGGCCAGGGCTTCGAGGGCCTGGTAGGTGTTGGCCGGGGCCTTGCCGATGGCCTTGGCCAGGCGGTAGCCGGTGGCCGGGCCGGTGCGGACCAGCTCGCAGTAGACCCGGGCCTCGGTGTCGGTGAAGCCGAGGCCGGCGAGGGCGGTTTCGGGCGCGTCGTTGGTAGTAGTCATGACTACTACTAATGGCGCCGATGCGTCCAAGGTCGAGTGAAACCTTGGTAATGCGGTTTCAGCTTGGCTGGGGCTTGGGTTTTCCGAGGTCGGCCAGCAAGGCCAGGGCGACGACCACCAGGTAGACGATCAGCGCCGTGCGGCCGTAGGCGACGGTGGAGCCGGTTGGCACGGTCAGGCCGGCGACGATCTGCAGGGCGACGAGGAAGGCGATGAAGGCCAGGGCCGGCCAGGGCGAGCGGGCCCAGGCCCCGCGGCTCCACAGCCAGGCGCCGCCGGTCAGGGCGATGAGGCCCATCTCCAGGGTCTTCTCGGCGTCGGGATAGTCCCACCAGCCAAGGCCGACCTTGGGGCCGCCGAGCCAGAGTTCGAGGTCGGGGCGGTGGACGAGGAAGTCGAGGGCCCAGTGGCTGAAGACCACCAGGGCGACGGCGACGCAGGCGCCCCAGGGCAGGCGCAGGACCCAGCGGCAGAGGGCCAGGGCGGCGATGGACCAGACCAGCACGGCCGGTAGGCTGTGGGTCCAGGGCATGTGGTAGAGCTCGAGCGGACTGCCCGGCAGGTCGGGGTTGAACCGGACCTTCTCGACGCCGGCCATGACCAGGCTGGCCCAGCCGATGTCGATGAGCTGGGCCCCGGCGACCAGGGTCCACAGCGGGGCGCGGGGCTCGACGGCCTTGGCGGCGAGCGCGGCGGCGTAGTGTCCGACGAACATGGCGAGAGCCCCCCGATGGCCGCGGCGCTAGCGAAGCGGCAGGGGTATTATACCGCAGATTGGAGGGGGAAGGTCAAAAAGGGCGGGGGCCGGCGGGTAAGTGTTTGAATTGGTGTGGGGTTTGTGTTGGGGGCGTGCGGGGTTTCAGGGGCGGTGGCGTAGGGGTTTCATGGGGGTTGGGTTGTGGTTGTGTGGGGGGTGGATGGGGGTGTTTGAGGGGTGGTGAGTTCATCCGGAATCCTTCTCCCGCTTGTCGGGAGAAGGTGGCGGCCGAAGGCCGTCGGATGAGCAACTGTGTTTGGTTAAGCGGTGAGCTGTGTCCAGGGCTTGTTGTCTCTGAGCATGGCGTTGAGGGT